>PMHP01000130.1 GCA_003158195.1 Vulcanimicrobiota bacterium | reverse complement strand
CACATCATAGACACAGAGGGGCAGTGCGATCTTGCAGACCACCGCGCCAACGCTGTGGGACGCCGGCAACGTCGTAGCCCCCTCGCCGACGGCTTCCGCAACGATTTCTCCCGCTCTTGGGTTCCTGGGCATCACCGCTGCCAATTGTCTGGAGGGCAATGGCTACGGCGCCTTCACCATGTTGACCACCGGTCCATGTGAGGTCACCATGGGCGGCGTAGCCGCCTTGCAGCGCAATGGCACCACGGTGGCCTCCGCCGCGCACTGTGTCGTCGACACGGTGCCGGGAACTGCCGGCAAGACCTCGACCAAAGTGAGCTTTGCCGGGCCGGCAGAGTTCAAGACGACCACCTATACGCTGTTGATCCAGGACGTGACGACCTTCGGTTCGCCCATCGTTCCGACAAGTCAGCTGACGTCGTCCTTCACCTTCCCGAGTGCCGGCACGGATAGCTACGCCTTTATCGCGTGCGGCGTCTAATGAGCCAGCCTTTGCCGAACAACGCTGGAAAGAAGACTATCCGACGAGAACGCGATCGCGACCAAGGAGCCGAGTGCGAACATTTAGCTCGCCTCGACGACGCGCTTCATCGGGAAACCCCCGCCGCAGCGACCTGCTTGCCCGCGACGCAAAGCTCGGGCGTTCTTAGCAGCTCGAGACTCATCGCATTCGCCACAATTAAAACATTTGAGAACGGTATCTTCGCCTTCGTGCTTCGGCCCCACCAGCGATCTCGAATCGCAATGACGTGCAACTTACCTCTGACTCAAGAAAGGTGTCTTTAGATGAACATCAATCGATTCGTTCAGCTAGGCCTCACGTTCGCCGTTTCTGCGTTTTTGGCGGCCTGCAGCGGCGGCGGGCCTCTTGCCCCACCCTCCGGCAGCCAATCTGCATACTCAATGTTCGCGGCGAATAACCAGAGTTCTTGGCGTCAGCAGGCATCGGCTACCTCACCGTCCTGCGAGCAACTGGGCCAACACCATAACCTTGCATCAACCGAAGTAACCATTCGCTTTAGGCCCGACTGCGGGGCGACGGGCCATATACGCTTCCCGGCCGTCACGAACTTGTCGTCGCCTCCTCAATATGAGGTCATCTGCGAGAGCCCGAATCCAACCTATCCTAGGGGGCAGTGTGCATCATCAATATCAGATCAAGGCTGTCAACAAGCAAACTCGACTTTTTGGTACATGACGCTGGAAACGGCGGCGCGCTCGCCCGGCACGGTCAACTTTGCTTCAAATATCTTCCCGATAAAATTTAGCTCGAGTACTCAGATTGTTTCAAACAACCTTTATGGTCTGTGCGTTATCAACCAATCGGGCAGTCTGATACAGGACGACTTCGCGAGCGGACATGCCATTGCTCCCAAGGGCGATACGATTAAGCTCAAGGTTGTGCTCCCGGCTTCTTACGGTTCTTCGCTTTCGGCGGGCGATATCCTCGAGCTTTTTTTCCAATCAAAGGCTGCGTCGAGTTGAAAACGCCGAGAGATATATAGAATGCCCGCATTATTTGCGTGAGTGGCTTATCCGCGAGAAAGGGGACCGCGCATGCTAAGGTCCTTGAGGGACTCATTTTTGACGAAGATCGTTCGCTTACTCCTAAAGCGGCTCGCAGGCGGCGATCATAATCAAACTACTGCGGCGGAAAGGCACGATTGACGCTCGACGCATGCCACTCTCCGGTACTTGGATGCACGGCACTGTCGACGAAGGTAAAGAAAAGACCCGCAAAGCGGGTCGACTCAGTACTTTTCGCCAGCATTATTTTGCGGGCGTATTTTGTCCGCAAATCCGTGACCAGATTGTCTCGCAGTTAACGTCGGAGTGTCAAGGCAGGGAGCGTTTCCCCCGGCGCTTCTACTTGGATTTTCGCGAGGATCGATGCCAGGCCTCAAGCACCTCAAGGGCTGCCCACACCTCGGGGGTCGGAAAACGACGCGTCTCTGGAACGTTACAGGTCTTGCGGTGCTCGTCCATGAGAAGACGAATGTGAGCGAGGTCTTCGGTCCTTCCAGGCCGGGTACTGACCCGCCATCCGCAAGGACATGACATTTCCACCCGTGAGCTTCGCCCGACGTAGTCCCGGCCGGCAAGTTTCTCTGTGCAACTCTTGCGCATTTCAATAAGTCCATCGAGCATGCTATGCGAGCCCCGGGGCGCGATGCTCTCATCGGTAGTCTCAGCACGCTCGTTTTCGATCTTACGATCCAGAAATCGTATCACGGCTTCCAGCTGCTGCCTTTCTTCCGAACTCACCCGCGCCTCCTCAAACATGTGCCCTGATGCAGAACATTCTCACCAAATCCGTCCGCTACTCCGATCGTGTCCCGCGGCGTGGTTTATGACGACACCCGGCTGGTTGCCGATCTCAGCTGTTCACGACTGCTGAGATGCGATGTAGTTGATTATCGCTAACGGTCGTGAGTCCTTCGAGTTGCATATAGCGGCGCTGCAGCTGCCACTCGTCGTTCTTGGAAACGGCGCTTGAGATTTGAACCCGTAGCGGCAGCGAGAAACTGAACCTTTGGGGATAGTTAGGCAGGCTTAGCGGATTTCCCGCGGCGGAATGTGTCAAGACGTTTGAGGCCAG
>PMHP01000026.1 GCA_003158195.1 Vulcanimicrobiota bacterium | reverse complement strand
GTGCCCATGTCGCCGAACGTGTGGCGATCGATCGTCGCGTAGGCGGTTGCCGGATCGTAACGGCTCGCCTCGACCCACGTCACCCATCTGCCCTGCGCCATGCCCGCGATCGAATCGCCGACGCTGCTCCACGTCAATCCGCCATCCTGCGTGACCTGAATTCTGCCGTCGTCGGTCCCGACCCAGATCACCTTCGCGCTCTTGGGGCTCTCGGAGATCGAATAGATCGTCGTGTACGTCTCGGCCGCTGAATTGTCGACGGTGATGCCGCCCGATTCTTCCTGCTTCTGTTTTTCCGGATCGTTCGTCGTGAGATCGGGGGAGATGCGCTCCCAGGTATTGCCGTGATCGCGCGTGCGGAAAAGGAACTGCGCGCCGATGTAGACGGTGGCGGGATCGTTCGGGCTGAGCGCGATCGGCGTGTTCCAGTTCCAGCGCAGTTTCTCGCCGTAACCGGCCCGAGGCTGGATGTCCTTCGCAACCAGCGTCTGCCGGTTGACCCGCGCGATCGTGCCGCCTTGAGCCTCCGTGTACGTAAAGTTCGGATCGGTCGGATCGCTAAACGTCCAAAAGCCGTCGCCGCCGAAGAGGTTTTCCCACCGCTCGTTCGTGATGCCGCCGGGGTACGCGCTGTCGCCGACCCAGTCGGAGTTGTCTTGCAAGCCGCCGTACACCTGATACGGATCCTTGTTGTCGACGCTGACGTGGTAGAACTGGCTGATCGGCAGGTTGCCGCCCTTCCACCATTTGCTTCCGCCGTCGTAGCTCAACCAGAGTCCGCCGTCGTCGCCGCCGATGACGACCTTCGAGTTGGTCGGATCGATCCAGATGTCGTGCCAGTCACCGTGACTTCCGCCGGCCGAATTCGAGAAGCTGCGGCCCCCGTCGTCGGAGACGATCATAAACAGGTTCATCTTGAAGAGCCGCTGGTCGTCCGTCGGATCGATCACCAGACGGGAGAAATAAAACGGCCGCCACACCATCCGCTGGCTGCGGTCGCGCTCTTGCCACGTACGGCCGCCGTCGCTCGATGCGTAAAGCGCGGAGCGCACGTTCTCGATAAACGCGTAGACCATTTTGGGGTTCGACGGAGCAATCGCAACCTCAACGCGTCCCCACGGGCCCTTGGGCAGCCCCGGATTCGTCGCGGGGGTTTCCTTCGTCCAGGTCGTCCCGCCGTCGTTCGAACGATACAGCGCGCTCCCCGACGGCGCGGTCGGGCCCTCGCCGCCGGAACGGAACGTCCAGCCCTTGCGCCGGAAATCCCACAAGCCCGCAAACAGGACGTTCGAATGGACCGGGTCCATCGAAACCGACGAGCATCCCGTCGAGAGGTTCGGGCCGCGCAAGATCAAGGACCAATGCGCGCCGCCGTCCGTCGTGCGATACAGACCGCGGTCCGCGCTGTCGCTCCACAGTTTCCCTGGGACGCAGGCGTAGACGATGTTGCCGTTTTGCGGGCTCACGACGATGCGCGTGATGCGCTCGCTGTTCGGCAGGCCGACGTTCGTCCAGTTTTCCCCGCCGTCGGTCGATTTGTAGATCCCGTTACCGATCGAGACGCTGTTGCGCGTCCAGCTCTCACCGGTGCCTACCCAGATCACGTCGGGATGCTTGGGATCGAGCGCGATCGCGCCGATCGACTGCACGGGTTGACGGTCGAAGACTGGTTCGAAGGTCGTTCCGCCGTCGGTCGATTTCCAAACCCCGCCCGAGGCCGCTCCGACGAACAGCGTGATCTTGCCGTCTTTCTCGCGGCGCCCCGCGATCGCGGAGATGCGGCCGGACATTTGCGCCGAGCCGATGTTTCGAACGCCGAGTCCCGAGACGGCGCTCGAGTCGATCGTTGCCGCCGCCGTCGCCGGCAACGTTGCGACGAGCGCACCGGCGGCAAGAAGTAGTTTGGTTACCATCGCTGCGCCTCTCATTTCGTGCTCGGTGCGGCCGGCATGCTGAAGAGCGTGTCCGCGGCCGGAACGTTTGCCTCGGCGTGGTCGATGAGAAGCTGTTGATGGGCCGCGGCGATGCTGCCGAGCGGTCCGCTTTCGACCGAAAACGGAAAATAGACGCCGTCGACCAGCTCGTAGTCGCCGAATTCCGATACCGTGACTTGGCGCGCGCCGCGGAGCTTGCGCGTTTCGATCACCTTGATTTCCAAATACGTATCGGGGTCGAGGAAGTACGTGTACTCGACGCCGCTCGGCTTGACGACGCGAAGCTTGTAGGCGTCGGTGCCTTCGAAATCCTCACGCCCCAAGTAGGTGACCGTGCTGCCGGCGGCTTTCGCGGAGAGCAACGGTCCGTCGATCGTCGCGTCGTCGGCCAACGCCCGCGTGTCGTCCACGGTCATTTGCTCGGCATCGCGCCTGCCTTCGAAGGGGTTGATGCGCCAGCCGGTCTTACCGTCGAAGCCCTGCACGAGCGTGAGGCCCTCCACGCTCTGTTCGTATCGGGCCGCGCCGTCCTTGCGCCGCCGCATCTCTTTGTAGGTCAATTCGAAATCGCCCGGATAGACGAGTTTACCGGTGAACGCAATCGTCGAGATCGCGGCGAGCTTCTCGGCGCCGCCTCGCGCGGCCAGATTCTTCGCAACCAAGTCGGCCCCCGACTCCGCGCGCGCGGCCTGCGGGCAGAGCAAGAGGCAAACCGCGGCAAGCGCTAGCGACCGGATCGTGACAACAAGCATTCTACGTCCTAACCAAACCTCGGGGGCTTTGTGGTGTACGAAGAGGCATCGGCAAGTCCTTCGTCCGCCGGGCATCGTTCGATTAAAGAACGGACCGCGCGCGGCGTCGCGCCGAACGAGCGTGCGAACGTCTTCGTAAAATGGCTATGGTGCGCGAAGCCCGCGTCGACGGCGACGCGAGAGAGGTCCGTTGCGCCGGCCGCGATCGTGTCGAGCGCCGAAGCGAGACGGAGCGAGACGAGATACCGATGCAGCGTCGTCCCGGTTGCCGCCGGAAAGGCGTGGGCTAGTGAGAACGGCGACGTCCCGGAGGCCCGGGCCGCGTCGGCCAGCGAAGCCGGCTCGCGAAAGTGACGGCCCAAGAAGGCCTTCGCTCGTTCGACGGCAGCCGCGCGCGCTTTGCTGAGATGCGGTGGCGGCGTCGCAGCCAGCTCCGTGACAATCGCGAGCGCCATTTCCTCGACGGCAAGCGGCTCGGGCGAGGCTGCCAGCGCCCGGCGAAAGAGCCGCGTGCGCAATTGGACGGCCGCCGGCACGCGCGCGTGCGTCGCTCGGAACGGACGGCGTTCTGGGTTCGGCCGTGTGGCATTGCCGAACGCTTCGGCGACGGCGCCTGGTTCGAGCGCGATTACGAGCGACACGTCGCCCTCGTCGGCCGGATGCGCGACGCGATAACTGAGAGCAGCGTCGAAGAAGATCGCCGTGTTCGCGTCGGCGACAACTCCCTGACCGCGACGATTGACGCAATAGCAACCGCGTAGCGGAATCACGATGCACGGCATCGTGCTGTCTTCGTCGCCCGAGGGGCCACCGCGCGGCGCGTCGCAGACGACCTCGCGAACTTCCAGCACCGGCGAGCGAAAAAGCGAGACGGTTTCCACGCCGACACCATACCCAATCTTCCGGCTGCGCGCAAGAACGTGATAGCGCGGCCTGCGCGGCGCGGGCTACGATTGGCGCATGCACGCACTTCTCGCGGCCGTTGCGGCCGACCTCATCAGCGAAGGACCTGTCGCCGATCAAGCCGTCGCTCTCGCGGCCTTTGCGCCGCTGGTTGGAAGTTGGGACCTCCGGTACGTCTACCGGCGCGCGACCGGAGAGCGAATCGCGGGCAACGGGTATGCGCACTTCGGGTGGGGGCTCGGCGGTCGCGCGATCGTCGACATCTGGGGATTCCAGGACGGCGCAGTTGGGACGACGATCCGGTATTACGACCCGAAGATCGACAGCTTCCGCTCGACGTGGATCTGCCCCGCTCGCAACGCATTCGTGCCGTTTATCGGCCGCGCGATCGACGGACGGATCGTGCTTCATTCAATCCCGAACGATCCGCCCGGCCGTCGCATCCGCTGGTCCTTCGTCTCGATCGAAACCGAACGGTTCAGCTGGACCGGCGAGGTTTCGGACGACGGCGGCACGAGTTGGCTACTGACCCAAGAGATCGAGGCCACCCGGCGCGTCGCACCTTCCGGCGCCGCTGCAACGTAAGTCTGCCGGCCGCTTTTCGAGGTCGGCTTGCTCCGATGTGCGAAACAATTTTTGGTGAAAACAACGGTAACGACGATCGAACATCGGATCGGCGGCTCGCCGGCGAGGGCGACATCGACGCGCAGCGCCCCCGTTTGGAATCCTGCGACCGGGGAAGTGCAAGCAGAAGTGCTGTTGGGCGAATCTTCGGACGTCGACCAAGCGGTCGAAACAGCGCGACGGGCCTTTGCAGACTGGCGCGAAACCTCGACGAGCCACCGCGCCCGCGTTATGTTCGCGTTTCGCGACCTGGTTCAGAGACATGCTCCGGAGCTGGCGAGGGTCGTCGCGCGCGAGCACGGTAAGATGGTGTCGGACGCAACCGGAGAGATCGTTCGCGGGATGGAGATCGTCGAGTTCGCGTGCGGGATCGCGCACCTCGCAAAAGGCGAGTACTCCGACCAAATATCGGCCGACGTCGACTCGTTTTCGCTCCGCCAGCCGCTCGGCGTCTGCGCCGGGATCACGCCGTTCAATTTTCCGGTCATGGTTCCGATGTGGATGCACCCGATCGCGATCGCGTGTGGGAATACCTTCGTGCTGAAGCCCTCTGAACGCGACCCTTCAGCTTCCAATCTCATCGCTGACCTGTATTCCGAAGCCGGTTTGCCGGGAGGCGTCTTCAACGTCGTCCATGGCGACAAGACGGCGGTCGATGCGATACTCGATCATCGAGATATCGCCGCCGTGTCTTTCGTCGGATCGACGCCCGTCGCGAAGTACGTGCACGCCCGCGCGACTGCCGCCGGCAAGCGCGTGCAAGCGCTTGGCGGCGCGAAGAATCACGCCGTCATTATGCCCGACGCAGATATCGGGTTCGCCGCCGAACAGCTCACGGCGGCCGCGTATGGGTCCGCCGGCCAGCGCTGTATGGCTATCTCCGCCGCCGTTGCCGTCGGTGATGCCGCAGGATCGCTGCTCGAGCGTCTCAAGCCGGCCGTTCTTCGCTTGACGGTGGGTCCTGGTGAAGAAGATGCTTCCGATATGGGGCCGGTCGTTACCGCCGAAGCACGCGATCGGATCCTGCGTTATATCGAAGGTGGCGAGCGCGCAGGCGCGACGCTTGTCGTCGACGGTCGCAAACGCGAAGCGCCTGAAGGCAGCCGGGGATTCTTCATCGGCCCGACGCTCTTCGACGACGTCACCACCTCCATGGATATCTACCGCGACGAAATGTTCGGACCGGTACTCGTCGTACTCCGCGTCGATTCGCTCGAGGCTGCGATCGATATGATCAATCGCAACCCCTATGGCAACGGGGCCGCCATCTTCACGGCCAGCGGGTCGATTGCACGCGCGTTTGGACATCACGTGCAAGCCGGAATGATCGGGATAAACGTACCGATTCCCGTTCCGATGTCGATGTATTCCTTCGGCGGTTGGAAGTCGTCACTGTTTGGCGAACACCACGTGCACGGCCTCGACGGCATCCGCTTCTACACGCATGGCAAGGTCGTCACCGCGCGCTGGCCTTCCACGGTGCACCTCACATCGGGTGCAGCGCGTACGATGAATTTTCCAACGGCGTCTTAAGATCCCGCGCCGGCCGTCGCCGGCTCGACCGGCACCGTTGGGATGGCGCCGTAACGGCTCTCGTGGAGCGCCACCGCGTCGGCGATGTTGTTCCGCAGCGCGAGCAGCACGCTCGGTGCAACCGCCAAGCGGCCGATTTCGTAGAGCGGGTCGGGTTCCACCGGCTCGCCTTCGGGATCGAGCGTGGGCCGCTGATCGAACAGGTAGATGACGAAAGAACCGCTGTCGGCTTGGACGAGCGCGGCGCTAACGCGTGTCGTACTGAGTTCCGGGTTGGGCACGATCGCCGGGGGTACGGGGGTTTGGTTGTCCATAGTACGGCCTCGTTCAAGTGCTAAGTGGTCTCGCCTTAGTGCGACGCCTGTTGGATCGCACCGGGCGAGTAAGCGTGCGAAGCTTTGCGCGTGCGCTCGGGCAGATAGATGATGTCGCCGGGGAAGATCAGGTTCGGGTATACGATGTGTTCAGCATTCAGCGCGATCGTCGCGCTGACGCTCACGTGGTTACGAATGGCGATGCCCGCGATGCTATCGCCGGGCTCGACCTTTACCGTCTTGTAGCCTTGCGCGACCAGGTTCGGATCGATCCGGCCGCCGGCTGCGTTCATTGCCCCACCAGGATGGTCGGCGACGTATTGGGCAGCGACCCATCCGAGCTTACCCTTGCCGACCTCGACCTCGACGAAGCGCAGGCCGGCCTCCGTGCGGCTGTTACCGGTTGCCTGTAGCAGCGTTCCGGCCCGTACGGTGCCGATCAGTCGCGCACCGACGGAAGCGCGAGCGCGTTCGTTGACCCCGGCGTGCGCCGTTACGACGACCTGGTGCGTTTTATGGGCCGGCGTTTTATGGGCCGGCGGTTTTCGAGGCGGCTGTACGGGCGGCACGACGGGCAGCGGAGGGTGTTGGAGGAAGGGTGGCACGCCGGTCGTTGTGGCCGGCGGCGGGGCAGATGACTTTTTTGATTTGCTCGAGCCGCCAAAAAGTTTTGATGCGAACGATACGAACGTCGGCGTCACCCCCAGAAATATACCGGCCTGAATTGCGGCCTGCGCAAAGTGCGCCCGGTCCGGATCGACCACCGTGCCGTTCTCGTCCAGCCAGCCGTACCGGGCCGCAGCCGCTGCAGCCGCGGTAAAGATGGTCCAACCTACCCCCGCAACCGGGTGTGCAAACGCGCCGAACTTGAAGAAGAGGCCCGGGCCGCTCGCGGCATACGATGGGTAAACCCACCGGTTGATGAACCGCCGGAAGCCGGGATTGGGACGGATGTGATCCGGCGTCGCGCCGATCCAGGCCTGACGGGATTCGCGAAGCGCAAGCGTCGCGTTGTCCGACGCGAAGATCCCCCCGTACCAGGTCAGCGGATTGGCGAGGCCGGTTGCGACGTTGGCGATGTACGACGCACTCTGGGAGTGCGCCAAAATACGCCCGCGGATGGTGCGGGCCGCGAGCGGATCCAGATTGGTCGCGTATCCGCTCAGCGCCGAGCGCACGCCGACCAGAACGCGGCCGTATTCGCCCGCAATCTCCTCCCTGGTCGTCAAGCGCCCCGCTTCGAGACCGGAAATAAACGGCGCGTACGCCTTATGGATCGCTTCGATGCGCCAAGGTTGGAACGATCCATAACGCTGTGCGATTCGAGCGGTTCGGCGTTCGGCAAACCGCGCGCCGCGGGCCGTCATGATGCCGTCGATGCCCTTGTCGACGACGCGCGTAAAGCGGCTGGCTTCAACATACCGGCCGACCCCGACGCTTGACCGGCCCATGAATAAGCCGGCGTTCAGGGCGGCGGAAAAGACAGGATGAACCACTTTCAGGAAGGCCCAGAAACTGCCGCCGCCGGCGACCATTCCCACTACGCTCGTGCGCATTCTGCGATCGTACTTGCGTTGGGCCTCCTGGTTTGCTTTTGCTTCTTGCGAAAGCCGAACGACTTCGGAACGGTGCCGAACTTCCGTGCGTACCATCGCATCAAGTTGACTGGCGCGACTGCGGTGGAACGTCGTCCCCGCATCGGCGGCGTCGAGTGCCTGCTCGCTCCAGTCGCGTGGCGTCGCACCCCAGAGCGGATCTTGCGCACCGACCGGTATCCGGGGCAAGCGTTTGAGCTCCTCGCGAGTCAACAGCTCGTGGCTCATCAAAGCGGCTCGGTCGCCGTCCGAAATTTGTCCGCGCTCTTTAAAAGCCGGTTCTCGCGTCAGGCGGTAATCGTTGAGCACGCTATTGAGGTTTAGCGGATAGCGTCCCTCGCCCGATGCAATGCTGCCGTTTAGCATAGCGGCAAGCGTTCGAGTAAGCTCGCGATTATCGTCGAGCGCGTCGAAGCGCGGAGGGGGCGCGCCCGGATGCGCGCCCGGGATCGGCGGCGTTGCCGTTGTCTGCGTTGATTCCGTCTTTGGGCTAGGGTTTTGCTCGGCCCAAGCGCGGAGCTCGAGCTGCTGCCGGCGCGACAGGTGCGAATCCGCGCCGAGCGCAGTCGCCGCGAGGTTTCGTTTCCATTCCGTCTGGTGCGCTTCCGCGTCTGCCAGTATCTTTTCGACCGTGCCGCCGAAGTAGAGCGACAGCACGTGCGTGGCGTCCGTGGGTTCGCCGGCCAACTCGTAAAGACGATCGTGGAGCGGCTGCGCCAGGTGGGCGTAGCGGTTATACCACGCCGCCGTATCCGCTCCCATCATGTCGGTTGCGTAGACCCAGCGGCCGGGGTAATCGACGATGAGGTGGGCGAGGCGGTCGGTCGCTTCCGGATCCCGGACGATGCGCGCGATGACGTCGCTCCACGAGGCATCGAATTTTACGTGCGTAAAGAGCGGATCGTCGAGTACGTCGCGCACCGCTTGGAGATGCGAGGCGGTCAACGTTACGAATTTTCCCAAACCGAAGTGGGGAATGACGACGGCCAGCGGCCGCTGCGTCTTCCCCTCTCTAGCTCTCTCGTCGAGCCAAGCTTGACGCTTCTCCGGCGGAAGGTTATTGTACTCGTCGATCTCCTGCGCGTTGAGTTTATACGCACCTTGCTCTTGCAGACGCCGCATCGCCCTGCCCCAGTACCGGCGATCGGTCGTGACACTGGTTGCTAAACGATTCTGGTCATATTTCCCGCGCCCGCTGTCAACGTGGAGAACCAGCGGAACGCCGCGTTCCCGCGCCGCAGTCAGGCCCCTTCGCAATTTGCCGCCGAGTACGGTTCGTGCGTCGCCGAGTTTGTCCGAGACGACCTCTTTGAACGTCGTCAGTTCGCCCCAGCGTAGAGCCTGCACCCACGGATGCCCCGCCATTTTCTGGTCGAGATAAACGCCCGGGTCCGCCGTACTGTTTTCTGCAGTTGGTACGCCCCCGATGCTCGGAACGAGGCGCCTCTTGAGATCTTCGGGCAGGGACGGGTTGCCGGCGAAGCGCCGCAAGCGGCTCCGGCGACTCGGAGGATCGAACGCATTGAGCAGGCGCTCATCGGCGGCTTCCGCGCCGGTGAGTCGTGCCGCGCGCGAGAGACGCCCGTAGTAGCCGGCTTCTTTGTTGACGATACCGGCGCCCGAGCCGGACTGGACCTGGTAATTGACGTTACCGTAGACGGCGGTGAGATCTTCGTTCTCATTGAGCAGCTTCGTTACTTTTCGAAGCGGATCGAGTTCCGCGCCGAACGAGCCGTAGAGAAGATTATCCCTGACAATTCCCGTCTTGATGCTATAGACGCCCGGTTCGCGGGCCGTCGGGATCGCGGCATCGGTCGCAGGAAATTCGATCTTGACCCGTTGTCCGATTTGCTGTCCTAATTTTTTCGCGGTCTCGCCGCCTGGATCGGAGAAGCGCACGTAATGAACTCTGCGGCCCGCCGTGCCCGGACCCTCGTCGTAATGGGCTATCGTCGAGTTCCCCGCCGGTCGAACGTCTAACAGTCTCCCCTCGACCGGATCGGGGTCGACCGCCTTACCGTCGATGTAAACAGCCGGTGCCACCGGCTTGCCGCGGGCAGGTGCGGTCGAGTCGGCACGTCCGTCCTTCCAGCGACCCCAAACCTCTCTCAAGCCATACGACAAACCGAAGGCCGCCACGCCTGCGGCGGCAACCCGTAACTCTCCGGCGGCAAAGTGCAAACCGGCGAGCAAGGGCACGGGCGCGATTGCGAACGCATGGCCTCCGCTGCTGCCTTCGTTTGCAGCGTCGATTGACCAGTCGCCGCTCGGCTCGATCGTAACCGACGGAACATTCTGAGGTGGTACGCGGCCGTGAAGGTCGCGCTCTACATCGTAATACTGATAATGGCCGGGATCAACGTATTGCGCGACGGTACGGCCGCCGAGAATAAGTATCGGTCCGGAATGGGCTTTTCCGTCCCAAGGAACGATTTCCGATGCGCGCTCCAACGCTGGGGGCACCGAGTACCCGAGACCAGCAGCCCCACGGCGCAGGTAGTTCACCCAGTCGACAATCTTATTGCGGTCCAACTCGCCGATCGGCTCGACCGAAGTTGGTCCCGCGGTCGCGTACGGGACGCCGCCGTGATCGCTCCGCCCGCCTTCCCCTAATTGTGCGGCGGCCGCATTGGTAAAGCCGATCGCGCGCGCGTCCTCTAAGTTGGAGTAACGAGTGTTCTCCGTGCCAAATTGTCGTGCGAGCCGATCGGGAAACTGAAGATGCTCCAACAGATGAGCCTCTTCTTCCAACAGAGACAGGGCCGCCGTTTGTCGAGAACCGTCGTAGTTGATGAGAGCCTGGTTCGGGTTAAACTCTATCGTGACCAGCCGATTTAGGTCAGGTTGATTGAGGTATTGCGTTCTGCCGTCGCTCGGGTCGACCGTCGCCACCCATCGAGCTTGCCGCAGAGCGTACAATGCGTTGATTCCGTGTTCCGATTTGGAGAGGTAACGCTGTGCCTCGAGCCATTTATCGTTGATATCTTTGTGAACCCGTAGGCCGCCTCCAATGTCGCTTTTGCTGACATAGTAGATGTAGTCATCGCGTTCGAACTCCGGCTTAAGCAAAGCGTCGATCGTCGCACTCGCCGGCGCTGCCGCCGCCCACAGACGTTCTAACCTCCGCGTCTGTGGGTCAACTTCGATGGGCCACGATTCGCCCGCCCTAACCACGTCCGCGCCGGCGCCTACATTGCTTCGATCGATTTCCTCTCCCCGCCTCGACGATCGCTCCGCCAGCGCGTCTCGCGCCAGCTGCTTTAGCTTGTCGATGACGAGCAGATTTCCAGACTGACTAACAATCGCGTGCGCCTGCGCGTCGTACGGAGCGTCGTCGCTCATCTCGTAGATGCGGGTGGGGTCGGAAAGCGCTACCCTTCCGTTTGATTCGAAGAGAAACTCGGTGCTGTAAAATCCAACTTTGCGCGATTGCAGTTTTTGCGCGGCATCATCGAGATCGTCTAGCGTCTGTTGTGTCGCGATCTTCGCGAGGGTTTTCAAACTCTGCGGGTCCCCCAGCAGGTTACGCGAGGTCAAGACATAGCGGCCGTGATAGAGAATGCCCGGTAACCCGTGCACCGTGAATCCGTCCTCTGCGTTTACGGCGCGAAAACCCAACTCACGCGCCCGGCTCAGCGTCGCCGTCTCGTCCCGTAGCGCCGCTTTGTCGGAGGTCCGCGACAGGATGCCTATTGCTTTATCGTGCCCTGCCGCAAAGACGACTTTCTGGTAGCCGTACCCAAGCAAGGGTCCCAGTACCGTTTCCGGGTCCACAACTTCGCGCTTGGCACCTTGACCGATGACAAGCTGCCCCTCCTCGACGCGAGCGTCGTTGAGGTCGCGCTCGTCAGGCTTCGCCCGGTATCGGAAGCTTGCCGGTAACGAACCTCGGATGTGGTCGGGGAGCGACTCGGACGGGGGTTCGTCCGTGCTTGGTGGGTTTTCGTCAGGCGTGTGTGAGCCGCCGGCGATGTGCCAGACGTTCGCATCGTCCGTTTCCGGGTCGTCGTCGGGTTCGGGGGCGAAGAATAGTCCGTTGATCGTGGTTGTTGGCTGGCCTGCGGCATCGATCTCAAGTGTGAAGTTGTCGCCGTGGTTTAAGGCCGCAGCAAAGTCGCTGAGCTGATGCGGGACTTCGATGCCGCGCAATGTGAGCGTCGGACGGAAGCTCAGGGTCGCGGTCCGACCGACGAGATCGTCGTAGACGATAGACGTCAAGCCGTCCTTCGTCTCTCCGACATGGAGCACGACACCGCGCTCGGAAACGTCGCGGGCTTTCTCAACCCCGAGGATGCGAACGGCTGCCGGCAGCGGCCGGCGGCTATCCGGACCGCCCACTACGTATCGAGCATCCCCCCAGTGACTCGTGCGCGGATTTTCGCCAAGGGCGAGTGCGAGGCGGCGCTCGGGACCGGAGGTGATCCGGAGCTCTTCTCGCGACGACCAGATCGCGGCGCGAGCCGATCCTTTCGGATAGTGCCGGTTGGCGGCGACGTAGCGCGCTGGATCCGAAAGGGACCGCCACGCATGTTGCATTTCGTGGTAGAGCACGATCGCAGGCGACACGCTGCCGTCGCTATGGACTTGCATTCGCCGCGACCAATAGAGGCCGTCGCTCTTGGGTACGAACACGTCGGACGTTCCAGGCTGCAAGGTAATCGTCGTGCGGCCGTGCTCGAGGGCGTGGAGCAAGTCGATGGCCGGGCGACGTGGCCGCAGAATATCGGGGCGCGGAAAAGACGCGCCATCGCGCGTCTGCTCAATGCTGTCGAGATATTCTTGCGCGAGCTTGAAATCAGGGAAGATCGACTCCGCGATGCGCAACCTGCCGAGTCGCACAAAGCCGTCGTTCGTTTCTTCGGTCGGCGTCAACAAGGACGCCATCGTCGTGTCCGCCGGGGCACGCGGCACCGGGCTCAAAAGATTGAGGATACGTCCTTGCACGCCGGGGAGAATCCCGGCGAGGGTCATTCGAACTCGAGGCATCCGCCCGGTCACGGATCGCCGGCCATCGCCCGGCTCGGCAACCCCATAGATATCGCCGATCGATTCCTGCGTCGGCGCGAACTCCGTCTTTCTGAAAAATCCGTCACGTCCGATGCGCGGAAATGCATGCGGATTCGCGCGGATATATTCGCGGACAGCAGGCGGCAATTCGACCGTACCGTCGGAATGGCGAACGACGAGTCCCATTTCAGCGAGGTGCTCGGTAAGCGATGGGTACCGGCTTGGATGAATGCCGCTAAGCGTGCGCGTTACATTGTCAAGGGTTAGGGGTCCGGCTGCATCGTCGGCAAGTACGCGCAGGTAGTGTTTTTGGAGTCCCGAGAACTGCGACTGCTCGAGCTTACGTCGGAGGGCCGCCTCCGACCGGCTCGGCCAGAGCGCTTCGTCGTCCTCCAGGGGAGCCCAACTGTTCCCGGCCGGATCTTGGAACCAGCCATTCGGTATCGGGTCGGCCGGTCGTCGTGCCGATGGCTTGGGTTCTTGGAAGAGTTCCGAAGAAGGCGTAGCGAGCCACCGTTCGGCTGCAGCTTCCTCCTCCCGAACGACGTCTGGAACAGTTGCTTGCGAACGGGCGTCGTTCCCGATCTCAGACGAGATGACGCGGGTCTCTAAGCGAACTGGGCCGCTCGGGAGCGCTTTCTCGACCGTGTAAGCGATGTTGCGACCGCTCGGATCGGTGCGCAGGGTAAAGGCGATCCCCGGTCCGTGCTCGCGCATCCACGCGTCCAAGCGGTCGGTAAAGGAGCTAAGCGGATGCGGTATGTCATCGCCACGCTCGTCACGGCCAAGGACATCGCGAAAGCGCAGATTCTGCTGGCCTTGCGCTCCCTCTTGGCGGAAATAGAGCCACGTCCACTCGCCCTTTTTTTGAACCCAATCCAGGCGGCCTTGTACGAAAACGTTCCCGGCGGCCTTCTTACCGCGGACGTAGAGCTCCGGCTCGAGTTTCTGCCTTCCCGGCAGCGACTCGCCACCGGGCGACTCGGCGCCCTTTGGGCTCGGGGTGCCCGGTTCGCGGGGGACCGCGCGCTGGTCGTCGCCGCGCGCACGGCCGAGCTGGTGGCCACGATCGATCTCGCTCCGCGCCGGGTCGCTGCCTTCAGCCGGCGTTTGATCGCTCGGCCCGCCTCCGCCGCTCGATGCGGTAGGCTCGGTTGGCGGGAGTGCAAACTCGTGTGT
>PMHP01000116.1 GCA_003158195.1 Vulcanimicrobiota bacterium | reverse complement strand
AGAGCGACCTCGAAGAAATCCTTGCCGCAAGCGAGGACGCGTTCGCGTCGCTGCGCGGCGCGCACGTGTTTCTGACAGGCGGAACGGGCTTCGTGGGTTCGTGGATGACCGAGTCGCTGATGTGGGCGAATCGACGCCTGAACTTACGCTCGCGCCTGACGTTGCTGACCCGCGACCCGGCGAAGCTCGCTCCCCGATTCGCCGCGGCCGCGGAAGCCGGCGCGATCTCGCTTGCGACCGGCGACGTGCGAACCTTCACGCTCGAAGATCGAGTCGACGCCGTGATCAACGCCGCGACGCCGACGACGGGCCACGCGGCGGACCCGTTCGAACTCCTGGACACGATCGTCGGCGGTGCGCGCAACGTGCTCGGGTTTGCGGCTCGCTCCGGACCGATCCCGGTCCTGTTCACGAGTTCGGGCGCCGTCTACGGCCGCCAGCCGCCGGCGCTCGAGCGAATCGCCGAAGAGTATGCGGGCGGCCCCGACCAGCTGGACCCGCGGTTCGCCTATCACGAGGCCAAGAGACTCGCCGAGCTGCTGCACGTCGCCGAGGCTCGGCGCTCCGGGATACAGCCGAAGATCGCGCGACTCTTCGCGTTCGTCGGACCATATCTGCCCCTCGACGCGCACTTTGCCATCGGCAACTTCATCCGCGATGCGCTGCGCGGCGGTCCGATCGTCGTCAACGGAGACGGGACGCCGATCCGATCCTACCTCTACGCTTCGGACATGACGACTTGGCTTTGGCGCATCCTCTGCGCCGGCGACGCCGAACGCGCGTACAACGTGGGCTCCGACCGGGCACTTTCGATCTTCGAAACCGCGCGGAGCGTCGCCGCCGCGGCTGGCTTGCATACGCAGAGCGTTGAGGTTCGTGGTCTCGCCGTGGCGGCCGGGCCGCAGGAACGCTACGTTCCGGACGTGGGACGCGCAGCATCCCAACTAGGGTTAGGAGAGGCGGTCGGCCTGGACGATGGCGTCGCGCGGACGATCAGGTTTTATCGGGACCGCTGAGCGAGCCCAAATGTCGCCGGGATGCCGGCGGCGCTCGCGCGCGGGCCACAAAGCCAGCGCCGCGCAGGATAATCGACCAGATGCAGCACGATCGCGGAGACGGCCACGGATGCGGCGGTCAAAGCGATCGAATTGGTAACGTGCCGGTCGCATAAGAACGCGACGACCGGGGTGTGGCTTAAGTAGATCGGAAACGCAAGATCGCCGAGCCAAACCAGCGTCGCGATCGCAGCGACTCGCAGTCTGAGGCGGTCGCTGAACATCAGGATCGCGAGAGTCATCAACAGGGGTAGCCCAACGAAATACCCGGCGGCCGCCGCAAGTGCGGCTGGAACGACTGTGACGCAAACGCCGAGAATCGTATTGCGTAGACGATGCCACATGAACCCGGTCAGCCAGATCCACGTCACCCCAACAAACGATCTTCCGTACGTCCAAACGTGCATCCCCGCCGGCATCCAATGCTGGAACACCAAGAACATCCCATATGACGCGGCCATGATGCAGAGCAACGGAGCCGTTTCGAACAGGCGCAGGCGCGGAGCGAGGACGCCCAACCACCAGAAGCATGCGACGCTCCACGTTTGACCGTTGAGCGGGACGATGAGCGTCAAGAACTGTTGCGCCATGACGAGGGTGCCGAGAACTTCCGCGAGCGTTGGCATCGCCATCAACTGGCCCTGCGGGTAACGGAAGGCGCTTCCTATCGCGTAATACGCGGCGAGCACCAACAGCAGATTCGCGAGGAACACCGGATAGATTCGATAGAATCGCCAGTTCAAATACGTGCCCGGCTCGCGCGAGAGGCGATCGGCGCAAGCGAAGCCGTCGATCACGAAGAAACCGAAGACCGCGCTGCCCTGATTGAACCACAAGCCGACGTTCGCCCAGTCGTCGTACCGATTGACGAACGACGAAATATGTCCGGTCAGAATGACGAACGCCAAAAAGAAACGCAGGCCGTTGAGGATTCCCCACTGCGTGCTTTCCCGTCCCGCCGAAGGATGCTCGTCGACAGCCACTGCCGCGATTGGCCCCATTCACCGACTATCGGCCGGCGTGAGTCCGTTGCGCGTCCACGCGCGACGTCGGAGCTAGCCGGCCCGGCTCATGTGCTGCGCAACACAACCCCTGTCGCGGGGAGGAGCACCGTGCTTGTAGTTCCGCCGACGAGACCGACGACCTCGTTGTCGAGCCCGAATTTCGTACGAATACCTGCGATAATGTCGGCCTCGCTCGCGTGCGAAGCAACCAGGATCGTTCCAGTCATCGAACCCATCGCTTCAGGAGCGATGACGGGGATGCCGCCGATCGTCTTGCCCTGATAGTTTCGGTTCGCATCGACAAAACACCGAATCGGGAGCGTGCGAAAGGCATCCAGGGTCAGCAGGTGCATCGTCAGGCTACCCGTACCCCAGACGACGATTTCCTTGCCGCTCTCGTGCAGAGGAGCGATTCGCGCGCACAACTCGCTTTCCAGCCTCGTCGAGTCCTCCACGTACCGGCGCACGGCCTGGGCGCCCGCGTGATCGTTTTCTTGCGACGGGCAGGCATCGCGGCAAACGAACAGCGCATCGATGCCCGGATCGGGCATGAGGTTGATGCGGCGCGTGGTCGTCCACGCATCGACCGCCTCGAATCCGTAACGGCGCATCAGGCGCGAAAGCGACTTTTTCGTGAAGAAGTTGATGTGCTCCAAGCTGAATTGGTGGAACGGCGAATGCACATGCCGCGCGAACCGAGCCGCGTCCGGAACTTCGAACCAAATCGCTCCGCCGGGCGCGAGCAACTCGCCCAGACCGCGGATGGCGCCGCCGATGTCGCGCAGATGTTCGAGCACGCTCGCCAACAGCACGATGTCGAAGCGTTCGCCGCCGAGCGCGATCTGGGAAATCGGCTCGTTGATGATCCGAACTCCGTACCGCTCGAAACCCAATTGGCTGCAACGCGGAGATGGATCGAAGCCGACGACGTGCTCGAAGCCGGCGGAGCGAAACGCGGCCAGAAGATGACCACTCGCAGCTCCGACGTCGAGGATCCGCGCGCGCCGGTCTGGTAGACGCGCCGATACCTCGGCGACAATGGAACGATGAATCGTCGCAGCCCACGGCGCGACCTCGCCACCGGTGTCGTGAGACTCGTACTTCGAAAGCTCGCGGTAGTACCGGTCGAAGGTCTCTTGCCCCGGCAGATCGTCAGCGTACACGAAACCGCAGTCCATGCAGGCGACGACGAGGTAGCCCGCCATGCTCGAGTCGTCGTCGAAGCGTGCGAAACGCTGCCGATGGATCGGCTGTGGACGCGACGCCCCGCACGCCTCGCACGGGCGCGGCGGATTTTGGGATCCGGTTTCAGCCTGCATCGTCATACGCGCCGTGACGACCTAGCGGGATCGCGTAGCAAATGAGATCCCACATCTCGAGATCGTGCGGCCGCAGATGGAAGCGATAGCTCGGGTTCAACGCCGCAATCTGCAGCGGGATTTGCCACAGATGGTCTTGACGATGATAGCAAGAAATCGCGAGAACGGGCGAGTGTTCGGCAACGATCGAGCGTGCGCCGGCGAGCGCGTCGGGCTCGCTCCCTTCGATATCCATTTTGACGTAGGTCGGCTTGGCGTCGCCCAACACGTCGTCGAGCGTTCGCGCATCGACTTCGAGGTCGCCGTCTCCGAGAGCCGACATCGCGGTGCCCGAAGCGATAAAGCGTAACCGCTCATTTCTCGCCCCGGTCGCGCAGCGAAATGCGGCGACGTTGTCGGCTCGCGCGCCGGGAAGATCGCGCAAGGTCGCGACTAGTTTTTCGAAGCTGGCCGGGTCGGGTTCGAAAGCGAATATCTTTTTGAACTTCGCGTCTGCCTCGCGCGCGAACAGACGAACCGTGTCGCCGTCGAAGGCGCCGCAATCGACGAACACTTCGTCAGAACCCAGATCGCAGAGATCGCGCGGAAAGTAAATGGGCTGATCTGCGGGCGGCGTCAGCGCGTCGAAATCCCCGAGCAGTCGCCAACGCACCTGCGCGACATATTCGGCCCGCGACGCGTCGTCGGACCATAGGTCGAACGCGGCCCGAACGTCGTCTGCCGCCTCATGCACGTGCCGGGGCAGATCGGCGCCGTAGTGCGGGAGCACACCCGCGGGATACCTCCACGCAAGTGGCAAGAACGGTAGTGCACTCAGGCAACCGAGTACGCGCAGCTGGGCGAGGCGGTCGCGCATTCGATCCTTGCCGAGCGCTCCCCAGACCGTCACCACGAATGAGGCACTGTCGCCAAAACTCCGCACAGCGTCTTGCGGTGAGAGAACGGAGAGCCCGTCAACTGCCGCTCCCCAAAGTCTTTGGTTGTTGTCGCAAAACGCCAGCGGTTCGATCCCGTATCCGCGCAGGCCCGCGAGGACGCGTCGACCGAGGCCGCCGGCTCCGAAGAGTACGATTCGGGTTCCGAAGGGGGCGAGCCGCTCGAAGGTTTCGCTTTCGCGCCGGACGGCGGCATCGAGTCCCTCCCCAAGCAATTCCTCGAGTTCTGTTCGCTCTGTCGTCTCGTGGCGAATCACGACAGACGCTCCTTTCGAAAGCGTAGGAGGACTCGGCGATGGAGGGCGTCGAGCGAATTCGGGGCGACGCGATGCGCGAGCCACATGATGCGAGCCAAAAGCGGAAACACGATGAACTCCTTGTTGCGTAGCACGCCGCTCAGGATGGCCATCGCCGCCTGCTGCGGCGAGATCCGGCCCAGCGGAGAATTTTTGAAGACGGCGCTCCGCGGCACGTTCGCCAGATCGCTTCGATCGAAGATCGGCGTGTGGACGGTTCCGGGGCACACGACGCTCACATGGACACCGAATCCGGCCGCCTCACGGCGCAAGGCCGAGGACATCGCCACAACGGCGGCTTTGCTCGCGGCGTACGGCGCGTACAGCGGACTGCTGATGAGCCCCGCAAGCGAAGCCACGTTGACGATGTGGCCGGATTTCTGCCTCAGCATGATCGGGTAAGCGGCATGCGCTCCGTTGATGGCCCCGAAAAGGTTGATTTCAATGACGTTGCGCCAGCGATCGGGATCGAGGTCTCGGATTTCGCCGACGCTCAGGATGCCCGCATTGTTGAACATGAAGTCGAGCGAACCAAATTCTGCCTGCACTGCGGCAGCGAGATCCGCAACTTCCCCGCTATTTCGCACGTCGACCCGAGCGCCGCGCGCAAGCTGGGAACGGCCGCGCAGCATCGCGGCCTCGGCTTCAGCGGCCTCTCCGTCGAGGTCCGCTACCACGACGACGGCGCCGCGCAGCGCCAACTCCTCGCACAATGCCGCGCCGATGCCCGATGCCCCGCCCGTAACGATTGCGACCTTTTCGCGGAACGGCTCGTTCACCATGCGGTTCGGCCACCGTCGATGACGAGCGTCGCTCCGGTCATGTACGACGACGCGTCGGAGCATAAGAAAAGGATCGCACCGCAATACTCGTCGACGTCGGCCATCCGTCCGAGCGGTATCAATTCGGAGAGGCGGGCGACGAAGTCAGCGTTCTGGTCCGCGAAAACGCCACCGGGGCAGAGCGCGTTAACCCGCACGTTTTTCGCGGCCCAGTAGGTCGCGAGATAGCGTGTAAGGCCGAGCAGCCCAGCCTTGACGACCGAGTATGACACCGGCTTTACCGGTTGCACTTCTTCAACGACGCCCGCCGTTCGATAAAGGCGTTGGTCGGGCCCGATGAGCGCTAAGTCCGATGCGACGTTCACGATCGTACCGCTTCCGCGAAGCGCCATTTCCCTACCGATCGCGCGACTGCAGAGAAACGCCCCGGTCAAACCGACGGCGACGTCGGCGTCCCATTGAGCCATTGGGAAATTCTCGAGCCGTGAGAACTCAACACCCGTTTGGGCTTCCATCTTCGGGTTGTTCGCGGCGTTGTTGATCAGAATGTCGACTCGCTTGAAGCGTTCGATGACGCGTACGCACATCGCTTCGACGGCTTGCGGTGAGGTGATGTCGCAACCGAGCCCGAGCGCCTCGACGCCGTGCGCCGCGCTCAGGGCGCGCGCGGCCTCGTGCGCGCGATCTTCCGCGATGTCGACGAGCACCGGGATCCCTCCGGCCGATGCGATCGCGGTCGCGTGCCGAACGCCGAGGAGTCCGCCTCCCCCCGTGATCACGGCGACTCGACCATCGAGCTTGAAGAGATCGAGCGCGCTACGCGACATGGACCCGGTCGCCCACGGCTACATCGACGACCGTCCCGCTTTCGATCGAACGTTTCACGGCAAGCGCGATTTCCAAGCTCTTCTTTCCTTCGCGCAGATCGACAAGCGGGCCCCGGTTAGCTCCGACGCACCCGAGGAAATGCCGCATTTCGCTAAGGTAGAGCTCGTTTCGATCGAACGTTTCAAGACGATCGATCACCGGTTCCCCGCCGTCTCTCCACAGCGAGACGGTTCCCGCCGCAAAGTCGAGCGTCGCCTTTCCGCGATCACCGACGACCTCGCACGCCCGACTCGTCGGGCGCTGAAGATAGTCTTGGGCGATGTGAACGGGAAGAGGCCGCCCCGACACGGTGCAGTGCATCAATGCGCTTGCGGTATCCTCGACGTTGATGTCGAGGTCGCTCCAGTGTCCACCGAGCGCGTAAAGCTTCTGCGGCATTCCGAAAAGCGCGTAGAGGTAGTCGTACTCGTGGATTTGAGTCAGGACCACGCCGCCTCCCAGCTCGGCACGCGCCGCGTACATCGCCCGGTAATCCTCGTACCGATGCCAGTTGGGCAGATACTCGCCGACCGTCGCTCGAACGGAAAGCAAATTTCCAAGCTCGCCGCTCGAGACGATCTGTTGGAAGCGCTCGAAGCTCGGGTGGAAGCGCAACTGATATGCGACCATCGCGACGAGTCCGCGCCGTTCGACCTCTCCTGCGAGCTCGTCGATGCCCTCAAGTGAATCCGAAAGAGGTTTTTCCACTAAGAGATGGCATCCGGCGCGGACGCAAGCGAGCGCGGTTTCGACGTGTGCACTGCTCGGGTTCGCGATGATGGCGACGTCCGGTTTCGCGCGCAACGCGGCGCCGAGATCGTCATAGGATTCGATACCGAGCGTCGCTTCGACGTCTTGAGATCGATCGAGCTCGAGTCCCGGCGTCACGACCCCACGAAGCCGGCGCACCCGGTACGCCGATAGCCGGAGGCCGGGTCCAAGCAGCGAGCGCAAATTGCGCGCGTGCCGCTGACCGATCGCACCTAAGCCGGCGATGAGAACGTGCACTAGCGTGAGGCCGGAGCGGCGCGCGCGCGCTCGACCGATTGCCGTACGAAGGCGGCGTTACGTTTCGCAAGGGCCGGTTCGTCGCCGGCAGCGCCGCGCGCAGCTTGCAGCACGTAGTCGCCACGATACCCAGCCCGCGCCAATCCCGCGAACAGCTCCGGCAAGTCGGCGCTCCCGCTTCCAAGCGGCACGGTGCCCGCGCCCAAGACCCGATCCTTGACATGTACGCTGCCGATGCGTTCGCCGTAGGCGGCCAGCTCTTCGGCGGGCCGATAGCCGAGCGCCGCACTGTTGCCTGCGTCGTAGTTGACCTTCAGCATCGGGTGCGGCAACCGGCCGAGAAATCGCGCGAAGTCCTGCGGGCCTAGGGCCGTTTCCAGGTGGATTTCGACGCCGGAACGTTCCGCAATGGGGAGGACGTCGCGCAGCAGCGCGAGCACGGTGCTCTCATGCTCTGCGGTTTCGATCCTCGACGCGTCGACGAACGGAATCACCATCCGCTCGATGCCGGCGCGCCGGCAGCGCTCGATCAGCCAATAGAGCCGAGCGCCGAGGTCCGCGAGCGAATCGCCCGTCGCGTGGACAATCGGCCGGTCCATGAAAAAGTCGGCGCACAGCGAGACGACCGCGACGCCGGATTGCCGCANNAGATCCACTCGATCGCATCGAGCCCGGCGGCTGCGGCGAATCGAAACTCATCGCGCCATCTCGCGCGCGGGAACGACTGAAAGCGGCCCGGCTCCGGCGGCAGGAGCCGGCCCTGCATGATTCCGACGCGCTGTGCCACATCGCAGCTCTCAGACATCGGCGGTCGCCTCCGACATGTTCGCGGCGAACTCGTCGCGATCCAGGAACGGCCAGAGATCTTCCAGCGGGGCCGATACGAAGGAACCGTCGGGAAGTTGCACCGACGACAGGCGCGGCGCCCGCACTTCATCGCGAACCATCGTGACGTCGCAAACCAGCGGGCCCGGCCGGGACAGCACGCGGCGCAGTTCCGCACGCAGATTCGACTGATCGGCGATCCGGTCGGTCGCGACTCCGAACGCTTCGGCAACGCGGCAGATGTCGGGCAGCGTCTGTCCCGTCCCCGCATCGCAGCCGATCTTAGCCGCGCCGAAGTAGTTCGTCTGAGAAGCGCGGATCGAGGCGTAGCCGTCGTTATTCAACACGAAAAAGGTAATCGGCAACCCGAGCCGCGCCACGGTTTCAAGCTCTTGAACGTTGAAGAAAAAGCCACCATCTCCGTCGACGCAGACCGTGCGTTTTCGTCCTCCGGCGAGGGAAGCGCCGATGGCCGCTGCGATGCCGAAGCCCATCGAACCGAGCGCCGTCGTATGAAAGATACGCTGCTTGGGCTTGACGTCGAATGCGAGCAAGAAAAGCTCGATACCGCTTCCGGAGCTGCCAGAAACGATGAAGTCCCCCGGAGACAGCTCGTCGCCGAGAACCTTGGCGAGGTTGTACGTGCTGACCGGACCTCCCGGTGTGCCGTGCTCTTCCAGGACGACCGGATAGCGCTGCTTCCAGTTCGCGCAGCGCGCCTTCCAGCGATCGCGGTTGCGCGGTTCGAGACTGCGCTGTTGAGCCAGCAGCTCGCGCATGAACGCGCCGGCATCGCTACACACCGTCTGCGCGATCGTATCGCCCATCTTACGCAACTCCGCGGGATCGATGTCCACCATGACCTTGTAAGCACGCTGTGCGAAGCGCTCGGGGGCGAAGCCGGTCACGACGCGGTCGAGGCGCGCGCCGATCGACAGGAGAAAATCGCAGTTGGCGATCGCAAAGTTGGCGCCGCGGGGCGCGACGGCGCCGGGCCGTCCGACAAACAGCGCGTGGTCGGCCTCGATCAGGTCGATCGCAAGCCACGTCGTCTCGACGGGCGCGTCCAGAAGGTCGACGAGTTCCCGAAATTCGGGCTCCGCATGTGCGAGCCGAATGCCGTTCCCGGCCAAGATCAGCGGGCGTTCGGCACGATTGAGCGCTGTGACGACGTCGCGCACGACGGATTGAAGGCCGCTCGGGCCGCGATCGGCGTCCCGCTCGTCCGGCACGAAGCCGGGCAAGGTCGGGGGATCGATCGGCGATGCTTGCACGTCAAGCGGAATGTCGATCCAGACGGGGCCGGGGCGACCGGACGTGGCCAGGTGCCACGCTTTTTCGAGGTGGTACCGAATCGACTGGGGGTCCACCACGGTCACGGCATACTTCGTGATCGAGGCGACAATCGAAACGATGTCGACCTCTTGGATGCCGACCTGTCGAACGCCGAGCGGCGTCCCGTCGGCTGCGAACATGCGATCGGCACGTTTCACTTGCCCCGAGACGAACAGCGTGGGCGTTGAGTCGAGCCACGCGCCGGCTAGCCCCGTAATAGCGTTCGTGCTTCCCGGACCGGTCGTCACTAGCGCGACGCCGACGCCGTTTGTTCCCTTGGCGTACGCTTCGGCAGCGATCGCACTGGCTTGCTCGTGAAGGTTGCAGACGTATTCGATGTCGGGGCAATTCGCAAGCGAATCGTTGAGGTGCATCGCGCCTCCGCCTGGCACCAAGAAAATATGCTTGACGCCTTGGCGAGCGATAAAGTCGATGACGTAGTCGGAAAGCTTCTGCATGCTTTTTGGGTCGCTCAGCGCGTGGATTGAGCGGCCAGGATGGCGTCGAGGAGTTCTCGCACCGCCCCGTTTCCGCCCGATGCCGTCGCGACGAAACCCGCACGAGCCCGCACGGCCGGCCGAGCATCGGCGGGCACGGCTGCGAGGCCGGCAAAGTCCATTGCGGCGAGGTCGTTCACGTCGTCCCCCATGAAACAGATCTCGGCCTTTGAAAGCCCGTGCCGTAGGGCGAACTCCGCAAGGGCCGCGCCTTTGTCCTTGCAATTCTTGATGACGTCGCGGATGCCGAGCTTTTCCGCGTAGCGATCGACGAGCGGGCTATCCTCGCCCGAGATCAGCGCAACGATCAAGCCCCCCTTGCGCGCGAGCGATATCCCCATGACGTCGGCAAACGAAAATCGCTTAAATTCTTCACCGCTCGGGCCCCAAAAGAACCCGCCGTCCGTAAGCACACCGTCCACGTCGAGGGCGACGGCTCGAATTGCGACCATCGCTCAGGCGGCGGCTCCGACGCGACGCAGCTTCCTCATGATCGGTACTTCACTCTCGTAGACGCGCTTGTGGCCGTCGCCCATCGAACGCTCGACCAAGCGGATGTCGCGAACCAGGCGTGAGACGCCGTTCGGTTCGAGCGACGCGGCTTGATCTGTGCCCCACATCGCGCGGTCGAGCGAAATGTGGCGCTCGACGCAGGTCGCTCCGAGGACGACCGCAGCGACGCTCGACGGGATGCCCGTTTCATGACCGGAGTACCCGATGGGAACGCCGTAGCGCTCGCGCATCGTCGGGATGGCGCGCAGGTTGAGTTCCTCGTACGACGCGGGATACGTGCTGCAGGCGTGCATAATAACGAGATCCTGGCGGCCTAAGACCTCAACCGCGTGATCGATCTCGGGAAGGGTGCTCATGCCGGTCGAAAGGATGACCGGCTTGCCTTTGGCGCGCGTGTAGAGCAGCAGGGCATCGTCCGTGAGCGAGGCCGACGCGATCTTATAGCACGGCACCTTGAATTGATCGATGAAATCGACCGATAACTCGTCCCAGCACGAAGCGAACCACGCAATCCCAACCGTCCGGCAGTAGCGGTCGATCTCCAGATACTCCGCGAACCCGAACTCGAGGGCCCGTTTAAGCTCTCCGTTCGTGGTACCGAACGGGCTCTCGCGCGGGCGAGCGAGCTCTTCGGCGCTGTAGACGACGTCCACCGTCCGTTTTTGGAATTTTACGGCGTCGCAGCCGGCAGCCACGGCGACGCTGATCAGACGCTTCGCGAGCTCCAGATCGCCATTGTGATTAATGCCTATTTCGGCGATCACATAGCAAGGCTCGCCCGGCCCGACCTTTTTTCCCCCAATGCTAACCACGGCCTGACCCGTCATCTCGTAACTCCATCGATAGAGAGGTATGCAAGATGTATCGGCCGGTGCGGCTCGGATTCGGATGGTTGGAGCCTTTCGAGCCTCTCAAGAAGGCCTACCCCCTCGCCGATAACCCTACCGAGATAATGAAGCGGCTAATTTCGATCGTCACCCCGTGTTATAACGAAGCGGAAAACGTCGACGAGCTGCATCGCCGCCTTTCCGACGTTTTCGAGCTACTCGGCGAGCGCTACGACTTCGAGGTCATCGCGGTCGAAAACGGCTCTGCTGACTCGACTTACGACCGCCTAATCGCGATCCGCGAGCGCGACCGGCGCTGGAAGATCCTGCGCCTCTCCCGCAACTGGGGGATGGATGGAGCCATGAGCGCGGGTTTGGTCCACGCTCGCGGCGACGCGGCGGTGCTCATGGCCTCAGATCTCCAGGATCCGCCCGAAGTCATCCCGCGATTCGTCGAGAAATGGGAAGAGGGCTTCCAAAACGTTTACGGGGTCATCACGCGACGCCCGGACGAAAGCAGGTTTCGCCGGATAGCGGCGCACGCGTTTTACAAGATCATCAACCGCTTGAGCGAGACGCCCGTACCGCGCAACGCGAGCGACTTCCGGCTGGTCGACCGCAAGGCGTACACAGCGTTCAACAAACTTTCCGAGCGCAACCGCATGATGCGGGCGATGTGGGGATTCATCGGTTTCCGTTCCTGCGGGGTCGAGCACGAGCGCGCCCCACGCCATAAGGGAACCTCGAAATACCGCGTCCTTCCGATCTTCGATTTTGCGTTCCGCGCGATCTTGTCGTATTCGTACATGCCGCTCAAGGTGATCCCATTCTTCGGCATCGCTTCGGCGGCACTGTCCTTCACACTGATGGCCGGGTTCGCGATTCGAGCATTCTTTTACGGCGTCCCTTTCGACGGTTTCGGAACGATCACGTCGCTGATGCTGATGCTCTTTGGCGTGCTATTCCTGTTCCTTGGTATCGTGAGCGAATACGTCGGGATGATCTACACCGAGACGCGGGGCCGGCCGACGTACATCGTGAGCTCGCAGGCCGGGCTCGGGAATGAAGCCGATCCGGTCGTCGTGCCGATCGAACTCCAGAGGCTGAAGCTCTCGTCCTAGGGTTTGCGGCTTGGCACGGTTCTCGCTTGCTTTCGTACGTCCGAACAGGCGGAGCAGGAAGTCGCGGACCGGTCCCAAGCCCCTGCGCCGTTTTTCGGTTGCGGCATTCTGCGCGCGAATCCAGCGCGGGCCGTTCGAATCTGCGAGCGGCATGGGCGCAGCCTAGCATAGTCCCTGGTGAAGCGAAAGCCGGCGCAACGAAATCGGTCCGCGGCGCGGTTCGGAGGCAAGATGGACACGTTCGCGTCCCTGCGGCTTGTTACGCTCGAAAGCCTCGACCTCTCGCCCGGCTACTCGGCCCTTGGCGAGCGCTTCGTCGAGCTGCGCGACCCGACGTCGCTGAGCGAGCCGTACCTGGTCGCGTTCAACCCCGACGTCGCCGAGCTGATCGGGCTCGACCCGGCCGAAGGGGAGCGGCCCGAGTTTCTGCGGCTCGCTGCGGGTAACGCGCGCTTCTCAAGCATACAGCCGTACGCCGCGATCTACGCGGGTCACCAGTTCGGAACGTTCGTTTCGCAGCTCGGCGACGGCCGTGCGATCACGCTCGGCGAGGTGCGCGTGCCCGACGGCGACCGTTTCGAATGGCAGGTCAAAGGCGCCGGAAAGACCGCCTTCTCACGCTTTGCCGACGGCCGCGCGGTGCTCCGCTCGACGATCCGAGAATATCTGTGCAGCGAGGCGATGGCCGGGCTCGGCATCCCGACGACGCGCGCGCTCGCGATCGCCGGTAGTGACGAACCGGTATTCCGCGAGGTTCCCGAAACCTCAGCCGTGCTGACGCGCATCGCGCCGTCGCATCTGCGCTTCGGAACGTTCGAGCTGTTCCACTATCGCGGCGAGTTCGATGCGGTGAAAATTCTCGCCGATTACGCGATCGAACGTTTCTTTCCCGATCTCGCCGCGATCGCAGACGACGCGGAACGTTACGCGTCGTTTCTGCGCGAGGTGGCCGAACGGACCGCGCGCCTCATGGCGCAGTGGCAAGCGGTCGGATTCGCGCACGGCGTCATGAACACGGACAACATGTCGATCCTCGGCTTGACCTTGGATTACGGCCCCTACGGTTTCCTCGAGGCGTTCGATCCCGGCTTCATCTGCAACCATACCGATGCGGGCGGGCGCTACGCTTTCGGACGGCAACCGACGATCGGGCTTTGGAATTGCAAGGCGCTCGCCGCCGCGCTCTCGTCGCTCGTCGCGGAGGCCGACGCTGATGCGGCGATGCAAGCATACCGAGCCGCGTTCCAAACGTCATATCTCGCGCTGCTGCAAGCAAAGTTCGGGCTTTCCCAGAGCCGCGATCGGGACCTCGAGCTCTTTACGGCGTGCTTCGGAGCGCTGCAGACCGGCGGCGTCGATCACACGATCTTTTTCCGCGCTCTTTGCGGGCTCGAGCGTGAGAGCACGCCGTACGACGACCGCGTTGCGGCGTTCTTCGAAAATCGCTCCGAATGGTACGATTGGCAGCGCGCCTACCGCACGCGGCTCGAAAGCGAGCCGTGTGACGACGCGACGCGCCTTGCGGCGATGCGAGCCGTCAACCCGAAATACGTGTTGCGAAACTACCTCGCGCAGCGCGCAATCGAGGCCGCTCAAGGGCGCGACTACGCCGAGCTTGAGCGCCTGCACGATCTCTTACGCCACCCATTCGACGAACAGCCGGAACGCGAAGAGTACGCCGCACCGCCGCCCGATTGGGCGCGCGCGATCTCGGTCAGCTGCTCGTCGTAACGAACCGTCGTCGCGCGCCTGCCGCCGACCGCAACACGTACGGCAAGACCCCAAGCGGCGCGATCGCGCAGAGCGTGATCGCGAGCGCGTAGCCGGCGCCCGCTAAGGTCACGAGCGTTGCAATGCCTGCCCCGCATGCAGCGCCGGCGTTGAACGCGAGGTTGTACGACCCCATCGCCGCGCCGCGCGTCCGGCTCGAGCTGTGCTCGAACAAGAGCCCAAGCGCGACCGGCACAACTGCGGCCCAAGCCACACCCAGGCACGCGCCCGCCAGGATCACCGCGGCGAGCGAATGCGCGTTCGCGGCCAGTAGACAACCGAGCGCCTGAAAAAGCGCGGTCGGCAGCGCGATCGCTCGCGCGCCGAAGATGTCGACGAGCCTGCCCGCCGGGTAGCGCAATGCGAACGCGGTCAGCGCCGACGCGGTGAAGATCGCGGCGCCGTTGACGATTCCGCGTTCCTGGAAGGTCAGCACGGCGAGCGATCCGTTCACGCCGCCCTGCAACGTCGTCGTGAGAATGAACGCAGCAGCCGGCAGCCAGCGCGGGTGCATCACGATCGGCGCGCGCTTCCCGGTGCGAACGTCGTGACGTGCGGGCAGCGCGAACAGGCAGGCCGCCCCGGCTGCGGCCAGCACCGTCCCGAAAACGTATTGTTCGCGCCCGATGCCCTGCTGCCAAAGGAAGACGCTGAGCGCNNCCGCCCCACAGCGGCCCGTGAGCAAATGCGAGCCCCAGCATCGAGGCGACCCCGGCCGCCGCGGCAAGCCGAATCGTCGGGAGGCGCCCGAAGCGATCGGCGAGCGCTCCGGCGGGGATGCTGAAGAGCAGCGCCGCGAACATCCCGGAGCCCATCGCGAGCGCCACGATCGACCGCGGGGTGCCCTCGGCGGTCAGCAAAAGCGGCATCGTTCCGATGGGAAGGTTGATCGCCAATTCGAACAGGAGCGCCGAAACCACGAGCACGGCGTAGGCCATCGGGCTATCGTACCACAGCCTGCCGATTTGGACGCGCGCGTAGCCACGGATGGCGGTCGGAGTGGGCCGTCGACATCACGAAAGTCCTTGCCACGCGAAGCCCGCTTTGTTACGGTCGAAGCGGTGCGGTCCGTGGCGTCGTGCCTCGGCCGCAGGGGCTATCGGGGGCACGCCGCCCTCGGGGGCGATCGGCGGCACGCCACCCCGATAATGACGTAAGAAAGGCACCAGTGGCAGCACACGAAGCGCAAGCTTATAAGGACCCCGGCACCCCCGAGGAACGGTCCCGCAGGCAATTCCTCGCCAACGCGACCGTCGCCGTCGGCGGCATCATCGGCCTCGTGCTCACGGTGCCGCTCGTGGCCTCGCTAATCCCGGAGTCGCTGATCGAGCCCGACAAGGCCGCGGGCGGCGTGTGGGCCGATCTCCCTGCGGACAAAATCAAGCAGCTCGCGAGCAAACCCGGAACGCCGCTCCAGATCACCTTCAGCTTCAAGTACGCGGACGGCTACTTTCCGCCCGAGGACGACACGCAGTTCGTGTGGGGCGTGAAGCTCACGCCGCAGCAGGAAGCGACGTTTAAGGCCAAGCGCCCCGACCTCTACGCCAACCCGGCCGGCAAGATCGGCTACGACGCAATCGTCATGAGCTTCGTCATGTTCAGCTCGATTTGCCCGCACCTCGGTTGCCGTTTCCAGTGGGATACGGGCGCGGGGCGCTTCATCTGCCCGTGCCACGGNNGAGCGGCACGGCGCAGGTCACGTGGATCCAGTACAAGTCGGGCGAGCCCGATCGCGTCATCGTCGCCTACAGCTAAGCGGAGTACGAACCCGTGAACATGGTGGAGTGGATCGACCAACGTACCGGAATCGTCACCCTGACGACGGATTTTCTCACCGAAGACGTTCCGGGCG
>PMHP01000219.1 GCA_003158195.1 Vulcanimicrobiota bacterium | reverse complement strand
GCCTGTCCTGAGCCTGCGAAGGAGCGCTCCGCTCACGATGACAAATTTTCATCCGCTTCCATGTGGCCCCATGGGCCATGTACAACTCACGATGACGATGCTTTACGCCCTAACAGCCTGGGGTGAAGCCGCGTGCGGGGACGTTCGCGGGGTAGATGACGGTGCTCGTGCCCGCCGTCGCGGTTATGCTCGCGGAGCCGGCGCTATTGATGTAGAGGATGAAGACCCCTTGGCCGTTCTGAGCGACCGAGATCACCGCTGAATTCGACGTGGTCAGGACGATCGTCTCGTTGCCTTGCGTTGTCGTGCCGAAGGTTACTTGATTGCCCGGGCAGACGGTGCCCGAGGTCGTGTCGAGCGCAAAGTAGCTCATGCCCGAATCGGCTCCGGGATTCTCGATCGTCACCGGTATCGTCAGCGATGAATTCGTCCCGGAGTCGGAGATCGTCAGGACGTCGCTTCCCGGAGCTGCGGTCACGGTGTCGTAGATGATTTTATACTCGGCCGACGTGCCCGTCTGCGAGTAGAGCACTTTGCTGATGGTCGCGATCGTCGGACCGCCTTGGTTCGTAACGGTAAGCGTGCCGGTCACACCGCTGACGAAGACGGCAGCTTCCTCCCCGGTCGTCGCATTCGGATCGAGGTCGTCCGCGCAGGTCGCTTGCATCTCATCACAGACGACGATCGATCCGGCGTTGCTCGTGATCTGCGGCGGGGGAGTCGGCTGCGGCGTAGGACTCGGTGTTGGACTCGCGGTGGCGCTCCCGGAGGGGCCGGCACTCGGGGTTGCCGAGGCACCGGCGCTCGGGCTCGCGGACGGGCGGCCCGATGGGCTTGGAGTGGGATCGGCGGTGAAACTCGCTGTCGGGTACACTTGGGGCTTCGCCGCGTTATCGGCGCTGCAGGCCGGCAGCAAAGCGAGCGCAGTTGCCGCGACGAGCAACGCACGCTTAGAAATCAAAGGAAACACCCACAGAACGGTTATCGGACGGTGAGACTGCGTCGCTGAGCGGCTGCCTAAACCTCGAGCTCGACGCGGGTTCCGGTCGCGAGCTCTTGCAGGCGCGCGAGGTTCTCGGTTTCGATCGCAAGCATCCGGGCGCGATCGGCGGAGACGATCCCGTGGGCGCGCTCGTCGGCAAGGACCGCACCCAAGTAGTGGCCGGTGAATGAGGCCGGGTTCGCGGCGATCTCCTCCGGCGTTCCGGTCGCGACGACCGTGCCGCCGCGGTCGCCGCCCTCAGGACCGAGATCGATGATGTAATCGGCGGTCTTGATGACGTCGAGGTTGTGCTCGATCGTCAGTACCGTGTTACCGACCGCGACTAAGCGCTGCAGGACGTCGAGCAGCTTGTGGATGTCGGCGAAGTGAAGCCCGGTCGTCGGCTCGTCGAGGACGTAGAAGGTGCGGCCGGTCGCCCGTTTCGCAAGCTCGGTTGCGAGCTTGACGCGTTGCGCTTCGCCGCCGGAGAGCGTCGTGGCCGGCTGGCCCATCTTGATGTAGCCGAGCCCAACGTCGGCGATCGTCTTGAGGCGGTTGTGAATGCGTGGAATCGCGCTGAAGAACTCGGCGGCCTCGTCGACGCGCATCTCGAGAACCTCGGCGATCGATTTGCCTTTGAATTTGATCTCGAGCGTCTGCGCGTTGTAACGCTTGCCCTTGCAGACCTCGCACGGGACGTAGACGTNNTCTTGATGATGCCGTCGCCTTGACACGCTTCGCAGCGGCCGCCTTTGACGTTGAACGAGAAACGGCCCGGCCCGTACCCGCGCATCTTGGACTCGGGGACGAGCGAGAACAGCTCGCGGATCAAATCGAACGCACCGGTGTAGGTCGCCGGATTCGACCGCGGGGTGCGGCCGATTGGCGATTGATCGATCACGACGAGTTTGTCGAGCGCCTCTGCGCCGCTGACCGAGCCGTACGTTCCGGCCGCCGGCTGACCGTGCAGGTGCTGGTTGAGCGCGCGCACGACGATCTCGTTGACGAGCGTCGACTTCCCGCTGCCGCTAACGCCGGTCACCCCGGCGAATACGCCGAGCGGAATCTCGACGTCGACGCCGTCGATGTTGTTCGCCTTGGCTTTGCGCACGCGCAGCCAGGCCTTTGGGGTGCGACGGCGCTTGGGGATCGCGATGAACTGCCGCCCCGAGAGATACGCACCGGTCAGCGATTCAGGGTTGCGGATCACCTCGTCGAGCGTTCCGACCGTGAGGATGCGCCCGCCCTCCGCGCCCGCGCCGGGGCCGATGTCGACGATGACGTCGGCCTCGCGCATCGTGTCTTCGTCGTGCTCGATGACGAGCAGCGTGTTGCCCAGGTCGCGCAGCGTCTTGAGGGTCGCGAGGAGCCGGTCGTTGTCGCGCTGATGCAGTCCGATCGACGGTTCGTCGAGGATGTACAGCACGCCGACGAGCGACGAACCGATCTGAGTCGCGAGCCGAATGCGCTGCGACTCGCCGCCGGAGAGGGTCGTCGCCGAGCGCGACAAGCTGAGGTAGCCAAGACCGACATTGGAAAGAAATCCGAGGCGCGCGCGCACTTCCTTGAGGATCTGATGGGCGATCAGCTCCTCGCGCGGCGTCGGCGCGAACGCCCGGAAAAATGCTTCGGCCTTTTCGACCGACATCGTCGTGAGTTCGGCGATGTTGCGGCCCGCGACCGTCACGGCCAGGGCCTCCGGCTTCAGCCGCGCGCCTTTGCACGTCTTGCACGCCGTCGCCGACATGAACTTCTCGATCTCTTCCTTGACCCACTCCGACGACGTTTCGCTATGCCGGCGCTGCAGGTTGTTGACGACGCCCTCGAACTGCGTCTCGTAACTCCACGAATGGCCGGCGCGCGATTCGTAGGTGAAGCGCTGCTTCGTCTCCGAGCCGTAGAGGAGCGTCTGCACGAGATCCGCCGGCATTTTCTCGATCGGGGTGGAGAGCTTGACGCGGCGCGAGCGCAGCAGTTTCTCGACTTGCTGCATGTAATAGGGATTCATCGAGGGATACCGGCCGCCGCCGAGCGCCTTGCTCCACGGCACGATCGCCCCGTCCTCGATCGATTTCGAACGGTCGGGGATCACCTTCCACGGATCGATCTCGATCTTCACGCCGAGCCCGGTGCAATCGGGACACGCACCGTACGGCGAGTTAAAGGAAAACAAACGGGGCGCGAGCTCCTCGAACGAGAGGCCGCACTCGACGCAAGCGAGCTGTTCCGAGAACGTTAGTTCGCGTGGGGCCGGCTGCGCCTTCGCCGTCCCGGCGTTGATCCGTAAATCGCCCGAGCCGCGCCCCGGCTCGACCAAGACCGTCGCGATGCCGCCCGAGAGGCGCAAGGTCGTCTCGATCGAGTCCGCCAGCCGTTTGCGCACGTCGGGCTTGATCACGAGGCGATCGACGATCACCTCGATCGTGTGCTTGCGCTTCTTGTCGAGGTCGATCTTCTCGCGCAGTTCGCGGGTTTCACCGTCGACGCGGACCCGCGCGAAGCCCTCCTTCGCAATCTCCTCAAGGAGCTTTGCGTACTCGCCCTTGCGCCCGCGAATCACCGGCGCGAGCAGCTGGATGCGCGTACCCTCCGGTAGTTCGAGGATCTGATCGACGATCTGCTCGCTCGATTGTGCGCTGACTTCGCGGCCGCAGCTGTAACAGTGCGGGATCCCGATCCGTGCGTAGAGCAGCCGCAGGTAGTCGTAGAGTTCGGTAACCGTACCGACCGTCGAGCGCGGGTTGCGCGAGGTCGACTTCTGGTCGATCGAGATCGCGGGCGACAGACCCTCGATGTAGTCGACGTCCGGCTTCTCCATCTGACCCAAAAATTGACGGGCGTAACTCGAGAGCGACTCGACGTAGCGCCGCTGCCCTTCGGCGTAGATCGTGTCGAAGGCAAGCGACGACTTTCCCGACCCCGAGAGGCCGGTGATGACGATCAGCCGGTTCCGCGGGAGGGTGAGGTCGATGTTCTTGAGGTTGTGCTCGCGGGCGCCCTTGATGACGATTGCATCGAGCCCCCGCACCCCGCCGGCGCCATTCGAACCAACAGACACGATGGCTTTAACCTTAGCGAACGTCCGTTCGTTTCATGCCGAAAAATGTGACGAATCGCTCAGTCGCACAAGAAGGGTACCCTTCTTGCCGGCGCGGACTCGACTGCGGAACGGGGCGGCCGATAGCTACGTTAGTGGAACGCGACAGTAAGAAGAAGCTGCATTTTTTGGGCGCCGAACCGCAGACGCAGGCCGCCGTAGGGCGCGTGCGTTACCAACTCTCCCGCCTGCACACCGCACCGCAATTCGCCGCGGTGCTGGACTGCCTTTTCGACCTAACGCCGCGCCGCACGGACCCGATTTTCGAAGAGCTGGTCGTCGTCGACGACCGCTTGGTCTTCGCCCGGGCCACGGGCGAGCGGACCTTCCGCCATTTCGTCGGCCGGCGCGACCAATTGATCATCAACCTCGTCGGCTTCGTGAAGCATCTGGGCCTGAGCTCGCGCGAGCGCGAGTACGTCCTGAGCCGGGTCGACGGCATCCCGCGCCGGGTTACCCGCTAGGCCTTCGTACAGCTCTCCGTTATCGAGAACGGGTCGCCGGTCGCCGGCGTCACGTCGGTTTTCGCCGTGAAAGCGGCGGGGCCGAGCAGGGTAAGCGCGTGCGTCACGCTGCTCCCGTCGTTCGTCTGGATCGACGCGAAGGTCAGCGACTTTCCATCGAACGCGGGCGAGCGGCTGAACTCCCAGCCCCCGGTCCCCACGCCGAAGGCGTACAGGTCGTTGGACGAGGGGTGGGCGACCAAATAGACGTCGAGGGTCTCGGTGCCCACGATCGAGATGTGGAGCGCAGCTCCACCTTCCCCGTAAGCGATCGTCCAGGTCTGGCCCTTCGGTCGCGTGGGCGTGACGCAGGTCCATTGACCGACGAAAACGGCCAGGGCCGGCAGGCCCTTTGGCGTCCCGCTATCGGGCGCCGGCTGCGCGCCTGCCGGGCCTACAAGCGAGCAAGCGAAAATGGCGGCGGCCGCTAACAATCTCATGCGGCCCCCTTCGCGACCGAGACCGCCCGATACTCGCCGACGACGACGAGCGTCGCGTACGCGATGACTATTTGGACGACGACCCCCGAAACGAGCGGTCCGACAAGCGGCGTCCGCCCGAGAACCTCGGCAAGGAGTCCCATCGCAAACGCGATCGCGACGATCCCCGCGACGACGAGCAACGTCGTCAGCGGACGGGCGAACGCGATGTCGATCGATTCGCGCAGCGCGAGGACGCCCGGCCGCTCGCCGGCGACCGCCGCGGCCATCGTGTAGATGCAAAAGAACATGTAGACGAAAAGCGACAGCCCGAGCGTATACGGCGCCGCGACCGCCGCGACAAACCCGATCGCGAGCAGAAGGAGCATCGCGACGAGCACGTGTCCCGCGTCGCGTCGAAACGCGCGCGCGCCGTCGGAGAAGCGCGCTCGCCCGTCGCGCCACGCCGCATCCGCCATCCCCGTCGTGTACGCGATCGAAAGAATCGACGCGATGAGCTGCACGACCCCCTGGAGCAAACGCGAGAACACGTTGCTGTCCAGCGGCTGCGCGGGCTGCAAGACGGCGCTGACGAGCGCCGCCAGCGCACCGATAACCAGCCCGGGCACGATGATGGCCGGGTTGCGGAATACAAGGCGCAGAGACCCCGCGAACGCAGCTCGCGCTGACCCGGATTTCATCAGCGAGTGCTCCGAACGAACCTCAAGGAGATGAAATTCAGGACCATAAGAGCGATGTGTCTCCGGCCATCGCAATTCGCGTTCTCATGAAGATCCGGGGATCTTGATCGGCGTCGACTCCGAGAGCGCGGATTTTGTCTCCAAGTCGGGATAGCTCTTTCTCAAGATCACGCAACGATACGCGGAACCCGCTCGCAATATCCTCCACGGGGCCAATTTGGCCTAGCGTAATCCGGGCCATAAAGTACATTATCAGGACGTGGTCATTGGAGCCAGTTTTCTCCGCGGCAATCGCTCCTAGCCCGTAGAGCCCGATGATATTGATCCTCGGTGTCGCCAGTAATCCGAAATCGTCTGCCACCGATAATTGCGCCACGAGCAGCCACCGAAATCGCGCCGGCAAAATCCCGCGAATCGAAAGCGGTCTCGTAAATATCGTACTGTCGATCAGCCCAGTGCCAACCGACGTCAATTATTCTCGGCACGAGCCGCCGCACCCAAGGACACTCAGAACGATGTCAGAGCTACTCTCGTTGGCTATCAGCACGCACTGAAGATTGTCATCCTGAGCGAAGCGCCGCAGGCGCGAAGTCGAAGGACGGACGCAGTATTCGACAATCGCGGCGGTCTTTCGACTGCGGCGCTTCGCGCCTCGCTCAGGATGACATGCCGAAATCGAGCGGTTAGATGAGGCATGCCTTTTTCGGTCATCGGTCCGGACGTCGCGGAACGGCTGCGAGCGGCAACGCGGCTTCGACCTCGCCGATGCTCGTAACGATCGCGTCTGGGGCGGGGGCGCCGGGGGGGACGGACTCGGCCCGGACGTTCATCCAGACGGTGAACATGCCGGCTTCGTGGGCGCCGCGGATGTCCCGGTCGTAGCGGTCGCCGACCATCGCGCAGCGCTCCGGGGAGACGCCGAGCCGCTCGGCGGCGAGACGGAAGAGCCGGACGTCGGGTTTGACGAGCTTGACCTCGTCGGCGATGAAGATCTCATCGAAGGCGTCCTCGAGTTGCAGGAGCGCAATCTTCTCGCGGTGCGTCTCGGCCATTCCGTTCGTGATCATCGCGAGCTTGCAGCCGCGTTCGCGCAGCGACTCGAGGAGTTCGATCGCGCCCGGCCAGAGCTTGAGATTGCCGCGCCGGTAGTCGTTATAGGCCGCACCACAACGCTCGGCGACGGCGAGGTCGTCGAGTCCGACGCTGCGCAGCGCGGTCAACCACATTCGGGCGCGCAAGCCGACGAGCGTCGAGTCGAAGACCGCGGGCGAGAGCGTTTTCCAGAACGCTTCCGCTTCGGCGACATACGCCCCGAACAGCGACCGCGCATCGAGGCCGTGTTCCGCGGCAATCTCGTTTGCGACACGCTCCGCGGCGCTGCGGTACGCGAGCGTGTCGTCGTGCAGCGTGTCGTCGAGATCGAAGAGAACCGCCTCGATCACGCCAGGGAAACCAGAAACGAGCGCAACTCAAAGGGCGCGAAGCGCGCGTGGATCGCGCCGTCTTCGAGCGCTGCTTCGCGCTCGAGCGGACGTTCTAGGGCATCGACGCAAACGACAGAACGTGCCCGCGCGCCGCAACGCAGCACGGCATCGCGCGCGGCCCCGTCGCACTCGCGGACGCGCACGACGATCCCGTCGGTTTCGTCCGCAAGCTTCGTCGCGACGACGAGCAGTGCCGGGTCCTCCGTCGTGAAAATCGGTACGCCGGTCGCGCCGGCGAAGCGCTCCCAGGCGTGTTCGAGTTCGCCCATGCCGAGTTCGGTACATGGCAGGTAGGCAAACGAGAAGGCGTGGGTCCCGCGGTCGGCTTCGGGATCGGGCCAGGTCGGTCCACGCAGCAGCGAGTGGCCGAGGCGCGTCCCGCGCAGGGTGCGGCCGATGCTCCAGCCGTACGTGTCGAGCGCGAGCAGCGCGAGTCCGCCGCACGCTCCGTCGACCCGCGCGTAGCGCTGGCCGGGGGCTTCGAACTTTGCGCGTTCCCGTGCCGTTCGCGGCGCGGCGGCGCGCTCGACGGCGCCGTGCGGCGCACCGAAACGTGCGCACCGGGCGTGGAACGCGAGATCGTTCTGTAGCCGCAGCAGCGCGTGGCGCTCGCGCCAGTCGACGGCCCACTCGACGCGCAAGAACGGCTCGTTCGCATCGAGCGAGAAACGCGCGACGGCAAGCGAGGTTCCGAAGGCGTAGCGAATCTCGAGCGCGTCGGCCGTCTGATCGCAGCCCGTGATCCGAACGGGCCGCTTGCGCCTGAGGTACGAGCGGTCGATGTTCCATGCGTCCCAGCGGCGTGGCCGGTCGACGTACCGCGCGAGCCGGTGGGCGCGCCGCACGAGATTCGGACCCCCCGGAACGCGCAGCTCTGCAAGCGTGCCGTCACGCCGAACGCGTGCTTCGAGCGAATCGTTTGCAAAAACGTAACCATCGCGCACGGCGCGCGGCACGACCGGGGCAGGTGCGACCGGGAAGCCGGGGACCGGCAGCACCGACCGCGCGTTTTGGCTGACGCCCGCAACCAGCGCTTCCGCCTCGTCGTACTCGCGATTCGCGTCGGCATACACCTCCGCGATCGCCGTCCCCGGCAGCACGTCGTGAAACTGAGCGCGCAAGACGATCTCCCACGCGCGCGCGAGCTGCCGCCGCGCCTCGTCGAGGAAGTACGGCGTTGCGTGGAGCGCGCGGGCCCAGGCGAGCGACGTTTCCGCCGCGCCGAGCGCCCGTTCGAGCGCGGCGTTGCGGGCTTTGATGTCGTGATGTGTCGTCGCCGTCCCCCGGTGCTCTTCGAGGTAGAGTTCGTCGCGCACGACCGGCAGCGCGTCGCCGCGTTCGCGCATGCGCCCGAACCACGCCGCGAGCGACGTCCAGCGCCCGAACGCGGACGCGCTCGCCAGGGCGTCGTCGCGCGCCCCGCCCCCACCGTCGCCGTAACCGATCAACAAGAGATCGCCGCGGCGCCGCGCGTTCTCGACGCGCAAGCGCTCGAAGCCGCCTTCGATCGACGCGATCACAGCGGCGAGCACGGAGCTGCCGTCGGGCCCTTCCCAGCGAAAGCGCGGATGCGGAAAAATCGTCGTATCGTTCCAGCCGAGCTTGGTCGTCGCGAAGGCATCGACGCCGGCGTGCACGAGCAACGTCGGCAACGTATTCGGAAAACCGAAACTGTCGGGCAGCCACGCAACGCTCGGCGTGTTTTCGAACTCGCGCTCGACGTAACGAATGCCGAAGATAAGTTGGCGCAGCAGCGATTCGCCCGAGGGTACGTTGCAATCGGGCTCGACCCACATCGCCGCACCGCTCGTATCGATGCGTCCCGCACGCGCGAGCGCCCGCACGCGTTCGAAGAACGCCGGGTCCCCCGCGGCGACAAACGCAAAGAGCTGCGGCTGACTTTGCGCGAACACGAAGCGCGGATCGTCTTCGAGCTGGCGGACCGCGGTCGCGAGCGTGCGCTCGGCCTTGCGCGCCGCTTCCTCGTACGTCCAGAGCCACGCGACGTCGAGGTGCGCGTGCCCGGCGAGCGCGAGATCGGCGCCGCGGCGGTCTTCTGCGCTGCGCGGGCGCACGGGAAGCGCGTCGATGCGACCCGCCGGCGTTTGCGTCGCACGGGCAAGCATTGCTCGCCAGCGCGGGCCGTCGCCGGGGGGCAGTCCGCTCGACGGCAGCGAGCGCCGCTCGACCTCGAGCGTCAGCTCGCCGGCCGTGCCGAGGCGAACCGCGATCGTTTCATGTTCGCGATCGAACGCGCCGCGCACGACGCCGTCGACGCGCAATAACGCACCCGTTCTCGTCCGATAACGCAGGGCGGTTTCGCGCGCTCGCTCCTGGAACGGCCCTTGCGCGCGCAAGGTCACGATCGCGCCATCGTCGCCGACCGCGAGCAGCCGGTGCTTCACCCGCGTTCGAATGCCGCGGCAACCGCCTCGGGCGCTTCGCGCGGCACGAAATGACCGACCCCGGGGAGGACCTCACGGGCGTATCGACTCCGAAAATACCGCTCCTTGCCCGCGGTGCCCGAGAGCAGCGTGGCGCCGTCCTCGGCGCCGTGGACAACGACGGTCGGGACGTCGATCGGCGGATCGCCCGCGAGCTTCGCCGCGTCGTTCGCATCGCGCGGGTCAGGCGGCGCAAATCCCCAGCGGCTTCGGTACGAGTGCAGCACGACGTCGACGAAGTCCGGATTGTCCCAAGCGCTTGCGGTTTCGTCGAACTCCGCGTCGTCGGCGGCCCACGACGGCGACCACACACGCCACAGATAGCGGCAAAGCGCGCGCCGATCGTCGCGCAGCGTGGCCTCGCCGCGCGGCGTCGCAAAGAGCCACTGATACCAGTACGCATGCGCTTGATCGTAGTCCATATCGCCTCGCGACGGGGTCGTTGCATAGCCGACGGCGATCGCGATCAAACGCTCGAAACGCTCCGGCGCAAGGATCGCCGCGGCATACCCCGCGCGCGCTCCCCAGTCGTGACCGATCAGCGAACAGCGTTCGATTCCAAGCGCGTCGAGCACGTCGAGAACGTCGCGCCCCAAGCCGGCGACGCCGCCCGTGCGCGGTCCGTTCGGATCCAGGAAGCGGGTCGCGCCGAAGCCGCGCGTCCACGGCACGATCGCGCGTTTATCGGCGAACGCCGGCTGCGCCAGAACCCGGTCCCACGTCCGCACGCCGTCGGGGAAACCGTGCAGGAAGACGACCGGCTCGCGCGCGCCGGGATTGCGCTCTTCGTACCCGATCTCGAGCTTCGGCGTTGTGATCGATGGCATACGATGTTACTTTCCTAGTAAGAAACGGACTTCGAACGTCGCACCGCCGCCGACGTTACGGTCGACGAGCTCGCCGAGGCTCGTGTTGCGCGTATGGTAGCTGAGACCGCGGCCGCCGATGAGGTACTCCACGCGCCCGCGCCGCCACCCGTACGCGGCGCTGTAATCGACTTCGGCTCCCGCCTCGGGTTTGTTGGGCATGACCGTTCCGACGTTGCTCGTGCGGGCCTGGCCGAGGTAGTTGTAGACGAGCAGAACGCCGCGCAGGTTCGGATCGACCATCAGGTTTGCTTCGACGAAGTGTTCGCGCGGCAGCGGTAACGTCGCGCCGCCCGCGATGATCAGCGAGGTGATGCGCACCCGGTTGACGTCGCCGTTCGAACCGTTCGTACTCGTAAGGTCGATGATTTGCACGCCGCCGCCGAGGCGAAAGCGGCGTTGCGGATCGACGTCGACCATTAGCGTCGAGTTGAGCAGCGCGAGGCTTGCGGATGAATGGCCGAAGGGCCCCGTGTTCGAACCGGTCGCTCCGACGGTCGGGATGCCTTCGAGATGAAGCCGAAGGCGATCGAAATGCTGGGTGACCTCGAGCACCGCCCCGGGAACGACGCCGCTAACCGGCACCGGGTTATCGGAGCCGACGTGCGTTCCCACCACGAGCGCCGCGAGTGCCCCGACGTCGGTTTGCGTGTTCGAGTCCGCAAGCGCCGGCGCGGACGCCAGAAGCCAGATGCAGGCGAAGACCGGCAAACTGCGGCGCACGTTATTCTCCGTCGAAGTAGTCGAGGACCGGGTGGTCGCGCAAAATCGTGCCGCCCGGATCGATCAGCAGTTTTCGCGAGTCCGGATAGTAGCAGACCTCGCGATCTTCGACGTTCGCGATCATCAGAATCTCGCATGGTTCACGCGAGTCGTTAACGATCTTGTGCGCCCCGCTCGGCCGCGTCGGAAAAGCGATGTAGTCGCCCGCGCGCAGCGCGACGTCGCCGCGCGGACCGACGAGTTTTGCCGCGCCGCTCATCACGACGAACAGTTCTTCCTCCGCGGCGTGCCAGTGCAGCGGGCAGGAGCTCTTGCCGGGCTGCAGCCGTGTCAGCCGGTAGCCGAGCTTTTCGGCACCGATGTAGGCGTCGATCTCGAACGCATCGTCGCCGTCGTACGGCGCGACCGAACCCGGGAAATCGTGCCAAATGGCCTCGTCGCGATTGATCTTGTTGACGTAGGTGTCGGTTCGCGCCTCAAGCGTCGACCACAGGAGGCGCAGCGCGCCTCCGAAGACGCACGCCCCGTCGCCGAGCAGCAGATGTTCGGGCAGCGCAGCCGCGATTTTCCGCAGCGACAGCACCGCGCGTGGTGGATCGGCCAGCTTCTCGTCGGGCATCAGGCGCAACGCGCCGGCCGGCGTCCCCCACAGCGCATCGCCGACGACGACGGCTTGCAGGTGCGGAAAATGCAACGCGAACTCGCCGGGCGTCTTGAGGCCATCGAGCGCGAGAACCCGTCCGCCCCCGATCGAGTCGCGGTCGCGCAACAGCCGGTCGACGGGGCCCGAAAGCAGCGGGGCGTCGCCTTCGCTCGCGGCGATCTTCGCGCCGAAGCGGCTCGCGAGCGCCCGCGCGTCGCGCTCGTGATCGCGATTCGTAACGACGATCCACGCGAGGCCGCCGCGCGCCGCGATCTCCTCGGCGTCCGGGTCCGGTAGCGGCAGCGGATCGACGGCGAGGTTACCGTCGGCCGCTTCGACGAAAAACGAATTGAAGAACAAATTGCGGTCCGGCTGCCAAACCGACCACATCGCTACGCCGGGCAGGATGGTGGGCTGCATGTGCGCTCTTTTGGTCACCGCTCGGCGGCCACCCGCTGCGGCCCGTCGACCGACATGGGAACGCGGCCGGGTTTCGTCTAACAGGGTCAGCGCTTTGATCTCGCACCGTGTTGCTGCTTGCATCCACGCGACGCTTGCGGCAGTCCTCTTCGCGACCGGCGCGGCGCGCGCCGACGGGACTGCGCACATCCAGCAAAGCGACGGTTCGCTCCGCGTCTACCATCACGTTCGGATCGTTCTCACACGATGGACGCTTTGGATTCGAACCGCCGACCGTCACGGCGTGCTCGAAATCGAAAGCGCCGGCTGTTCGTTCGAGGGCGAGCTCCAACGCTGCCTTCCGTTCAGAATGACGCTGCATCAGGGTGGGCACAGCCATCCGATCGCGCTCGAACATGGGACGATCTATATGAACTTCACCGACAGCGCCCATCCTCTGCCGATCATCGATCGACTCGGGCCGAACGAGGTGCTGGTGTTGCTGCGCACCATTCGTGGAACGTACGTCTCCGCGCGCGGGACGCTCGACGACGTCTCATGACGAACCGGCTTTGGACGAGCGCGTGCGCCGCCGCGCTGCTTCTCGCGATGCCCGTGGCGGTGCTCGCCCAATCGCGCGGCCGCGGCTTCGATTTCCGTCACGACCTCAACCCGCCCGCCCTGCCGCAGCTCTACGCCGTGGTGGCGAGGCCTCCGGTGTGGCGAAATCCGGGTCCGGTCGTTGCGAACCCGCAAGCTGCGCGCGGCTCGTGGTGGTGGAACCACTACCTCGTCTGGCACCCGTCGCCGGCTTTCTGGGGCGGCGGGTTTTGGGGCGAGCTAGCGCTGGCCGATCTCGGCCTTGCGCCGCGGATGGGATCGGTCGTCGACGACCAACAGCACCCGCTCGCGACGACGTTCGGCGTCGAGCGCGCGAGCCCAGGGGCACAGCTGCTGCAAGACTACGGCCTGCAACAGGCCGTTTGCGGGCCGCCGGATCTCGCCATCATCTGGGGACCCCAAAACGGCGTCGTCTGCGCGAATCCGACCGCGACGATCGTGGCGGGCGACTACCTCGTCGACCCGGCCGCTTTCACGCTGGTTCCCCAGACGCGCTGATCCTTAGGTCCCGACGAGTTCTTTGAGCGCATGGGCGAAGATCTTCGGTGCCTTCCCCTGGAAGAGCAGCGATTCGTTTCCACCGAGTTGTTTGCGTAGCTCGAGCAACTCGTCGCGCAGGGCTGCGGCCTTCTCGAACTCGAGGTTGCCGGCCGCTTCCTTCATTTTCTTTTCGATGTCGCCGGCCATCGCGAGGGCGACCTCGCGCGGGAGACGCTCGCCCTTGAGCTTCGCGGCGTGGGTCGTCTCCTCGGCCGTCGCAACCAAGTCGAGGATGTCGCGGACTTCCTTTCGGATCGATTTCGGCTCGATGCCGTGCTCGAGGTTGTAAGCCACCTGTTTCTCGCGGCGGCGGCGCGTTTCGCCGATCGCTTTCGCCATCGACTCAGTGACGACGTCGGCATACATGATGACTTTGCCCTCGACGTGACGCGCGGCGCGGCCAATCGTCTGAATNNCGAGGTGCCGCTGCGCAGGTAGCCCTCTTTGTCCGCATCGAGGATCGCGACGAGCGAGACCTCCGGCAGATCGAGCCCCTCGCGCAGCAGATTGATGCCGACGAGGACGTCGAAGACCCCCCTGCGCAGATCGCGCAGGATCGCGATCCGCTCGAGGGTCTCGACTTCGCTGTGCAGGTAACGAACCTTGAACCCGTTTTCCAGGAAGAAGTCGGTGAGGTCCTCGGCCATCTTTTTGGTGAGCGTCGTGACGAGCACGCGCTCGTCGGCATCGGTTCGAAGGCGAACTTCCTCCATCAGATCGTCCACCTGATGCTTGGTCGGCCGAACCTCGACCTCGGGATCGACCAGCCCCGTCGGGCGGATGATCATCTCGGCGACCTGCGTCGATTTCGAGAGCTCGTACGTGGACGGCGTCGCGCTGACGTAGACGACTTGATTGAGGTGATCGGAAAACTCGTCGAACGTCAACGGCCGATTGTCGATCGCGCTCGGCAGGCGAAATCCGTGTTCGACCAGGACTTCCTTGCGGGAGCGGTCGCCCGCGAACATTCCGTGGACTTGCGGCAGCGTCACGTGCGACTCGTCGACGAACAGAAGCCAGTCTTTGGGGAAGAAATCGAGCAAACACGACGGCGTCGAGCCCGCCTCGCGCCCCGCGAGATGCCGGCTGTAGTTCTCGACGCCGTTACAGTAGCCGACCTCGCGCAGCATGTCCAAATCGTAGCGCGTCCGCATCTCGAGGCGCTGGGCTTCGAGCAACTTCCCGTTGTCTTTGAAGAATCGCAGCCGCTCTTCGAGCTCGATTTCGATCGCGTCGACCGCGCGGCGCAGCTTCTCTTCGGGCGTAATGAAGTGCTTGGCCGGAAAGATCGTGAGCGAATCCTTCGATTCGACGTACTCGCCGGTGAGCAGGTTGACGACGTTGATCGCCTCGATGTCGTCACCGAAAAACTCGATGCGATGAACCAGCTCCTCGTCGACGCCGACGAACTCGGCCGTATCGCCCCGCACGCGGAACGTGCCGCGCACGAGGTTGAGATCGTTGCGGCGGTACTGCATGTCGACGAGGCGGCGCAGGAAGACGTCCCGGTCGATCGTGTCGCCAACCCCGATTTTCAGCGACATCTCGATGTAGTCGGCGGGCGAGCCGAGACCGTAAATGCAGGATACCGACGCGACGATCAGCGTGTCGCGCCGCGTCAAGAGCGATTGCGTCGCCGAGTGGCGCAGACGCTCGATCTCGTCGTTGACCGAGCTGTCCTTTTCGATGTAGGTGTCGGTGTGCGCGATGTACGCCTCGGGCTGGTAGTAGTCGAAGTACGAGACGAAATACTCGACGGCGTTTTCCGGAAAGAAATCGCGGAACTCGGCGCAGAGCTGCGCGGCGAGGGTTTTGTTGTGGCACAGAACGAGCGTCGGCTTTTGCACCTGCTCGACGACGCGCGCCATCGCGAGGGTCTTGCCGGAACCGGTCACCCCAAGCAGGGTCTGCGCCCGGTCCCCACGCCCGATCCCGGCGGCGAGCTTGTCGGTGGCGGCCGGCTGGTCCCCGGCCAGCGCGTAGGGCGAATCGAGCCGGAAACGTTCGGACATCGTACCGTACGACCCGAACCCCGGGCCGGCCGTTGCAGCGGCCCGTGCCCCTCGCTTCAAAGCACCGACTCGACCGCTAAGCGGGCAAATCGCTCTCGCCGGGCGCCGGGTCGACCCGCGGATCGTCGCTCCGTCCGGTCTTCGGATCCGTTTCTTGCGACGTCCGTGGATCGTCGCGTTCGTCGGCCGGTGTCGCGCCTTCGTCACCGGCTCCGCGGTGGCCGCCGTCCCCTGGTATTTCGAAACTTTCCATTGACATAAGGTGGCCTGCCGCGCGAGCGCCCAAACACGGTTGCCCGAGCACTCCGCGTGCGACCGGCGGGTTGTTTAAAGTTAAGGAGTTTTGGAAAACTTTTCGATGCGAGGCCCTACCAATAGCTTTGTACGTTTGAAGGGGGAGTGCGAAGCACATGTCTGTCGAGAGATTGATCACCTGCTCCTGCGGTCACTTTGTAGACGAACATGATCTGGCCGGCTGCTCCGGCGGGATCGGCACCGTGACGTCACACCGTTCCGGCCGGATGACGTGCTCGTGCCGGCATACGCGACGTAGCGTGCTCGACGCGCTGCTCGATTTCGAGAGAGATTCGATTCACCAAGAGTGGCGGACACCCAGTAGCCGATAGCCGCGCCCATAGAAAAACGAAAGCGGACGCCTGCCGCGAGGCAGGCGTCCCTTTTGTGCACCCGACAGTCGCTAGCGCTTAGGGGACCCGCGTGCCGCGCGGCAAGATCACAAAAAGCGCGATTAAAATGAGCAGCAGCGTCAGGCCCCCGCCGCCGTACGAGACGTACGGGCCGCCACCGGCGCCGACAAGTGCGTCGGCCACCCAACCGATGACGACGATCAATCCGATCAACCAAAGAATGTAGTTCACTTGTTAACCTCCCCCCTCAGGTAGCAACAATATACCCGCACGCGAGGAAAATTAACGAGCCTCGCCGGGGGGATTTATTCGAGGGGATTATAATGCCGGAGTGGTGGGTATTTGGAACTAGGGCCTGCCCGTTCGAGAGGAGAGATTAAATGGCTGGAATTCTTTGGGGCATCATCATGCTGCTGTTTATCTTCTGGCTGCTTGGTTTTTTTCTGTTCCACCTCGGCGCGGTGATTCACTTATTGCTCGTTATCGCGGTGATCGCGCTGATCTTCAACCTGGTGCGGGGACGCGGCGCAACAACGGGACCGCCGTAAAAAGCGCGCCCGCGTCGTCTTAAACGAAGCGAGGCGAGCCGNNTCGTTTCTTTCCGTCCGGTTCAGGTTTTGTCGCGGACGTCTCGCTTCACACGATCCACCTCGGCCGCAACCCGGTTGCTGCCCTCGTTGACGACCGACTGGGTCTTCTCGCCAAGCGTCATGTTGTCGCCTGCCGCCTCGCGCTTCGCCCGTTCCGCTTCGGCCGCGCCGCGGTGGCCGATTTCGTGGACCGCGTCGTCGACGTCGTCGATGGCTTTTTTTGCTGTCTCTTTAAAGCTCACGGTGTCTCCTTATGTGAATGCCTCGCCTATTTACCCCGTTATTCCGAAGCGCAAACAGATTTCTGATCCGAGTCAACGGCGGCGCCGAGCGGTTTGGGACGGCGCTCGACGGGTACACCTAATTGCAGATTCCCCAATCGGTCAAAGATGCGCGGCGCGAATCGCCGGTGTTTTCCGGAGCCGTAAGGAAATTTAAGGAGTGTACTACCCATGCAAGATCGGCCAGTGATCGTAAGAGACGGCTCCGGCAGCAGCAACATGGCGATGTTCTCGATCGTCGCCATCGTCGCCATCGCCGTGCTCGTAGGCCTATTCTATTGGCAGCCCTGGAACACGCAGCCGCACAATTCGACGACGACCGTGATCTCGCAACCGAATAATCCCCCTGCAGCGCAAGCACCCGCAGCGCAGGCCGGCGGAGCGCAAGCCGGCGGAGCGAACTCCGGGTCGAACGCGAATTCGGGGTCGTCGAACGGTCAGTCCTCATCGGGCGGCTCGAACCCGTAATCGCACGCGAGTCGATTCCGTTCGGCTACGCGCCGATGGAGATGCGACTCGTCGCCGAGGTGCCGAATGGCGCGCAGTGGCAGTACGAGCCCAAATGGGACGGCTTCCGCTGCGTCGCCTTTCGTTCCGGCCGTGACGTAACGCTGCAGTCGAAGGCGGGACAGGCGCTCGAGCGCTACTTTCCCGAGGTCGTCGACGCGCTGCTCCGCGTGCGCGGCGAGGAATTCGTGCTCGACGGCGAGCTCGTCGTCGCCTCGGCCGGAGCGCTTTCGTTCGACGCGTTGCAGCAGCGCATCCATCCCGCGGCGTCACGCGTCGCGAAGTTGTCGCAGAGCTCCCCGGCGTGGTACCTCGTCTTCGACCTTCTCTCCAAGGACGGAGCCGCTCTCGTCGACTTGCCTCTGTCGGATCGCCGCGAGCGGCTCGAAGCCTTCGCTCCCGCGTTCGACGGCGTAACGGTGCGCCTGTCGCCCGCGACGCGAGAGCGCCGCGTCGTGGACGACTGGTTCGCGCGCGTGGGCGGCGCGCTCGACGGCATCGTTGCCAAACGCACCGACCTCCCCTACGCGAGCGGGAAACGCGACGCGGCCGTCAAGGTGAAGCGCGAGCGAACCGCCGATTGCGTCGTCGGCGGTTTCCGGTATGCGAAAGGCGAGCGTCGCGCGGTCGGCTCCCTGCTGCTCGGCCTCTATGACGACGAGGGTCTTCTCGATCACGTCGGGTTTTGCAGCGCGTTTCCGGCCGCCGAGCGCGCCGCGCTGCACGAGCGGCTTCGACCGCATATCGGCGAGCCCGGGTTTACGGGCAGCGCCCCCGATTCCGCGCCGAGTCGCTGGAGCCGCGGCGTCGACCGCGATCGAAGCTACGTCAAGCTTAAGCACGATCTGGTCCTCGAGGTCGCCTTCGATCAGGTGACCGGCGGACGCATTCGGCATGGAACGCGCCCGCTGCGCTGGCGTCCGGACAAACCGCCGCGCCAGTGCACGCTCGATCAGCTGGCCACGCCGGATCGCGCGATCGCTTTACTCGATTAACGCGGCCCGGCGCGCTCGGGACCGTCCGGGATCGCCCGCCGGCCGGCTTAGCCCAAAAGGCTCATAATCGACTCTCCGGCTGCCGACCGTAGTGACATGGAGCACGGTTTGACGGGACGGGCCCGCACGGGCCTCATCGGAGCGGCGACAAGTCTCCTTAAACGCGTTCGCGATGCTACGTATTACCGGATCACCCCGGAGCGCTTGCGCGAAAGTGAGGAGCGTCTTCGTTTGCTGATCGAGGGCGTCACCGACTACGCAATCTTCTCGATCAACCTCGACGGCACGATCCTGTTTTGGAATTCGGGCGCAGAACACGTTTTCGGCTACAGCGAAGCCGAGGTCGTCGGCAAACACTTCTCGCTCATGTACACCGCCGATGCAATCGCTGCGGGGGTTCCCGACACCGAAATCGCCAGGGCAGCCGAGGACGGCGTCGCCCTCGACGAGGCATGGCACGTGCGCCGGGGCGGCGATCTCTTCTATGCCAGCGGAGAAATGACGCGCCTCAAAGCTGACGCTGACGGCAATCCCCGCGGGTTCGTAAAGATCGCGCACGACGTGACGACGCGCATCGAAGCTTTTGAAACCGTCAAGCGGCAAGCTCTGTACGACGACCTCACGCAACTTCCAAACCGCGCGTCCTTTTTTGAGCTCCTAGAACGATACATCGTTCGCGCGAAGCAGGAAGGCGACGACCGCTTTGCCGTTATTCTCGTCGACCTCGACCACTTCGAGAGCATCAACGTCAGCTTAGGGCACGTAATGGCGGACGGTCTGCTCGTTCAAGTCGCCCGTTTACTCGAACGATGCGTGCGGACCAACGATATCGTTGCACGGCTCGACACCGATCGATTCGCGATCTTGCTTCGTGAGGTGGTCGAACCGGAAGATGCGATGCGCATCGTCGAGCGCATCGAGGAAACGCTGGAACACTCGATTTATCTGGACGGCTTCGAGATACATACCACGGCGAGCATGGGGATTGCGATCGGCTCGTCCGCCCGCGATAGCGCGGAGGACGCATTGCGGGATGCCGATATCGCGATGTACGAAGCGAAAGCGCGCGGACGCGCCTGCCACGTAGTATTCGACCGGGAGATGCAAGACCGTGCCGCTTTGCGCCTCAACCTTCAAATGGACCTGCGCCGAGCGGTAGCGCGGCTCGAATTCTTCAACGAGTATCAGCCGATCGTTTCGCTGGAACGCAGCATGCTCGTCGGCTTCGAAGCGTTAGTGCGTTGGAACCACCCCGAGCGCGGCGTCGTATTGCCCGGTGAATTCATCCCCGAAGCGGAATCCATAGGCCTGATCGTGCAGATTGATCGCTGGGTTCTTCACGAAGCGTGCAGGCAGCTTCGCGCGTGGCAAGTGCAATGCGGCGACGACGCGCTAACGGTGAGCGTCAACCTTTCGATCAAACAGTTCGCGCACAAGAATCTGCTCGACGACATTCGGGAAGCGCTGGAACAGAACCACCTGGCCGCGCAAAGCCTCAAACTGGAGATTACCGAAACCGTCTTCATGGAAGACTTCGAGACGATCTCGGGGACGGCCGCGCTGCTTCGTGAACTCGGCGTCGAGCTGTACATCGACGATTTCGGCACGGGCTACTCCTCGCTCAGCCGGTTGACGCGGCTCCCGCTGAAGGTCCTCAAAGTGGATCGCATCTTCGTGAATCAGATCTCAGGGGATCCTCGCGGAGTCGAAATCGCGCGGACGATCGTGACGCTCGCGCACAACCTCGGGCTCGTCGCCCTTGCGGAAGGAATCGAAACTGAGGTTCAGCTCACGACCCTTGTGGCGCTTGGGTGCGAGTTCGGTCAAGGGTACTGGTTTTCGCGGCCGGTCGGTGCCGACGTCGCAGAGACCCTCATCGGTCACCGTTTACCGCTGCTCGTGGTTCAATAACCGTAGGCGGGCGGGTGAGCTCGGGCGTGGAAGGGCCGCGGGATGCAGCGAAGCGAGCTACGCATCCGACGCGCGACGCCGGCCGATGCATCCTTCGTGATTGGGCTCGCACCGCGCTTTGGCGAGACGCAGCCCGGCTGGCGCGAACCGGGTGAGGTTGCGGCCGGGACCGCACGGGCGCTCGAGCGCGCGCTTGCGACGGCGCGCGACGACGAAGCGGTGCTCGTTGCCGAGGATGGCCGCGGCGCCCGCGCCGGCTTCGTCTATGTCGTCGCGGGGAGCGACTTCTTCACGAACGAGCCGGTCGCGCACATTTCCGAACTCGCCGTGGCCCGCGACGGTACGGGCGCCGGCGCTGCTTTGATGCGCGCGGCCGAGGCCTGGGCGCTCGCGCGCGGCGCACGCTACGTCTCGCTCCACGTCCATCCCCGAAACGAGCGCGCCCGGGCGTTCTACGAGCGACTCGGCTACGACCTCGAGTGGCACCGGCTCAACAAGCGCCTGCGCTGAGGACTACTTCTTGCGCGTCGCGGTCTTCTTTCGGGTGGCAACCGCCTTACGGGCCGATCGTTTACGGTCCGCGGTCGTGCGCCCCGTGCTCGGGCGGCGGCCGAGATCGGTCCACTTCGTCTCGGTCATCTCGACGCCGTAGTGCTTTGCCGCCTTCTTGATGTTCGCGAACGCGAGCTCCCGGTCGTCATCCGAGATGCCCTCGACTTGATCGAAGCGGGCAATCGCGTTACGAACGTGTGAAGCGTCGGTCATCGGCTCTTTGCGTAACTTCGGGTAAGCGAAGACGCTGTCGGGCAAGTCCGCGCGTCCGGTCAACTCCCCGTGTTTCTCATGTGGCTTCCAAGTTGCTCGCATACGGTATCCTCCGGGGATACGTTACCCAAAGCCGGCGAAGCTCTTCAACCGCCGGCCGTCTTGGGCGACCTGCTGAGTTGGGCCGAGCGGCCGCCGTTTTTCGCCGGAGTTGCGACCGCGGGCAACGTGATCGTAAAGCACGAGCCGGTTGCCGGATCGCTCTTGAGGGTTAACGTCCCGCCCGCACGCTCGATCGCACGCCGAGCGATCGCAAGGCCGAGGCCCGAGCCGTCGACCTCGCGCCGGTTGCCGCGGTAGAAGCGGTCGAAGGCATGATTTTGCTCTTCGCCCGACATTCCCGGACCCTCGTCGCAGATCTCGATTGCAACGCTCGCTTGACTCGGACGCACGCGCACGTCGATCGCGCCCAGCGTGTACTTGAGCGCGTTGTCGACGAGGTTGTTGATCGCGTGCGTCAGGTCGCTTGGATCGATCTTAACCAGCGGTCCGAACCGCGCATCGACGCGGATGGTGCGCTCCGGATTCGCTTCGGCGACCGGTGAGACGACGTCCTCGACCAGCTGCGCGACGTCAATCGCCTCGGGTACGGTCGCAAGCGACGGATCCGCCCAGCGCTCGAGCAGCATCAGCTTCTCGATCAACGAACCCATGATCTGGCTTTGGCGGTTCATCGTCTCGAGGATCCGTTCGCGGTCTTCGGGCGTCCGCAGGTCGCCCTTGCGCAGCACGGCGATGAAGCCGCGCACGACCGTCAACGGCGTGCGCAGCTGATGGCCGGCGTCGGCGATGAACTGGCGCATCGCGGCATTGGCGCGCTCGCGTTCGGCAAATGCGCGCTCCAATTGCATGATCGCGCCGTTATAGGCCAGGGCCAAGCGCCCGAGCTGGTGGCGCCGGTCGGCGGCGATCGGATGTGGATTGAGATCGCCCGCTGCGAAGCGCTCGAGCGCGCTCGTCACGTCGACGAGCGGCCGCAGGGCCTGCTGCGTGACGACGCGCGCGATCAGGAAGCCGAGCACGATCGCAGCGACGAGCGCGCCAAAAAACTCGGGCACGTGCGGCGCGATTGCCGAGGTGAACGCCGCGTCGCTCTCGCGAACGATGATGTCGAGCCCACCGACGCGCGCGCGCACGCTTTGCAGCCCGAAGGCGGTCGCCGCGCCGAGAATCAGGCGCGCGAACGGACCCGTCGTCACGGAACCAGGAAGCGGCACCGAACGCTGCGAGATCTCCACGACCGGGGCCGGGTCGGTGCGGCGTTGCTTGAAGACGTCGACGCGGTGCTTTTGATCGAAGATTAAGACGACGATGTCGTAACGCAGGTAGTGCGACGCCACCACGTTTGCCGCTTGTGCCGCATCGTGCGAAGCCGGCGTTCCATCGAGCGCGACCGTGACCCAGCCTGCCGTGTTCGCAAGATCGCCCTTGAGGGTCGCAACCGACGAACCGAAAGCGAAAAGCGCTCCGCCGAACACGAGCAAGCACAACACGCTTGCCATTTCGAGTGCGGTGATCAGATAGAGCCGCCGGCCGAAATCCACGGCGTCTACGCGGGCGGCGTCGTGCGAAGCGCGTAACCGACGCCACGCAAGGTGTGGATCAGTTTGACCGGCTCGCCGCTGTCGATCTTCGCCCGCAAGTACGAGATATACGTCTCGACCGTATTCGGGACGACGTCGCGATCGACGCCCCAAACGAGGTCGAGCAGTTGCGAGCGCGTGAAGACGTGCTCGGGATGGCGTACGAGCGTCAGGAGCAGATCGAACTCGCGCGTCGAGAGTTCGACACGGCGGTTGCCGCGATAGACCGAACGCCGGCCGACGTCGACCGTGAGATCCGCGTACGCGAAGGTTTGCCGCAATTCCATCCGCGGCCGGCGCAATGCCGAATGAAGCCGCGCGATCAATTCCTCGAGTTCGAACGGCTTGCCGACGTAATCGTCCGCACCGCGCGAGAGACCGGCCACCTTCTCGGCTGTCTCGGTCTTCGCGGTCAACATCACGATCGGAACGTCGGTGATGCGGCGCAGCGCCGGGAGCAAGGTGAAGCCGTCGATTTCGGGGAGCATGACGTCGAGCACGATCACTTCGGGCGACCATTGTCGCACCGTGTCGAGCGCGGTCCGCCCATCGGGGACGCTGCGCACGGCGAACCCGGCCTGGCCGAGCCCGTAATCGAGAAGGTCGCGAATGGCGGACTCGTCGTCGACGACGAGGACGCGGGCACCGATCGTTTCCACGTTCTTCAGCGTACCGTTCGGTTCTGGGGCCTCCACTGACTCTTTCCCAGGACGCGCCAAGGACACTCGGCCCAATTTCTGGGTAGCATCTAAGCCATGCTGTACCGCGCCCTGGCGGCGGCAACATGTCTCGCTGCCGCTTTTTTGCTTGATGGCTGCGGGAAAAGCGCCGCGAAGCCGCCCCAGCCACCGACGGTCTCGACCGCGGTGGCCCAATCGGGGACGATTTACCCGAACGAGCTCCTGCCCGGCTTGATCGCGCCATTCCAAAACGTCGCGATCTCCTCGACGCTTGTCGAACCGGCACTCCAGGTCGACGTTGCGGAGGGCGACCGGGTCCGGCGCGGAGAGATTCTGGCGGTCCTCGACACCACGGACCTGCGGGCGCAGATGGAAGCCGATATCGCGCAGGCAAAGAGCGATGCGGCCGGCGCAACCCACACGAGCGATCAGGGACTGCTGACGATCCAACAATCGCAGCAGTCGGTCGTCAATACACAAGAAGCGCTTACGCAGGCGCGACAGACGCTCGCCCGGGATTCGCTCGACCTGTCGCGCTACCAGCAGCTGGACGCCAAAGGCTACATCGCGCAACAGCAGGTCGCGCAACAGCTTGCGCTCGTGCGCAACGATCGAGCCGCCGTCAATTCGGCGGCGGCGTCGGTGCGCAGTGCCCAGGAACAAGTCGTTTCAAACGGTACGCTGCAAAACCCGAACGGACTTCAGGCGTCCTCGGTCGCGCAGGCCGTCGCGCTCGAGAAAGTCGCTCTAGCGCAGGCCGATCAGATTCGAGCCAGCATCGTAAAAGCGACGATCTACTCTCCGATCGACGGGGTCGTCGTGAACCGCAACCTCAACGTCGGCGAGTATCCGGGGACGCGGCAGATCTTTACGTTGCAGCAGGTCGATCCGATCTACGCGATCCTTCACGCCTCGGGTACGCAGGTGGCTAGCGTCGCCGTCGGCACTCCCGCGAAAATCGTCGCCAGCGATCTCGGCGCGCTCGGGCGGAACCAAACGGGCCGCGTCGCCGGCGTGCTCAACGAAGTCAACCCGGGATCGACCGATTTCCAGATCAAGGTGCTCTTGCGCAATCCCTCCGGGAAGCTGCGGCCCGGAATGGCGATCGAAGGCAACGTGGCGCTTCCGCCGCTGACCGGCGTTAAGATCCCCGCAACGGCATTTCTCGACGACAACCACGATACGATCATGACCGTCGGCGACGACTCGACGGTCAAGACGGTCAAGGTGCAGGAAGCCGGCAACGACGGCACCGTTGCGGTCGTGAGCGGGATCGCACCGGGGACGCGCGTCGTCTCGGACGGTCAGACCAGCGTCGGCGACGGCGAAAAGGTCGCGGTCCGGTAACCGGATGTCGCTGACTCGCCTCTTCGTCGCGCGGCCGACGCTCGTTTTCGTCCTCGTCTCGCTGATGCTGTTCGCCGGCGTGCTGTCGCTCGCGACGATCGTGCGGCAGCTCTTCCCCAACGTCGATCAGCCGACCGTGACCATCTCGGTGACGTATAACGGCGCCTCGGTCAGCGAAATGCGCGACAACATCGTCGCCCCGCTCGAACAGAACTTGGCCGGCACGACCGACCTGCAGACCTTCAGTTCCGTGGTCCAGCAAGGTCAGGCCACGATCGCCGCGACCTACGACTTGGATTCGGATATCGCAACCGACGTTACGTTGACGCAAAAGGCGATTCAGTCCGCGGAAAAGCAACTGCCGCTCAACCTTACGCCGCCCGTCGTGAGCATCCGCGACCCTTCCCAATCGACGGTCGTGACGCTCGCGCTGTTCTCGAAGAAGCTCTCGGTCGGGCAGCTTTCGCTCTACGCGGACAACGTCATCGTCCCGGCGATCGAACAAATTCCCGGCATCTCGTTCGTAACCGTCGGCGGCGACGTAACCCCCGCATACGAGGTTACCGTCGACCCGATGAAGCTCGAGGCGTCCGGCCTCACGCTCAACGACGTCATCAACACCGTCACGAACGATAACCAGCGCGTCCCGGGCGGGATCGCGTACGAGCCCAACCGCGAGACCACGATCGACGTGCGCGGCGACATCACCAACGTCTCCACCGTCTCGCGCTTGGCGATCGAGGTCGCAGGGAGCGGCAGCAGTTCGTCCTCGACCAGCGCGAACTCGACGGCGAACGGCGAGGGGCTCGGCGGACTTGCCGGCCTGCCGGGCGCCGTCGACACGTGGACGGCAAGCGACGCCGTGCGGCGCATCGAGGACGTCGCCACCGTCATCGCCGGCTACGAACCGCAGCGCCGCTACGCGCAGATCGACGGGACGCCGGGCCTCTTTCTGCAAGTTCAGAAAGCCTCGAACGCAAGCGAAGTCACCGCGTCCGATAATGTGATCGCGCACCTGCCGGCTCTGAAGAAGCAGTTTCCCGCCGTCGATTTCCGGGTCATCAACCTTCAGTCGACCTTTACCGGCCAGCAGATCGCCATCGTGGCGCGAACGCTGGCTGAGGCGATCGGGCTGACGGCGCTCGCGATGGTGTTCTTCCTGCGTTCGTGGCGCAGCGCGATCGTCGTCTGCGTGTCGATCCCGACGTCGCTTGCGATCGCGATCTCCGCGATGAAGGTTCTCAACTTTACGCTCGACACGATTTCGATGCTCGCGATGTCGCTGGTCATCGGGATACTGGTCGACGACTCGACGGTCGTACTCGAGAACATCGAGCGGCATTTCCGCGAGCTTAAGTCCCCGCCGAAACTCGCCGCCATCGAAGGCCGAGAGGAGATCGGTGCGGCTGCGGTCGTCATCACGCTCGTCGACGTGGTCGTATTTTTGCCGATCGCCTTCATCGGCGGTCAGGTCGGACGCAACCTGGTCGAGTTTGCGATCGTCGTCGTTCTCTCGACGCTCACTTCGCTCTTCGTCTCGTTTACGGTCACCCCGACGCTCGCGGGTCTTTGGGCGCTGCGTTCCGAGTGGAAGCCGCCGAAGATCGTCGACTGGTTCACCCGCGGGTTCGACGGCGTGCGCGATTGGTATTCGAAGCGCG
>PMHP01000199.1 GCA_003158195.1 Vulcanimicrobiota bacterium | reverse complement strand
TAAGCGGACCTACGAGCCGGTCGTGAACGTTCCGAGCGTCATCGTGTCGATCGTTCGGCAGAGCGGCGGCGTTTCGCCCCAATCCGGTACCGCTGCAGTTACGACGTATTGCGTCCCGGGCATGAGCGCCGGTACCGGAACGGCCTCGTAGGGGAGATTCTGGACCGGCGTTGCTAGCGGCGTCGGCAGCGGTGAGGGCGCAGCGGTCGGGGAGACGTTCTTGACGATTGCCGTACCGGCGGATGTCGTGACCGAAAGTGTCCCCGGACCATAGAAGCCCGCAACGTAGCCCTGGACGATCACACTTCCAATGAAAAGCGGTACGCCGGTCGCCGACGGGATCGGATAGGCGAGATAGAGCGGCTCGATCGGAACGGGCGGCGGAAAGCCGCAGGTCCGCCGCGGACTGCTCGCCGGCCCGGCGCTGCAAGCAGCGAACGCCGCGCACGCAACGAGCGACGACCCGACGATGAAGCGCCCTTTATGGCCCATTGAGGCTACTTAGTGGCTGACTTCGATTACTCTTGCCCGGGCTCGGAGGACGCAGCATCGCCGGGGCGAACTGTCCGTCCCGCGCACCGCTAGCTCAATGGTAGAGCAGTTGACTCTTAATCAATTGGTTGTAGGTTCAAGTCCTACGCGGTGCACGGTTCCGGGAAGCCCCCGCTCGTTCGGGGGTTTCCTCGTATCACACGTGCCGCTCCCGCGCGTGACAACCCGACCACTTCGCGGTAAGAACCCGTTGCCGGCTCCGCAAGAAAGGCAAGTCCGATGAAGCTGCTGCTCCAGATACTGGTCTCCATAATTCTCCATCCCATCGCCATGCTGTTGATGTTTATTAACCTCATCGGTCGCGACGATCTCGATGGAAGCAAGAAACTCATTTGGGCACTGGTCGCCCTGCTGTGGGGGATCGGTCCGATCTTGTACATTACCGTGGGTGATGGAGCGCTCTGGTAGAAGAACGCGACGGATCAAGGAGGTTTTCGATGAGCAACGAGCACGAGCACGATCACCAGCACGAGCACGAGCATGCCGACGGCACGAAACACACGCACCTGCACGAACATCGCGATCACGACCACGATCACGAGCACCACGAACATGGCGGCACGACGCACAGCCATGCTGAGGGTGACGAGAAGCACGAGCACAAGCATTAGAACGGCTCGGCCGTAAATGGCACGGCAGAAGGGGTCGGGCTCGATGGGTCCGACCCGTTCGATGCGCTTGCCGCGCGCGCTCGACCAATGGTTTAACGAGCGGCTGGACCGGCACGCCGAGGTTTCCCCGAGCGAACTGCTCGTCGCGCTCGTCCACGGCGGACTTCGGCTGCGCGAGGGCTACATGTCGATTCACCGCCGGGTGCTCGAGCACTACGTGCTCTCGAGCCAAGACGACGTCTACGCGGCCTACTTGCGTTGCCTAAACGATACGTTCGGGCCCGAGTACGTCGAGCATCTCGAGCGCTGGCTCGAATCCGACGGCGTGCGCCGGCCCTAGAGCTTCAACCCGTACGTCAACCGAACGACGCGTTTTGTTGCCGGGTGAAAATGATAGTCCGCGACACCCGCACTCCCGGGGAATCCGGGGCTGCCGTCGATATTGGCGCCGAGCACGGGATTGATGCCCGGGCTGTTTGCGTTCGCGGGGTTTTTCGCGTCGTACGGCAACCACGAATTGTAGTAATAGGTCACATCGGGCACGTCCGCGTTGAAGATGTTAAAGACGTCGAATGAGAGATGACGGTTTTTCTTCATCTTGGCGGTAAATTGGTAGTTCCAAACCGTGGATGACGGTGACTTCGCCGTGCCTTGCGTATCGAGCGTACGCGGCCCGAAATAGCTCATTCGCAGGCTCGTCGCGTAAGCCGGCTCGTCGATGGTCGCCCCGAGGGAGACGACGCCGTTGAGCGATTCCGGAACGTTGTTTCCCTGCCCGCCCGGGTTGTTGAGAAAACGGGCCGTAGTCGTCGCGAGGTCGGCGGACAGCGTAAGCCAATTCTTCGGCGTAAAGTAGTTGGTGAACTCGACGCCTTTTCGCTGCGTCGGGCCGCCGAGCGACGTCGTGCCGTGATCGCCGTCGAAGATCAACTCGTTTGCCTGATACAATTCGAAAAGCGAGAACGTGGCCGTGTACTGCGGAATCGTATAGCGGTATCCGATCTCCTCGCCGGCCGACCGGTTAAGGAGCGGATTCCGCTCGACAGGTGCTCCGGCCGAATCGAACGGTGCGCGCGTTTGCGGGTCGTCGACGTACGTCACGCCGCGCACGTCGTTGGAATGGAAGCTATCGCCGTAGTCGAGATAGTACTCGCTTTTCTGGTTGACGGCGTAGGCGATGACCATTTTTGGGTCGATCAGCGCTGCGGAGCCGGCGCCGCTGTTGCGCGGGTCGTATGCCGCGTCGTGGAACGTGTAGTAATCGAAGCGTACGCCCGGATCCAGGCGCAGCTTTGGCCCAAAGCGCAGCTCCGATTGCACGTAAACGTCGGAGCCGCGCTCGACGGCATGATCGTCGCTTAGCGTCCCTTCGGGAAATCGATTGCGATCCGCGACCAAAAACAGACCGAGTGTCGAGATGTTGTCGTTGCGGGTGTCCGCCCCGATTGTCGTGACCGAGCCCGGCGTTGCGTAGGTTCTGGAAAAATTGAACCCCGAGATGAAGCGCTTGTCCTCTTGCTCGCGCTGATCGCCGCATTGAAAGTTGTAAGGAATCGGCGTCAGCGAGCCGGCTGCGGCGCCTGCCGGCGCGGTGTAGGCCGGGCAAAACGAGTGGTAATCCGGCGCGCGGAGCCCACCCCGAGCGTTCGGCGTGCAGGTCACAAAAGCTGCATTACAGGTAATGGGGTTCGCGGTTTCGTTCCAATAATTGTTCCCGTCGTACAGGTAATACGTGAAGTCCGAGAAGAGATCGAGGAAATAGTCGACGCCGTACGCATTGAATTTTGTCGTACCATTCGGATCCTGGTGTTGCCACTGTGCAGACATGGCGTACCGATACGTGTTGCCGCCGTCGCTCGGGTCGATGTAGCCGTCGGGGCTGAGCAGTCCGGCGGTGACGAGGCGCTGCGGGATTTGATCCGTCGAATTGAAGGCACCGTCGTACGCGAACGCGTTGATGCCGTAGTTATCTTTTCCTTTGCCGAACGTGTAGCGCATCATAGCGTTGAGCTTGTGATACTCGTCCGGCTTTACGAGCGTGCCGTTATCGTGGTAGATCTCGACACCATAAAGAAGGTGGCCGTTGCCGACCAGGGGCGATCCGGCCGTGAAAAAACGATCGTAGCCGTAGTCGCCGAGCCCGAATTCCGTTATGGGTTCGATCGTGTCTCGAAAGTAGAGATTGTACGATCCGGCTGTGGAAAAGTCGCCCTGATCCGCGTAATAGGTTCCCTTTTTGAACTCGACGTAGCTGACGAGTTCGGGCATGAGCCAGTTGATATCGGAATAGCCCTGACCGTGCGCATGCGACACCATGTTGATCGGAATGCCGCCGATCGTGCTCTCCAAGTCGGTGCCGTGGTCGAGCTGAAAGCCGCGCAAATAATACTGATTTGCTTTCCCTTCACCGCTATGCTGGGTGATGACGAGGCCGGGGATCGCCTCCAAGACCTCTCCCGGCCGGAGGATCGGCCGGTCTGCGATCTCTACCTCGCCGATCGTGCCCTCTGACGCGGCCGCAGCAACGCCGACGAGATCCGCCTTACGGCCGGCGACCGCTACGGTCGCAATGGTTTTCAGCTTCCTTGCGACGGGGCAGGGAGCGGGCGACGATGAAACCGGCGCGCCGCTTTCGGTTGGCGTGGCGGTAGCGGAGGGGCACGGCGAAGGTGGTGCCGCGGTTGCCGCCGGGAGAGCCGAAGGCGTTGCCGGCGACAACAGCGCGATCGACGGTGCAACAATCTGATTGACCAGCCCGAGTGAAACGACCAATCCGACGGTCGTAAGCAAATGCGTGACTCCTAGTGCGAGTACGGCCCGCGCGAAAGCACATGTCCGTCAGCGTGCGGCCGGTCAACACACGAAGCGTACACAGTGCTTCTCAAAAAGAAATCATTTCACGCTAAACGTATTCAATGACGACCATCCGCGACGGCGGTCCTTGCGCCGAGTTCGACGCGTGTTGTCTACATTGTAGACAAACTCGAAGAAATCCATGGATCCGCCGCCCCGGCAACCAACAAAGCTTCTGGGGGCAATCCCTTTGTGCGGCAGTAACGTTCCCTTGTCGGCCCGATCAGTAACTCAGGAAGGCACTCGCGATTTCAACGCTTGCGGTTCCGTGATCCAACCGGTCGAACGGATGAGAAAGCTCTGGAGCACCGCAACGCCCGAATTGCGGCGTCGCCTAACCGTTGTCTACGCCGTCCTTGCGGTCCTCAACGTAGGAACGTGGCTTGCGGTCGTGATCGCAGCCGCAAAATTCCCAATCCTCCTCGGGCTCGGGATCACCGCCTACGGATTCGGACTCCGCCACGCGGTCGACCCGGATCACATCGCGGCGATCGACAACACGACGCGAAAGCTGATGCAAGACGGGAAGAGGCCGGTCGCCGTCGGCTTTTTCTTTTCCCTCGGCCACTCGACGGTCGTGCTTCTTTTGAGCGTACTCGTCGCGGTCTCGGCGGCATTCGTCAAGAACAACCTCCCAACGCTTCAGACGTTTGGAGGCGTCGTTGGAACAGGGGTCTCGGGCCTATTTCTCGTCATTATCGGCGCGATCAACGTCGCGGTCTTGTTCGACATCGTGGCGACCTGGAGACGAGCCGTCGATGACGGCGAGTACGACGACCAGACGCTCGATGCATACCTTGCCGACCGGGGGCTGCTCGCGCGAATGCTCCGCCCGCTCTTGCGCGTCGTCACCGAGAGTTGGAACATGTATCCGATCGGCTTGTTGTTCGGCCTTGGGTTCGACACGGCGAGCGAAGTCGGTCTGCTCGGTATTGCGGCGGTCACGGGCGCGAGCGGAATGCCGATCGGTCTCATCCTGCTGTTGCCCCTTCTGTTCGTGGCCGGGATGTCGCTCGTCGACACGACGGACGGGGTCGCGATGCTGGGTGCCTACGGTTGGGCTTTCCTCAAGCCCCTTCGAAAGCTCTACTATAACATCACGATTACGTCGATTTCGGTAGTCGTTGCGCTGTTCATCGGCGGTCTCGAGATGCTGCAGGTTATCGCCTCGGAGCTCCACGCGACCGGCGGAGCTTGGGACGCCGTCCAAGAGTTCCCGTTAGCGAATTTCGGTTTCTACATCATCGGCGTGTTTCTCGTGAGCTGGCTCGTGTCGGTCGTCGTCTACAGGTTGAAACGGATCGACGACCTCGACGCAGCCCTGGTGGCACGTCGCCTACCCGCGGAGTGAACCGGGCGGGCACGAATGTCTCCGCGGGAACGCGGCCCAAGACGCCGAATCGCTGGCCACATGTGTGCGACTTGCGGCTGCTCGGCTACTGACGCGATCCTGGTGACCGCGCACGACCATGCCCACGAGCACGGGCATGATCACGAGCACGGGCATAACCACGAGCACGGGCATGACCATGACCACGGGCATGACCATGACCACGGGCATGGGCACGTCCACGATCACGAGCACGCTCACGACGGTGCCCAGCCTCACGTTCATGCCGTGCAAAACGGCCACCTGGACCAGCTCGATGCTACCGATGCGCGGACGGTCGTTCTCGAGCGTGCCGTGCTTGCTACGAACGATGCGCTTGCAGCCGTCAACCGGCAGTGGTTCGCCGACCGGCGCATCGTCGCGTTGAATCTGGTGAGCTCTCCCGGCTCGGGGAAGACCACGCTCCTCGAGCGCACGATTCGCGATCTGGGCGCTGACCTGCCGATGGTCGTGATCGAAGGCGATCAGGCCACGGAAAACGACAGCGCGCGCATTCGTGCTGCGGGCGCTCGAGCGCTGCAGGTCAATACGGGCACGGGCTGCCACCTCGAAGCCGGAATTATCGGACGCGCGCTCGATGTGCTCGCGCCGCAAGCCGATTCACTCGTCATCATCGAAAACGTCGGGAATCTCGTGTGCCCGGCGCTCTTCGATCTTGGGGAACGAGCGAAAGTCGCGATCCTTTCGGTGACCGAGGGCGACGACAAGCCGGCGAAATACCCGTACATGTTTGCGGTCGCCGACCTGCTCGTGATTAATAAGATCGATCTTTTGCCCTACGTCGATTTCGACGTCAAGCGGTGCATCGCGAACGCCCGGGCAGTCCGCCCGGGCCTCGAAGCGATCGCAGTTTCCGCGAAAACCGGGGAAAATATGGACGCATGGTATTCCTGGATCCGACGCTCGCGGGTAGGGTGAACCGCAGCTAGGCCGAAGCTCGGGCCAGCTTGGTCGACGTGCGCGCATAAACGTCGTCGGGGACGAAGAAGTCGGGGGAGTACGGACCGTCCTTTGGGCCGGCGGCATACGGCGCGAAATCGGTGACGCCCTCGGCGCGCAGTACCTCCTCGTCGATAAAGAAATTGCCGGTGCACTCGCGCGAGGGCCGATTGAGGATCGCATACGCAGCATCGGCGAGGATCTCGGGTGTGCGGCTGGTGTTCGCCATGGCCTCGCCGCCGAGCAGATTGCGCACCGCTGCGGTGTCGATCGTGGTAAGCGGCCAGAGCGAGTTGACGGCGACGCCGTCCTTGCGGAACTCCTCGGCCATGCCGAGCGTGCAGAGCGACATTCCGAACTTCGCAATCGTGTAGGCGACGTTCGGGGCGAACCATTTCGCCTGCATGTCGAGCGGCGGCGAGAGCGTGAGGATGTGCGGGTTCGCGGCTTTCTTAAGGTAGGGCAAGGTCGCTTGCGAACAGACGAAGGTGCCGCGCGTGTTGATCGACTGCATCAGGTCGTAGCGCTTCATGTCGGTCTGCGGCGTGCGGGTCAGCGAGATCGCGCTTGCATTGTTGACGCAGACGTCGATTCCGCCGAAACGCGCGACCGTCGCTTCGACCGCTTCGCGAACCTTGTCCTCGGAGCGGATGTCGCAGGCGATCGGAAGCGCGGCGCCGCCGGCTTCCTCGATTTCCTGGGCGGCGCTGTAAATCGTCCCGGGGAGTTTCGGATGCGCCTCGGTCGTCTTGGCGACGATCGCGACGTTCGCGCCGTCGCGCGCCGCGCGTAACGCGATCGCGAGTCCGATCCCGCGGCTCGCGCCGCTGATGAATAACGTTTTGCCGGCCAGGCTCATGCGTAGACAGCTCCTCACTTCGATAGTCGATGCAGAAGGCACACTCTGCGAGCGATGTTCCGAGGTGACCTGCGGAGCGGCGCGTAACCTGCGGCGCGTGGAGACGCTCGCCGGCATTAAAGTCGTCACCCTCGCCCCCAACGTCCCGGGCCCGGTCGCGGCCGCGCGGCTGCGCGATCTCGGCGCGCATGTCACGAAGATCGAGCCGCCGGCCGGCGACATGCTCGCGCACTCGGCGCCCCGCTGGTACGCGGCGCTTCACCGCGGCTGCACGGTGGAAGTCCTCGACGGGAAATCCGCCGCCGGGCGCGCGGCGCTTGCCGAGCGGCTGGAGCGAGCCGACGTCTTGCTGACGTCCAGCCGTTTGTTGTCGCTCGAGCGCCTCGGTCTCGGTTGGGACGAATTGCACGCGCGCCACCCAAAGCTCGTCCACGTCGCCATCGTCGGCTTCCCGCCGCCCGATGACGAACGGGCCGGCCACGACCTCAACTACGTCGCGCAGCTCGGCCTCGTCTCACCGCCCGCGATGCCGCGCACGCTCCTCGCCGACCTCGCGGGCGCGGAGCGCGCCGTCACCGCAACGCTCGGTCTGCTCCTCCGCCGCGAACGGGAGGGCGAAGCGGGCCGAGAGCTCGTTTCGCTGCGCGACGCCGCAGTCGTGTTCGCGGAACCCCTCGCGCACGGCCTGACACAGGAGTCCGGAGTCCTCGGCGGCGCGGCCGCGATCTATCGTCTCTATGAAGCCCGGACGGGCTGGGTCGCCGTGGGTGCGCTGGAGCCGCACTTCGCCGCCCGCCTCGGCGAGCTTCTCGGGGTCCCGTCGTCCGACGCGACGGCCCTGGCCGAGGTCTTCGCGACCCGGGACGCGACCGCGTGGGAAGCTTGGGGCGACGAGTGCGGCCTCCCCGTTTCGGCCGTCGCGCCTAAAGTGTGATCTCAGGCACTTGACAATTGGGCCGGAGGCCCTAAGGAAACGTGGTGCTTTTGCAAGCCGGACAGGGTATAAAGTACCATATCGGCCCTGCGTCCTAGTTCGCTAGCCTTGGCTAGCTCGGGTTTTCACCGGCCGGTTTGCCGCTCCAAAGGAGTTCCATTCGTGTTTGCATTGTTGGCATCGATCGATTTCTCGTCCGCCGTCACAGGTTTTACCGCGGCGTGGCACAGTATGGCGATGATTATGGCCGGCTGGCCGCCCGTCAGCTGCTAACTGACTTCGTTGGGGGCTTAAACCTGCCTTAGAATCCAAGGAAAACCGCGGACACAGACAGCAGTCATGACCGTGGATGGGCACTGGTAGAGTCGCGCGGCTGAAGCCACGCGCGCGGCCGTTTGAATCCGCGGCTGAGGCGTTTCGTGCCGGTCGCTTTTCCGCGTGCCTTGGTATTCTCGCGTATCACTCGTCCAGCGATGCAATCGCGCTAGCAGCGCGATCGCTCATCCGCCTCAACCGGCTGACAGATGCTTTGGCGAATCTCGAAGCTGGATTACAGAACGTACGCGAGCTCTCACATCGCGAGCGCGGGGAGCTTGAAGCGTTGCGCGCATCGACGCTCGCGCGCTTGGGCCGCCCGCTCGAGGCACAGCGCGCTCTCGACGACGCGCGAGCGTACGTGTTTTCAGCGTCATGCCCGGATCTCGAGGCCGAATACCACCAAATAGACGCGCACGCCGGGCTCTTGAGTGGGGAGCTCGATGCTTGTGAACGGGCATGCTCGAAGGTCCTTGCTCCAGCGCTGATGGTATATGGTGCTCGCCCGCACTTTACGCCGCTAGCCCACGCGCGAGCCCGCGTATTCGACCTGTTGGCCGCGGTTGCGGCCGCACGTCACGACTACGGCGCGCAGCAGTCGTATCTCAAGATGTCGTTCGAGGAAATGGCGCATTGTGCCGTTCCGGACGAGTGGTACAAAGCTGAAAAGCTCGCGGGCCTGGCCATGCTTGTTCGCGAGAGTGGCGATCGCGACGACGCGGCTTACGTGCGCACGCAGTTCGACGCGATCGACTGGATCGAGGACCTGTCGCCACAACGTTACGAGATATTGCGATCGCTCGGCTGGGCCGGGGCGCTCTGCGGCGATCACCTCGGCGCCTTCCGCGACCTTCGGGCGGCCGCCGAAGCGGCGCCTTCAATACCACTGAAGATCGAGGTTTCACTCGATCGCACGTATCTGGCGCGCGAGTTGAGGCAGGAACTTACGGCGCGCGAGGAGCTCGATCACGCCGAAAAGCTAAGCGAGTCGGTCTGTTGGGAGAGCGGTTCGGCGCAGGACTGCAACGTATTGCTGCTTCTTTCAGAAGGACTTGCCCCTGAGAGTCCGACAAAGGCGCGTCGACTGTATCGCCGCTATCGCGCTTTGCGCCAGAAACTGCGCGGGCACGCAGGCCACTTCGATGAGCGCGCCCGTCTCGATGAAACGACCGCCGACGCCACGATCTGTCGCGCGGAGGGGAACTCAACGCGAGCGACTGCGTTGTTCCAACAGGCCTTCGAGCGCTGGAAAGAGCTCGGGTACAACTGGCGCGCCGCGCTGGCGGCCATCGAGCTGGCCGAGCTCGGCGCCGGCGACGAGTATGCCGAGTTTGCCCTGGCCGAAGCGGCCCGGCACCCGAACTCCTGGTTCGCGCAGCGCGCGCGGGCCCTGGGGAGCGCCGCGCTGCACTAGGCCGCCCCGGAGGGACATCCGTCGAACCGGGGGTTGGGCGAATTTTACGCGCGGCCATGTAATCTCGCGGCCGCTTCGTCCGATAATCCGCACAACGAAGGCGCCGCGAACCTTAAAAGCGACGTCCTCCGGCTGCGGAGGTTGGCCCGGTGGAACCAGATATCGACGAACTCAGGGCGCTGATGGCCCAGGACGAAGGCTACGACGAAGACGAGCAGGACCGTGTGATCCGGCGCACCTCTCGCATCGGCGTCGAGGGCCGCGCGCTCGAGCTCGCAGTCGCGGCGATCGAGGTGCTGCGCGACAAAGGAACCATTACCGGCTCGGATATCTGCCGCCTCGCGGAATTTCTCGGCTACGACAGCGACGCAATCGTGCGCGCCTGGCAGACCCGCGGCGAGTTCGATCTCGATACAACGCGCTATGCAATCGAGGCTCCGATCGCAAAGGTTCGTCCGGTCAAGTAGAAGCTTGGCGCGCGTCGTCGGTGCGTCGAAGTAGCAGTCGTTTTGGTTGCTGCGAACTGAGCGGAGCACCGAAAGAATGTCATCCTGAGCGAAGCGCCGGAGGCGCGAAGTCGAAGGATCGACGGAGTTTGGCCGAGTTCCGGCGGCCCTTCGACTGCGCGCCTGCGGCGCTCCGCTCAGGGTGACAAGAAAATTGTGGCACGGGGAGATCGGGTCCGCCGCGTCACGCGCTTGATTACGAGGGGGGCTTTTCGTTGCGTCCGGAGCGCGTGATATACTGCGCGTGGAGGAAAATCGATGCGAGCGAAACCCGCCGGCGTCGTCGTGTACGAGACGAAACCGGCGACGGAGTGGATTCTCGGCGGCCCCGTTCAGAAGGTGAGCCCGAAGTACGCGCACTCCGTTTTGCAGGGTGAGATGAACACGCGGCTACGCGCGTGGGCCAAGGGTCACGGGCGCGTTGGCGTCGAGTGGCGCTTTTGGGTAACGCCGCCGGGCGAGGAGAGCCGCTACCTCGTCCCCGATGTCGCGTACCTATCCTACGCACGGTTGCCGCGCGAGGCTCGCGAAGCAGCACAGGAGCCGCAGCTCGCTCCCGACGTTGCCGTCGAGATACTCTCTCCGGACGATCGCCAAAGCCGCGTCGCGCACAAGATCGAGGTCTACCTGCTCTCCGGATCCGCACTCGTCATCGTCGTCGATCCGCAAGAACGGCTCGTGCGTTTGCACGATCGCACGGGGACGACGCTTCTCGGCGCCGCAGACCGGCTCGAACACGCCGCACTTGCGGGCTTCTCACTCCGGCTCGACGAGTACTTCGCCGAACTCGATACGTAACGCAGTTCGCTACGGACGGACGCGAATCACCGCTTTCCCGACGATCCCACGGTTCTCCAAGTCTTCGATTGCGCGAGCGGCGTCCGCGAGCGGATAGGTGCGGCCGATCTTCGGATCGATCTTTCCCTCGGCGTAGAGCTCGAAGAGACGATCGAAATTGCGCCGGTTGGCCGCGGGGTCGCGCGCCGCGAACGCGCCCCAGTAGACGCCGACGGCGGAGCAACCCTTAAGGAGTAAACGATTCGCGGGGATGTCCGGGATGCGGCCCGACGCGAAGCCGATGACGAGCACCCGGCCCTCCCACGCGATCGCGCGCAAGCACGCGTCGAAGACGTCGCCGCCGACCGCGTCGTAGATGACGCCGGCCCCGGCTTGGTTCGTGATCGCCTTGACGCGCTCGGCGAGGTTCTCGGAGGTGTAATCGACGGTATGGTCCGCGCCTGCGGCTTTGGCGGCCTCGAGCTTCGCCGGGGAGCCCGCAGCGGCGATCACCGTTGCGCCGAGCGCCTTGCCGAGTTGCACGGCCGCGATCCCGACGCCGCCGCCCGCGCCGGTCACCAGCAGCGTTTCGCCGGCACGCAGCTTCGCGCGATCGACGAGGGCATGATACGTCGTTCCGTAGGTCAGCGGCATCGCGGCCGCCGCGTCGAACGGCATTTCGCTTTCGAGTTTGAACGCGGAGCCGTGGTGAACGACGACTTGTTCTGCGAACCCGCCGGTTTGGCAGACGGCCATCACGCGGTCGCCGGGCGCGAAACCGGATACACGTTCGCCGACCTCGGCCACGATGCCCGAGACTTCCGCTCCCGGACTAAACGGAAACTCCGGGCGCAGTTGATATTTCCCTTGGACGATCAGCACGTCGGGAAAATTCAGGCCGGCGCTATGGATGTCGATTCGCAGCCCCGTCGCGCCGAGCTTCGGCTTCTCCGTCTCTTCGAGCTTGAGGTCGGCCGGCGGACCGAACGCACGGCACAGAATCGCTTTCATGCCGGCCTAGTTTGGCTTTCGGCGATGCATGAATCCTCGGCCGCCTGCCGATACCTTGGGTAACGATGCACGGACGACGGCCGAGCGGGGCGTATTCCGAAAGTTTCGCGGACGAGCCGGCAGCCGCTCGGGAACGAGCCGCCGCAGCCGGGGTCGCGACGATTTTGGCAACCGGTCTCGGGTTCGCGGCAGCGTACGCTCGCGAGCCTGCCGCCGTCGCGCCCGCAGTTACCGCGAGCATCGAGACGCTGGCGATCGCGGCGACGCTGCTCTGTGCGTCGATGCTGTACGCGCAGTATCGCATCAAGCATCACCTGTCCCTTGGCGTGCTCGCCTGCGGCTTCGCGGTGCTCGGGCTCCTGCAGACACTCTATCTCGCGACCTTGCCCGGCGAGTTTGCGCCGGGTGGATTGCTCGGCGCGGGGCCGCAGACGCCGGCGTGGCTATACGCTGCAGCCCGGCTCGGCTTCTGCGCCGGGATCTTCGCGTACGTGTCCTTCGAGCGCTCCGGAAAACGGTCCGCGCGTTGGAAGTCCGGCATGTTCGCCCGCACGGGTGCCTCCTGCGCCGCATTTGTCCTCGTGACGATCGTTCTCACCATCGCGGGGCACGCGCTGCTGCCGAAGATCGTGCTCGAGAACGGAACGTTCGCACCGTGGTACCGCAGTAGTCTCGGGCCGCTCCTGTTCTGCGCGTATCTGGCGGCAATCGCGCGGCTCGTTGCTGCGAGCGGAACGTCGCGCCGGCTGCACCTCTGGCTTGGGGTCGTGCTCTTTGCGTTTGCGCTCGAAGTCCTCGCAGGCGTGCTCGGCGGCGGCACGTCGACGCGCGGCTGGGAGGTCGCGGCGGTCTATTTCGCCGTCGGCTCCATCGCGTTTTGCATCGTATTGCAATCGCTGTCCACCTCGATGCTCGCGCGCGCGGCCCGCAGCGGCGAGCGCGCGCACGCGCTGGCCGAAATCGTCTCGCTCGGCAGCGATGCCGGTTCAGATCGCAACCTTACGATGCTCGAACGGGCCGCGCGCGACTTGCAATTCGACTGGGCGCACTTGGCGCAACTCGGCGACGACGGTTGGATCGTGTTAGAAAGTAGCCTCGGCGATCCGCGTTACCCCGTGGGCTACCGCGCGCCGATTGCCGGCGGGTGGGTCCGCGAGTCGCTGCATCGAGGGGGACCAACGATCTACGAAAAAGGCGACGAACTTCCGTGGCTCGACGACAGACCGGGCGGCTTGCGCGGTTGGTCGTCGTTCGTCACGGTGCCGGTGTTCGTCGAAGAACGGCTCTACGGCTTCGCGGGCTTCGCCCGCCGCGCGCCGCGCGACGCGCCGCTGAACGAAGCCGACCTCGCGTTTCTGGAACTCGTTGGAGCCTTGGCGGGCGCGACGATCGGCCGCCAACGTCAGCGCCGGCGTCTCGACCAACTCGCTTTTCTCGACGGCTTAACCGGCTTGCCCAACCGCGTCCTCCTGTTCGATCGCCTGCGCCACACCCTCGCCTCCGCCGCCCGGCACGAGCGGCCGTTCGCCGTCCACTTCCTCGACCTCGACGGCTTTAAGGAAGTCAACGACAGCTTCGGGCATGCGGCCGGGGACGAGGTTTTGCGCGAGGTCGGGCGCCGGCTTGCGGGTGCGGTGCGCGAAAGCGACACGGTCGCCCGGCTCGGCGGCGACGAATTCGTCGTCCTACAGTCGGAGATCGAACGGCCGAAGGACGCGGACCGCCTCGCAGCACGTCTGCGCGCGATCTTCGAGACGCCGATCGTCTTTGGCGAAACGCAACTTTCAATCGGGACGAGCATTGGGACGAGCCACTATCCGCGCGACGGCCGCGAGGCTCAGGCGCTTCTTTCCCGAGCGGACGAGGCTCTCTACCGGGCAAAAGAGCGCCGGCGCAAGGCCGGCGCGCCGAGCGACGTGACCTTTATCGAACGCGCCTACTAGTCGAGGAGGCCCAGCGCGGCGCGCCAGCTAACTTAATTGTTAGGACTTGGAAAGGATTGCCGGGTGGAGGCGGTCCGACGGCACTTTTTGCCGTATCTGAAGAGTATGGGTCCAGAGGTCAACACGCAAGCGAACCCCGGTGTGGCAGTCAAGGTCCCCGTAAAGCGCCGCCGGCTCGATGCGGCGGACGCCCGCGAGTCGATTCTTTCGGCTGCCGAGACGTTGCTGATCGAAGGTGGCCCCGACGCTTTGCGCCTGACCGAGGTCGCGATGCGCGCCGGGGTCAGCCATCCCAACGTGCTCTATCATTTCGGCAGCGTCAGCGAGCTGCAGTCGCAACTCGCGCAACGCGTCGCGGTCCGGCTTGCGAGCGAGATGGCCCTCGTTTTTGCGCAGGGCATGAGCGGAGAGATGCCGCTCGACTCCGCGATCGAGGCGGTTTTTCGCGTCTTCGACGAAGGCGGTTTCGCACGGCTTCTCGCGTGGCTCGAACTCTCCAAGAACGAGCCGACGTTCGAAGCGCTCGCGAGCAAGCTCGAGTTGCTGCGCAAGGTGATTGCCTCGCACCCGCTGTTGCAAGGCGAGGAGAATGCCCGGCGGCGGCGCCGAATCGTGCCGATCATCGAACTGGTCATCGTTTCGGCAATCGGTTACGGGCTGGTCGGCCGCAAGCTCGAAGGATTCTTCAGCGAGGAAGAGCACCGGCCGACGGTTGCGCGCCTGCTCCGCGAGTTGATTGCGCTTGGGGCGGGGATCCCGGCTGCTGCGCCGGCAAAGCCAAAGGCCTAAAGCCTTCGCCCTCGCGATCGAGCGGCCGCGGTTGATCGACGCGGTACTTTCCGTTCATCCGCCCCGCGCAAAGGGTCGTGAGAATCGCAAGGTAGTGTTTCGTGTCGCCGGCGGCGAGGGCCGACGAGCGCGCGGCGCCTTTTAAGCAGGCGCCGAAGAGCTTCGTTGCATCCTTTTGGTTCCCATCGGCTTGGGCTGCCCGTCCGCTTTCCTCGAGCGCGACCAGCGCCACATATTCAGTGTAGACCCGCTTCCTCGTCGTCGTCGCGAGCCGAGCGCAACCGCTGTACGCGACGTACTGCCCGGCTAGGGCCTTCTCAAGATCCTTGTAGCGATGGTCGTGCGCGAACGCGCGCGCCGGCAGGCCGGCAAGGTAGGCCCGCTCCGTGCACTCACCGGAAAGCGAATCCTCGAGCGCCGTGTCGACCGCCGTGCGTTCCGCGGCCACGGAAGGATCGCCGGGTCGTGCTTCGCGGGCTGCGACGTCAAGGACCCCGAGGTCTTCGCGCAAGAGCGCTTCCGCCGTTTTGTATTGCCCCGCGAACATCGCGATGTCGGCTTGCTCCGCGACGCTCCGGTAGAGTGCGCTTAGGGAGATGACGTGAAGCTGCTTGACCTTCGAGGAAAGACAGTTGCCCGCTTCGGTCTGAGCGCGGTCGCAGGCGGCGTACGCCGCCGCAACGTTCGCGCGGGAGCGGTCCTTTCGGATGCTGTTGTGCTCGAAATCGCATTGCTCCGCGTACGGTACGATATACGGGGGGCGGCAACCGGAACCGGCCGGCGCCGCATTCGCCGCCGAAAGAGCGGCGCAGACCGTAGCCAGGGTCGCGATCGCGAGGGTGGAGCGGCGCATCGCGCACGTTTACGCCGGGCTCCGCGCGGGACCCGTCGTGTCAGGGAGGCTCGCGACTCATCCCGCACCGAAACGAACGGCCTTGTGATTTTGGGCGAATGGCGGAATTGGCAGACGCGCTGGATTTAGGTTCCAGTGGGGCAACCCNNCCCGCGGAAGTAGCTCAGTGGTAGAGCATCGCCTTGCCAAGGCGAGGGTCGCGAGTTCGAATCTCGTCTTCCGCTCAGGCTCTGCCTTTAAGGAACCCGATTGACTGCCGCAACTGTAAAGCACCTCGATCCCACCCAGGTGGAACTCGAGATCGCGATCTCCCAAGAAGAGTTGGACGCAGCCCACGAGCGAGCGTTTCGCGAACTCGTCAAGAACGTAAAGATTCCCGGATTCCGGCCCGGGAAGGTGCCGCGCAAGATCTTCGAAGCGCAGTATGGGTCCGAGCTCATCGCGGAGCGCGCGCGAGACGCGGTCATCCCCCAGGCGTACTCGCGCGCCGTTAAAGAAAACGCGCTGGATCCGGTCGACCAGCCGCAAGTCGAGCTGCTGCCCGAAGAGGACGGACAGCCGATGCGCATTCGCGCGACGGTCGCCGTCCGGCCGTCGATCGAGCTGAAGACGTACAAGGGCCTCGTCCTGGACGTGCCGTCGTCGACCGTCTCGGAGGATGACGTCGACGCGGCACTGGATTCCCTACGCCGCGAGGCAGCCACCTTGGTCCCAGTCGACCGGCCGATCGAGCTTGGCGACGTTCCTACCCTTGACTACGAGGGTTCCGTCGAAGGCACGCCTTTTGAGGGCGGCAAGGCCGAGAATCAATCGACCGAAATTGCCGATCAGGGGTTCATCCCGGGCTTCGCCGCCGGGATTGTCGGGATGCGGGCGGGCGAGCGTAAGGATGTTCTGGCGACATTTCCAGACGACTACCCGAGCGCCGACCTAGCCGGTAAGCAAGCCAGCTTTTCCGTTTCCGTTCAGGAAAACAAGGTTCGCGAACTGCCACCCCTCGATGACGAGTTCGCCAAGCGTTACGGCGGCGAGGGTGGAACCCTTACGGGCCTCCGCTCCGAACTGCAGAAGCGCTTGGAAACCCAGCGCAGAGCCCAAATTCGCCGGACGGCAAGCGGACGGCTAGTTGGAAAGCTCCTGGACGAGCACGATTTCCCACTGCCCCAGGTGCTCGTCGACCGCGAATCGGCGCATCTTCTGAGCGAAGCCAAGCAATATGTGACGCGCGCCGGGCTCCAGTGGGACGAATATCTGAGCAAACAAGAGAAGACGGAAGAGGCTCTCCAAGCCGAGTACCGCGCCGAGGCCGAACGCCGGGTCAAGACGACGCTGCTCTTGGAACAAATCGCCAAAGCGGAGGGGATCGAGGCGACCCCCAAGGACGTGGAGGCCGAGGTCGCTTCGCTCGAACGCCAGTACCAGCAACCCCGCGATAAGATCCTGGAGCTCCTGCGGCCGAACCTCGGCTCGCTCGTGGACGGAATCGTACGCAGCAAGACGATCGATTTCTTGCTCGACAACGCCAAGCTACTTGAAGCAACTCCGGCTGCCCGCACGTAGTCTTTCTCAGCAGAACGTCGAGTAGGAGAAAAGATGGGCCACCTCGTTCCCATGGTCGTCGAACAGAGCGCGCGAGGCGAGCGGGCCTTCGACATCTATTCGCGCCTGCTCAAGGAGCGGATCATCTTCGTCGGCGGCCCGATCGACGACCACCTCGCGAACCTCGTCATCGCGCAGCTTCTCTTCCTCGAACGGGAGGACGCCGATAGGGATATCGACATGTACATCAACAGCCCGGGAGGGAGCGTTACGGCCGGGCTCGCGATCTACGATACGATGCAGCTGATCAAGCCCGACGTGGCGACGATCTGTGCGGGCATGGCCGCCTCGATGGCGTCGATCCTGCTGACCGGGGGCGCCCACGGAAAGCGCTACGCGCTACCGTATGCCAAAATCCTGATCCACCAGCCCTGGGTCCAGCAGGTCGGCGGTCAGGCGACTGATGTCGAGATCGCGGCCCGCGATTTGATCGCCACCCGCAAGCTCCTCGCGGGCATTTACGAGAAGACGACGAAGAAAGCCTCGGAGCAGATCCTGAAGGACATCGACCGGGATTACTACATGACTTCCGAGGAGGCGCGGGATTACGGGCTCGTGGACCAGATTTTCAGCAAAGAAATGCGCACCGGCCAAAGCGCGCTGACGTAGGACTGATCGCGCTTGTTCCGATTCGGTGACGATAAAGGCCAATTGAAGTGCAGCTTCTGCGGCAAATCGCAGGAGCAGGTGCGAAAATTGATCGCAGGTCCAGGCGTGTACATCTGCGACGAGTGTATCGAGCTCTGCAACGAGATCATCGAAGAAGAGCTCTACAAGAATGTCGATGAGAACCTTCGACTGCGGAACATTCCCAAGCCGAAGGAAATAAACCACATCCTCAATCAGTACGTCATCGGCCAGGAGCGCGCCAAAAAAGCACTCGCGGTTGCGGTCTACAACCACTACAAGC
>PMHP01000040.1:793-30436 GCA_003158195.1 Vulcanimicrobiota bacterium | reverse complement strand
GGAGCGAGCATCGGCATCGCCTCGTATCCGCAGGACGGCACCGACGTCAAGACCTTGTTCGGCAACGCCGATCGCGCGCTCTATCACGCGAAATCCTCCGGCCGAGGGCGCTACGAGAGCGCTACGGTGGCGACGGCTGATCGAGGATAAATCGTAGGATCGCGGCGATCGTCTCGGGGTCGCGCAGTATCCGTCGATGGCCGAGCCCGTCCACGCCGCGGAACGTGCTTCCTCGCCATGCCTTCGCAACGGCCTGACCGCCCTCGCACGCAGTAACGCGATCGTCGGCCGAATGCACGATGAGCGCCGGCACGTCGAGTTCGGCTGCCGTACGCGGCATATCCAACCGCGTGACGTCGACACCGCGCGCTAGGAACGCCGCCACCAGCGCGTCGCCTTCGATATCGAGCGCACGCGCGACGTCGCGTACGAAGCGCTCGTAGTTCAGCGGCGGAGCGATCAGCGCGACGCGCCGCGCGACCATACCGCCGGCGATTGCCATCGCGACGGCCGGTGATCCCGCCGAATGCGCGATCGCGCCCTCGAAAGGTCCGAAGTGCGCGCCGATCTCGCGAACGTTCTCTGCCAGGTCGTACAGGCTCGCGGTCGTGCCGTCCGATTCGCCGTGCGCCCGCAGATCCGGCGCTACGGCTCGGCGCCCGCTCGCGACGAGCGGAGCCACGCACGCCTCGAGATCGGCATGCGTCCCTTCCCATCCGTGCACGAGCAAAACGGGCGATCCCGTTCCGGCACTCCAGTACGCAATTTCGCCGTACGCCGTCGCGAGCGAGCCGCATTCGGTCCAGGGCGAGTTCGCGCGCGCTTCGGAGAGGCGCGGTTCGGAGATGCGCCGTTTCGGCGTGAGGATGTCCGTGACCATGGAATCCAGGGAGCTATCGATCTTTGATTGCATGCGGCTTTCTATTCGCTGATGACGACGGGGGCGGTGAGTGCCGCCTTTGGGCGGCGCATGGCGAGAACCACGAGAACGCCGATGAAGGCCATCGGGACGAGCGCATAGATGGCATCGGCAAAGCCCGCATTGAGCGCCTGCTGCTGCATGAGGCGCGCCAGACGAGCCGCCGCGCCGGGACGCAGCGAGAGCTGCAAGAGCATCGGATGCGCGAGCGTCAGTGCGCCGCGCAAGATATCCGAGTGAAAGTACGTACGCCGATCGAAGATCGTCACGAGCATCGTGCTTGCGATCGAACCGCCGGTTTGGACGGACAAGCTGATGAACGAACTCGCCTTGGGCGCGTCGGCGGGCGCTACGCTCGGAATGATGCCGACTAAGAGCGGCACGAGCAGCATCGACTGCCCCGCGCCGCTGATCGCGAGGAGCGCCGGGAACGTCCAAAAATCGCTATTCGTCGTCATGTGCAGTGCGAGGGCCACAAAGCTCGCGGCGCTGAGCAAAAAGCCCGTTACGAGAATCGCGCGAAAATCGAGAACGCTCGCGAACCGCGCAACAAACGGTGTCAGGGCAAGGACCGGCAGCGCGCGCATGAGGATCAGCAGACCGCTCAAGGTCGCGGTGAAGCCGAGGACGCCTTGTACGTACTGCGGCAAGATGACGGTGGGGCCGAACAGCACCATCCCCATCACGATCGCAGCGAGCGTCCCGAAGCGCACGTTGCGGTACCGGAAGATGCGGAGGTCGACGATCGGATCGGTGGCCCCGCGCAACTCCCAAAGCACAAAAGCCGCCAAACCCAGAGCGAAGGTTACGGCAGCCACGACGATCCGCGCGTCGCTGAACCAATCGTTGCGCTCGCCCTCGTCGAGCACGTACTGCATCGAGCCGAGCGCCACGATCAGCAGCGCCACTCCGGCACCATCGAACGGAATCTTCCGGGGCGGGAGCGGGTTACGCAGCATCGTAAGGATGATGATCGCGGCGAGCGTCCCCGGGACGAGATTGATGTCGAAGACCCACTGCCACGAATAGGCGTCGGTCAACAGACCGCCGACCGTCGGGCCGAGGGCAGGGCCGAACGTGAGCGCGATCGCGAACAGGGCGGAGCTGGCTCCGATCTTGTCCGGCGGAAAGGTGTCGCGCAGGATGATCTGCGACGTGGCGATCAGGCCGCCGCCGAACGCGCCCTGCACGACGCGATAGAAGACGAGTTCGCCAAGCGACGAGGCCGTACCGCAGAAGAATGACGCGACCGTAAAGCCGATCACGGAGGCTGCAAAGTAGTTGCGGCGTCCGAAGCGTTGCAGAAAAAAGGGCGCGAGCGGTATCGCGACAACGTTGGCGATGATATACGCCGTGATGATCCACGTCCCGTCGTCGATCGAGGCGCCGATGTTGCCTTCGATCGTCGGCAGCGCCACGTTCACGATCGTGGCATCGAGGGTCTGGAGCAGCGCCGCCATCATAACGCCGGCTACGATTAGCCCGCGGCGCGTGCCGTACTCGACGACGGCGAGCGGCGCAATAACAGGACGATCGGTCGGTTTTGTGGTCACAAAAAAAGACTAGGCCACGCCGGGCCGCGACCTTGCGAGGAGGCGCAGGTGGCTCGTGACGTGATCGGCGGCGCGTTCGAGATGGATCGGGTTGCCGTAGAGCTTGCCGAGCATCACGCCGCCTTCGAGCGTGGCGATCGTTCCGTCGGCGAGGGCATCGGCGTCAAGCGGGGGAAGGTCGCCCGCCGCGACCGCGTCGCGCACGATGCCGGCAACGAGTCCGCGCCAGCGATCCATCGCGCGCCGTACGCGGGCGCGCAGCGGCGGGTTCGTGTCGTCGGCGTCAACGGCTGCGTTCAAGAGCGGGCAGCCGCCTGCGATAAACGGCTTGCCCGGAAGGCGGCGGTAGACGCCGATCATGGCCTCGAGTTTATCGAGCGGCCGAACTTCGCCCTCGACCGCGCCTTCGATCGCTTCGCGGATGAGCTTGGCTGCGTAGTCGAAGGCTGCGAGCGCGAGCGCCTCTTTCGTCTCGAAGTGATTGTAGACGCCGCCCTTTTCGAGACCGGTCGCAAGCGAGACGTCGGCAATCGAGGCGCCCGCGACGCCGCGCGTATTGAACAGCGCCGCCGCCTGCTCGACGATCCGTTGCCGGGTTCGCGTGCCCTTGGTGAACGTTCGGGCAGTCCGCGCGCGTGCCATCTGGACGCAGCCTACACGCGAAGCGCAAAAAAGTCAAGGCGGTCGGTTTTAGACGAGCTGCTTTTCCATAAAAATGCTGGTGGCGACCTGCGCCGGCGTCATCCTCGCATAGTCGCCAAAGGCGGCGCAGTAGCGAAATCCGGCGCGCTCGTAAAGCCGCATTGCGGCGCTTTGCCGATCTCCCGTCTCCAGACGTAGTACGGTCTGCCCGCTCTCTTTGGCTTCCGATTCAATTCGCTCGAGCAGCCCGCGTCCGATTCCTCGCCCGCGCGCCTCGTCGCGCACGTACATGCGCTTAACTTCTGCGAACCCCTCGAACAACGCGACGCCGCCGCACCCCATGGCCTCGCCGTCGAAACGTGCGACGAAGAAACGGACGTGCGGTTGGAAGATTGCGTCCAGCATCAATCCGTGCCGTTGCTCCGCACAATACTCGGCGGCAAGGGTTCGATCGAGGGCGGCGATCAAGTCGCGCACGTCAGCCGTCGGCGCCCGGACGAGTTCGACCGAGACTTGGTCCAGCTTAGAATTCGACATCGAGCTCTTCGAGTTCGTCGGGTTCCATCTTTGCTGCGGCGGTCCACTCGACCATCTCCGGCATCGCGAGGATGCGCTGCGCATAGCCGTCGGACGGCGCGTCGAGCGAAACGTCGTAGGTCGCGAAGCGCGTCGCGACGGGAGCGTACATTGCGTCGGCCATCGAACGGACGCCGAAAAGATACGGTCCGCCGCTAGCCGACAAACATTGTTGCCAGATCTCGGTAATCCGGTCGATGTCCGCCCGTGCGGCCGGATACACCACAAAGCCGGGATGGTGCGCTTTGAGGTTCATCGGCAGAGCCGAGCGCAAATTGACGAAGCCGGAATGCATCTCGCCGCAGATCGAACGGCACAGTGCCGATGCGGCGCGATCGCGCGGCAGGAGTCCTGCTTCGGGCACGAGATCGTTGAGATATTCGGCGATCGCGATCGTGTCCCACACCGTCACACCGTCGTGCGCGAGGGAGGGGACGCGCACCGACGGTGACAACAGTAAAAGCTCTCTCCGAGCCGACTCATCGTCGCTTGGGACAAGCCGTTCTTCGAACGGCAAGCCGGCGAACTTGCAGAGGAGCCAGCCCCGTAGCGACCACGACGAGTAGTTCTTGCTGCTGATGGTAAGCACAGCACGGGCCACAGTTACGACTCCTTCGCGCGGCCCCGGTACGGCGCCCGCTCCGAATGTGACGTCGTAATGTACCAATTGTACGACGCGCAGAACGCGATGATGGCTCCGCTGCGAGCGTTTTCGCGAATCGCCGGGGCCACGCTTCCACACTTTGGTTACGGCAGCGAAAGCCTGCGCGGGGGCTACGAACTCTGGGCGCGCGCCGGGCTGACGCACGCCCGGCCGCCGTTTGGCATCGACTCGGTGCGGATCGGCGATGCCGAGGTCGCCGTGCACGAGGAGGCCGTCACCGTCACGCCGTTCGCGACCTTGCTGCATTTCAAAAAGGAGCAACAAACGCCGCAACCGCGCGTGCTGCTGGTTGCGCCGCTTTCGGGCCACTTCGCGACGCTCTTGCGCGGCACGGTGCGCACGATGCTGCCCGAGCACGACGTCTACGTTACCGACTGGCACAACGCGCGCGACGTCCCCGTGCGGAGCGGCCGATTCGGCGTCGACGAATACGTCGAACAGCTCATCGCGTTCTTGCACACGATCGGGCCGGGAGCGCACATCGTGGCGATCTGTCAACCGTGCGTAACGGTCTTAGCGGCCGTTGCCGTCATGGCGGAATCCAAGGATCCCGCGCAACCGCGCAGCATGACGCTGATGGCGGGTCCCGTCGACACGCGCTCGAGCCCGACTGCGGTCAACAAGCTGGCGCGAAGCAAGCCGATCGAGTGGTTCGAACGCACGCTGATCGACCGCGTTCCGTGGCGTTATCGCGGCGCCGGACGGCGCGTCTATCCCGGTTTCGTTCAGCTTTCGGCCTTCATGAGCATGAATCTCGAACGGCACATGAAGGCCCATCGCGATCTCTACGCTCACGTCGCGAAGGGCGAGCACGCCGAAGCCGAGGCGATTCGCGCATTCTACGACGAATACTTCGCGGTGCTCGACCTCGACGCGGACTTCTATCTCGAGACGGTGCGCCTCTTCTTTCAAGAAGATGCGCTCGCGCGCGGCACGCTCACCTTTCGCGGACAACTCGTTCGCCCGGCCGCGATCAAACACACGATGCTCTTGACCGTCGAAGGCGAAAACGACGACATCTGCGGGATCGGCCAGACGCTCGCGGCGCACGAGCTCTGCAGCGGCCTACGGCCGCACCTCAAGCGGCATTACCTCCAAGCCGGGGTCGGCCACTTCGGCGTCTTCAGCGGCTCGCGCTGGAACAACCAGATCTACCCTGTCCTGCGAAGCGTGATCGCAGCAAACGACCAAGCGCAGCTCGCGGCCCGCACGCCGCTCAAAGAACCCGTCCGAAAACCCGCGTGAACGGCGAGGCCGAGCGCCTTGTTCGCGACCTCGCGCTCGAACCGCATCCGGAAGGCGGATATTATCGCGAGATCTTTCGCAGCCCGCAAATCGTCGTGACCGCCCGCGGCGACCGCCGCAGCGCGCTTACCGTCATCTATTTCTTGCTCGCGGAAAGCCAGGTCTCGGCCTGGCATCGCCTTCGCAGCGACGAGACGTGGCACTTTGCGTGCGGCAACGAACTCGAAATCAGCGTGCTGGACGACGCGGGCAAGGCGACGACGCTGTCCCTCGGGCCCGCCGGGCCGTACGTCGCGGCGATCCCCGCCGGGCAGGCGTTTGCGGCGCGCGTGCGCGGGGGCACCGGTTTCGCACTCGTCACCTGCTGCGTCGCCCCCGGGTTCGAGTTCGAGGATTTCGAGTTGCTACGGCCGCTCGAGTAGCATCGCGATCCCTTGGCCGACACCGATGCACATCGTCGCGATGGCGCGCTTCGCTTCGCGCTTTTGAAGTTCGATCGAGGCGGTCAGCGCAAGTCGTGTGCCGCTCATGCCGAGCGGGTGCCCGAGCGCGATTGCGCCGCCGTTCGGGTTGACGTGCGCGGCATCGTCGGGCAAACCGAGGCGGCGCAGCACGGCGAGCGATTGCGCAGCGAACGCTTCGTTGAGCTCGAACAGGTCGATCGCGCCGATCGCAAGGTTCGCAAACTGCAGCAATTTCTGCACGGCAGGCACCGGGCCGATGCCCATGACGCGCGGCGAAACGCCCGCGCTCGCTGCTGCGACGATGCGCGCGCGCGGAACCAAACCGTAGCGTTTCACCGCGGCTTCGGAAGCAACGATAACGGCAGCGGCTCCGTCGTTGACGCCGGACGAGTTTCCGGCCGTCACGCTTCCACCGGCTCGGAACGGGGTCGGAAGAGATGCCAGCTTCTCGAGCGTCGTATCGGTGCGCGGCTGCTCGTCGGCCGAGACGCTCGCGCGCGGGCCGTTCTTCGAGCCGGCGACGGTCACCGGGACGATTTCCTGGGCGAATCTGCCGCTCGCGGCCGCTGCTGCGGCGCGCTGCTGCGAGCGTAGCGCAAAGGCGTCCTGGTCTTTGCGCGAGACCTCATCGCCGGCGGCGACGTTCTCGGCGGTTTCGGGCATGCTGTCGATGCCGTACTGCGCCTTCATGAGCGGGTTGACGAAACGCCAGCCGATGGTCGTGTCGTAAACGGCATTCTCGCGCGCGAACGCGCTCGCCGCCTTGGGCATCACGAACGGAGCGCGCGTCATGCTTTCGACGCCGCCGGCGACGGCGAAATCCGACTCGCCGCTCTTGATCGCGCGGGCGACGATCGCGATCGCATCGAGACCCGACCCGCAGAGGCGGTTGATCGTCGCTGCCGGCGTACGCTCCGGAAACCCTGCGAGCAGAACGGCCATGCGCGCGACGTTGCGGTTGTCTTCGCCGGCTTGGTTCGCGCAACCCAAGTAAACGTCGTCGAGCGCTTCCCAGTCGGCACCGGGATTTCGCTCCCGGAGCGCACGCAACACGTGCGCCGCGAGATCGTCCGGGCGCACGCTCGCCAGCGCCCCGCCGAACCTGCCGATCGGCGTGCGCACGCCGTCGCAGAGATATGCTTCGCTCACCGCCCCGCAGTTGCCCGAGAGCGTGCGGCGAACCTCCATCGCATGAAGCTCCGCCTCCTCGCCGATACGTTCGCGGTCGCCAAGCTCGGCTCGGGCGCCGACCTCGGTGCGTGGGCGCATGCGGGCGCGCTCGTCCAGATCGTGCGCACGCCGTACGAACTATCGATCGTGTGTCGCGACGCAGCGATCCCCGCAGGGGTAACGGCCGAGCGCGGTTGGCGCTGCTTCGCCTCGGCCGACCCGCTGGACATCAATCAGGCCGGTATCTTGGCATCGATCAGTGCGCCGCTCGCGCTCGCCGGTATCTCGATCTTTGTGATCTCGACGTTCGACAACGACTACGTGCTCGTGCGCTCGGACGATCTCGAACGCACCATCGAGACCCTCGAGCGCCACGGGTTCACGTTTGAAGTCACGCAGGTATAGGATGAGCATCAAGCGCTCCATGACCTTCGAGCGCACGATCGCCGCACCAGCGAGCGACGTGTTCGCAATCGTCGCCGATATCGCAAACACGGCGCGTTGGTTGCCCGGCAGCGCGATGTTCGGCGGTGTCAAAGACGTGACGCCGGATCCGGTGTGTTTGGGAACCACCTTCGTCGACTACGGGCGTCTGGGCAAGCGATACGGCAGCGTCATCGACTTCGTACCAGATTCGTTCATCACGTTCCACCAGCCGATGGATTTCAAAGCGCCGGTGCCCGGTCGCGTCGACGTTCGCGTCCGTTACACGTTCGAACCGCTCGAGGGTCGAACGCGGGTCGTCCGTCGCCTCGAAGCGGAGCTGGACATCGCCGGCCCGGGGCAGCTCCTCGCGCCATTCGTTTTCGCTTCGATCCGCCGCGAAAACGAGCGGATCATGTCCGCACTAAAGAAGCACGCCGAAAGCCCGCCCTCAGGCTAGCGTTCTACGCGAGTGACGTTATGGCCGACGATCGTCCTTGATGAGCTTACTGCGATTCGAGCAGTCGACGATGGATGAACCACTCCTCTCCGCCGTCAATGCGGCCTTCCCGATCGTTCGCGACGACCTAGCGCTCGCGCAAACGGACCTCGACGAAATCGTCGGATTCCGAAGCTCCTAACCTCGTGTCACCCTGAGCGGAGCGGNNGACAAGCTCAGCGTGACAAAGTGCGGGCCCTCGACAAGCTCGAAGTGGCACGGTGACGAAGAGGGGGCGATGCTGATCGTAACTGGAAGCGTGACGGCTCGCGCCGACACGTTGGAACGCCTCAAAGAAGGCAGCCTCGAACACGTGCGCCGTTCGCGCGCGGAACCTGGCTGCATCAGTCACGCGGTCTACGTGGACTGCGAGAATTCGCTGCGCCTGTTCTTCTTCGAACGGTGGGCCGACCGCGCCGCTCTGGACGCCCACTTCGGTGTCCCCGAAACCGGCGAATTCGTGCGGTCGCTCCGGTCCCTCGCCGCCGAAAGTGCCGGCCCAACCATCTACGAGACGCCGGGGTAATGCCTCGCCAGGACGCTCAGTGCCCGAGGTGCCAACCGTGTTCGGTGCACTTGTAGGCGATGAGGCCGCGCGCCGTTTTCGGGATCGCTTTTTCCGCGGCGCGCTTGGTCGCAAACGCGGCTTTGCGCGCGCCGTTGCGGTTGTAACACGAGCGCCCTTTGGACCACCACGCGCGTCGCTCGTTCACCTCAAACCTGCGAGTGCGAATCGACGTCGACGCCGACCGTCGCGGTGACCGGATAACTCTGGCACATGAGCACGAAGCCGCGAGCGATCTCGTAGTCCTCGAGGGCGTAGTGGACGTCCATGTCGACTTCACCTTCGACGAGCATGACGCGGCACGTCGAGCAGACGCCGCCCTTACAGGAGTACGGCAAGTCGAGACCGTGGCGCAGACCGGCTTCGAGAAGGGTCTCTTTGCCTTTCTCGATCGTGAAGGCGCGCCGCCGGCCGTCGAGGATCGCGTAGGCTTCGCAGCGTTCGGCCGGCGTCTCGGGAGCCGCGGCGGCCCGAGTGCGCGCGGCGCGCGGCCCGGCGGCGAACAGCTCGGTTTTCACGCGCTCCTTTGTGATGCCGTGAGCTTCAAGCGACGCGGCGACGGCTTCCGTCATCGGCTGTGGGCCGCAGACGAAGGCGACGTCGATAGAGGCGGGGTCGATCCATGACTCGAGCAGCGCGTCGCACTTCTCGCGATCGATGCGCCCCCCGAAGAGATCGATGTCTTGCAGCTCGCGGCTCATCACGAACAGAAGCGTAAGCCGGTCGAGATGGCGATCCTTGAGGTCTTGGAGCTCGTCGCGGAACATCACGCTCGACGAACTGCGATTTCCGTACACGAGCGTAAATCGGCTGTGCGGTTCGGTCTCGAGGGTGTGCCGGACGAGCGAGACGATCGGCGTGATCCCGCTGCCCGCTGCGAAGGCGAGGTAGTGTTTCTGGTTGGCAGGATCGAGCGGAACGTGGAAGCGCCCCTCGGGCGGCGCGACCGCGATCGGCGCACCCGGGACGAGCGCATCGTGGGCCCACGAGGAGAAGCGGCCGTCGGCGACGCGCTTGATCGCGACCCGCAGCTCGTTCTCCGAGGGAGCGGCGCAGATCGAGTAGGAGCGGCGCACGGACTCGCCCTCGATCTCGGCTTCGATCGTAAGGAATTGCCCCTGCGTAAAACGGTAACGCTCGCGCAAGTCTTCCGGGACGTCGAAGGTGACCACAACGGCATCGCGCGTTGTCGGGCGCACGGATTTGACGCGCAGCATCGCAAAGGCGCGCGAAGCCTGCGGGGCCGCTTCATCGTCAGTGCGCTTTAAAATGATCGAAGGGCTCCCGGCAGGCGGTGCAACGGTACAGCGCTTTACACGGGGTCGAGCCGAAGCGGCTAACGAGTTCGACGGCGCTCGAGCCGCAGCGCGGACACGCGGCGCGCTCGTCGACAAAAGAGGTGAGGTCGATCGGCGCGTTCGGATCGATCGCGCGCGCACGCGGTGGCGAGATGCCGTAGTCGCGCAGTTTTTCGCGCCCGGCGATGCTGAGCCAATCGGTCGTCCATGCCGGCGCGAGGCGCACGTCGAGCGCGACCCGGGCGATCCCGCGCGTGCCGAGCAGCCTCACGATCTCGCGCTCGATTGCGCGGATCGCGGGGCAGCCGGAATACGTCGGCGTAATGGCAACGTGCAGCGCACGTTCCCCCTCATCGTCCGACCATGACACGTCGCGGACGATCCCGAGATCGAGGATCGAGATCGCCGGAATCTCGGGATCCGGAATTTCGCCGAGCCACGTCCAGATCTCGGCAATCGCCGGTTCGTCCCTCACCATCGCGCAGCCGTGACGCTGCGCGCGACCGATTGCATCTCCGCGAGCAAATAGCCCAGCGCCTCGGTGTGTTTGCCGGTCTTGCCGCCGGCGTGCATCCACCCGTCGTCCGGACGCGTCAAGGTCGCGTCCTGGAGGACGCGCGAGACGTGCGCGTCCCATGGCGTGTAGAGTGCCCGCAAATCGCAAGCAACGCCGCGCGCGAGCAGTTCGTCATCGACCGCGTCGGGCGCGAAGAACTCACCCGTGTAGGGCCACGCATCGCCGATTGCGGCCTGGATGCGCGCGTGACTCGTCTCGGTACCGTCACCCAGGCGCAGCACCCAGTCGCCGCTTCGCCGGACGTGATAGGCGGCTTCACGCGCGGCCTTGCTCGCGATTGCCGAAATGCGCTCGTCGCGCGACGCACCGAGCGCCTGCAGCAGATAGAGGTGCCACGTGTCGAACAGGAACTGGCGCGCGGTCGTATCGGCGTAGTTGCCGTTCGGGCGTTCGACGAGCAAGACGTTACGGTACTCGCTCTGATCGCGAAAGTACGCGAGCCGGTCGGCATCGCGGCCGCGGCCCTCGACCTCGCCCGCATAGTCGAGCCACATGCGCGCGTGTCCGACGAGATCGAGCGCGACGTTCGTCAGCGCAAGGTCCTCCTCGAGCGCCGGGCCGTGGGCCGTCCACCCGGCAAGCCGTTGTCCCAGCACGAGCGCGCTGTCGCCGAGCCGCAAGAGAAAAACGAAAAGCGCCGCATCGCGGGCCTCGCTCAGCGGCCCAGACATCTGCAACCTACCAAACGGTAAGGCATGCGGTAACTATACGCGCCCGGTGCGAGCACCGTCAAGTGCCGCGCGGCTCGCGCAGCGAAAGCGCGAGAATCCAGACGGCAACGAAGACGACGGCCCACGGGAGGACGACCGGGCCGGCCAGCATCGGTGCAAACGGAAAGCACACGAGGAGATATCCGAGAATGCGTCGCCGCGCGAGCGCATAGGGAAGGCCACAAACGAAATACCAGGGGGACGAAAGGCGCAACATTCTTCGCGCCATATTCGGCTAGCGTCTTGAAATAGCCGTTGCCGGCGCCGAGCCACGAGATGACGGCGACGGCCACGAACGCGGCGATGCTTCCCGCGACCCGCAGGCGCACCGAGCGCACCGCGGCGACGATCGGCAACCCCAAGAGAACGAAGGGCGCCTTGATGAGGCCGGCGATCGCGATCGAGCCGAACGCGAGGGTCGCCCGCCTACGCACGACGGCAGCAGCAAAGACGAGCACCGCGATCGCAATCAAGTCGTTGTGCCCGTTCGCCACGTATTGGAGCATCAAGCCCGGGTTGAGCGCGAAGACGTTGAGGATGCGCGAAGGCGCGCCGAGCGCGCGCAGTCCCGCGAGCACGGAGCTCGTTAGCGCGGGAGCGGCACACGAAAACAGGAGCATGACCCCGCACCCGACGCCGACCGCAGTGCGTCCGGGCTTCTGCCGGTAGAGCGCGAGCAGTGCACAGGATTGGAACGCTGCTAAATAGAGCATCGCAGCGGCGACCAGCGTCACGCCCGGGACGCGCCCCGCGCGGAAGCGCGATCGTCAACGACGCGAGCGGAATCAGCGCCGAGCGCCACGCCTCCGCCCGGTATTGGTGGCGAGCCGAAAAAAAGATAAGCGCGAGGACGGCTGCGTAACTGACGATCAGTCCTGCAACCCACCACCACACCGCCGGCCGCGGCGTGCCGGGCGTGCGCGCCCAGAGCCGCCCGCACGACTCGCACACGAACAGGCAAAGCGCAAGCGATGCGAGCAATCCGAAGCTCGCCGGCCGTTGGTGGCGCACCGCGTAGAAGACGAGCGCGATTACGGCAGCATGGCTGACGATCAGTCCGGCACCCACCACCACGCAGCCAGCCGCGGGGTTGCGGGCGTTCGCGACGAAAACCGTCCGAAAGCCTCGCACGCGACCAGGCAAAGTGCGATGAAGGCGAGCAATGCCTGGAACGTCGGCACGAGCCAAAAGAGCATCGGCCCCCGTCTTATTGAAGCTCGCTCGGGCTACCTCGACTAGAGGTTCTTGACGCCCTCGGGCACGGTGTAGTGCGTCGGATGACGGTACGGCTTGTCCTCGGCCGCAGTGAAGAGCGCTTCGCGGTCCTCCGGTTGGGTCGCGACGATGTCCGACGCGCGGACGATCCACAGGCTCGCGCCTTCGTTGCGCCGCGTGTAGACGTCGCGCGCGTTCTGCAACGCCATCTCGGGGCCGGCGGCGTGCAGGCTGCCGACGTGTTTATGCGCGAGGCCGTGGGCGCTGCGCACGAACACCTCCCAAAGGGGCCAATCCTTGGGCTCGGCTTCGCTCACTGTTTGCGCTTCTCCGCATAGGCGACCGCGGCTTCGCGAACCCACGCGCCGTCCTCGTGCGCGGCGATGCGCGCGCGCAGCCGCTCGCGATTGCACGGCCCGTTGCCGCTCACGACGTCGTAGAACTCGGTCCAATTCGGCGAGCCGAAATCGTAGTGCCCGCGTTCGCCGTTCCAGGCAAGGTCGGGGTCGGGTATCGCCAGGTCAAGGAAATCGGCTTGCGGTGCGGTTTGATCGACGAATTTTTGGCGCAGCTCGTCGTTGGTGTAGAGCTTGATCTTCCAACGCATCGAACGCTCGTTGTGCTTGGACTCGGCATCGGGCGGCCCGAACATCATGACGGCCGGCCACCACCAGCGGTCGAGCGCGTCCTGTGCGAGCGCCTTTTGATCGGGCGTCCCACGGCACAAGGTCGTCAACACTTCGAAGCCTTGCCGCTGGTGAAAGCTCTCTTCCTTGCAGACACGGACCATCGCGCGTGCGTAGGGGCCGTACGAGCAACGCGTCAGCGGGATCTGGTTGATGATGGCGGCGCCGTCGACGAGCCATCCGATCGCGCCGACGTCGGCCCAGGTCAAGGTCGGATAGTTGAAGATGCTGGAATACTTCGACCGGCCGCTCAGCAACGCGTCGATCATCGCCTCGCGCGACGTGCCGAGGGTTTCGGCGGCACTGTAGAGGTACAGGCCGTGGCCGGCTTCGTCCTGGACCTTCGCCATCAAGATGCACTTGCGCTCGAGCGAGGGCGCGCGCGTGATCCAATTCCCTTCGGGCAGCATGCCGACGATTTCGGAGTGTGCGTGCTGCGAGATCTGCCGTACGAGCGTCTCGCGGTAGGCGCGCGGCATCCAATCGTCGGCCTCGATCGTTACCCCGCGGTCGATCTTGTCGTCGAAGATGCGCTGCTGCTCGGAATTCTCGTCGAGTCCGCGTTCCGAGACGTCGACCATCTGCGTGTACATCGTTCGAGGCGGAAGTTCGCGGACGGGATTCTTTACCCCCTCCTGCGGCTACGGCTGGCGCGGATCGATCTTCTGCTTGATCGCTTCGGAGATAACGTGCGCGTCCGCCGGTACCGCCATCTCGTCCGCCTGCAAATCGGTGCGGTCCGCGATGTGCGGATCGTCGCGCCGCAGGTCTTCAAGCAGACCGATGAGCTTGCTGAGTTTTTGGTCGCTGAGAAGGGCGAGCTGTAGGTTCAACTGGTCGCGCCGATCGGCGATCGCGTCGTCCCGCTGCTGCGTCGAGAAAATCAAGATCGTCATGACGAGCGCCAGTCCCGATACGGTGTCCTGCAGCCAAGCGAACGGGGGCGCGTCGAACGGTCGGCTCCCAGCATGGAGCATCGCAAGATTGACGAGTATCCAAGCGGCGATGCCGAGCGTGATCGCGAGCAAGAACACGGGACGGCCGACCAATCTCGTGATTCGCGCGATCCCAAAGCGCATCGGCGACGTCCCACCGGAATGCGAGGCGTGCAGCTCCGCGAAGGCACCGATCGTTTCTTCGACGTGGAGCGGTAAGGCGCTTCGGTCGGGAGTCATCCTCGGCTACGCCGGAAGGAGCGCCGCTTGCGAGACGCCGAGTTCGGTCGCGTTCATCGTCAGCAATTCGTACGAGGCGACGGTCTCGCCGTTCTGGTTCGTGATCTCCACGTCCCAACGTACTTCGCCGTATTCGGGCTTTCGCGGCGATTTCTGCTTCACCGTCAAGCGCACGTCGATCGCGTCGCCGGGCGAGACCGGTTTAAAAAAGCGCAGGTTGTCGAGACCGTAGTTCGCGAGCACGGGACCGGGCGCGGGCTCCACGAACAGACCCGCCGCGAACGAGAGGAGCAGGTACCCGTGCGCGACCCGTCCCGGGAAAAACGGGTTCGCCTTAGCGGCCTCCTCGTCCATGTGCGCGTAGAACCTATCGCCCGTAAAGCGTGCGAAATGCTCGATGTCGTCGAGGGTGATGGTGCGCGCCGCGGTGTGGATCGTTTCGCCGACCTCGAGCTCTTCGTAGCGATGACGGAAGGGGTGGCCGTCCTTCGCGACTTCTGCGGCGCCGCGCGACCACGCGCGCAAGAGCGAAGCGAGCCGCGTGGGCGAACCCTGAATCGCCGTGCGCTGCATGTAGTGGAACACGCCGCGGATCCCGCCGAGTTCCTCGCTGCCGCCGGCGCGCCCGGGACCGCCGTGGACGAGCGAGGGAAGCGGCGATCCGTGACCGGTCTGTTCGCCCGCGTCGTCGCGGTCGATGGAGATGATGCGGCCGTGGTACGAACCGATGCCGAGGATCAATGCGTTTGCGGCCTGCGCGTCGTAGGTGAAAATCGAGGCGGCTAAACTGCCGCCGCCGCGCCGGACGATTTCGACGGCGTCCGCGAGCGTGTCGTAGGCCATCAACGTCGCGACCGGACCGAACGCCTCAACTTCGTGCACCTTCGTCGCCTCGAGCGGCAGCTCGCAGCCCAAAAGCACGGGCGACATAAAGGCCCCGTGCTCGGCGTCCGCACCGACGACCTCGACGCGACGGGCATCGCCGAAGAGCACCTTCGTCTCCATTTCGAGGAGGTCGACGTTCGCGCGCACGGCTTCACGCTCGGCGAGCCCGACGAGCGCGCCCATCCGCACGTTTTCGAGCCGCGGATCGCCGATCGTTACCGCGCGCAGCTTTTCAGCGATTGCGGCTGCCGCCGCGCCATAGAAGGCGCGCGGAACGAGCGCGCGCCGAATGGCCGTGCACTTTTGGCCCGCCTTGGTCGTCATCTCGCGAACGAGCTCGCGCACGAACAGATCGAACTCCGGTGTTCCGGGCGCGGCGTCGGGCCCCAGAATCGCCGCGTTGAGCGAATCGCGTTCGGCGACGAACCGCACCGCCTTCTCTGCAACGACGGGATGGTTGCGCAACCGCAGCGAGGTCGATAGCGACCCGGTAAATGAAACGACGTCTTGGCTGCCGAGATGATCGAAGAGGTCGCCCGTGCCGCCGGCGATCAGCTGCGCGGAGCCTTCAGGCAGGATCTGCGACTCGACGATCGCTTTGAAGATCGCGTGCGTGACGTACGCGCTCGCCGTCGCGGGTTTGACGATGCAGGGCACGCCGGCCACGAACGCGGGCGCAAGTTTCTCCAGCATTCCCCAACACGGAAAGTTGTAGGCGTTGATGAAGACGGCGACGCCGTGCAAGGACGTCATGATGTGGCGTGCGACGAACGTGCCCTTCTTGCCGAGCGCCTCGATATCGCCGTCGAGCGCAAAGCATTCGTCGGGCAGCGCGCGCCGCGCCATCGACGAATACGCGAACAGGGTTGCGATGCCGCCGTCGATATCGAAGGCGTGATCGCGTTTGGTCGCACCCGTGTCGTACGAGCGTTCGTAGAAGATCTCTTTGCGCTCGTTCAGGTACGTTGCAAGGTCTTTGAGCAGGGTCGCACGCCGGTGGAACGTCAGGGCGCGTAACGCCGAGCCGCCGGTCTCGCGCGCGTAACGCGCCATCGCGCCGAAATCGAGCCCCGCGCTCGACACCTCCGCAATCGTTCGGCCGTCGACGGCGCTCTTGACCTCGACGAAGCCGGACGGCGCCTCGTACCAGCGCCCGGCGGCGTAGCTCTGGAGCTTCATCCCGCTCGCTTTCCGCGCCGCAACGCACGAGTCCCGGCCGTCTTTTTGGCCGGGCGCACGAGCGGCGCGAGCACCGCGGACACGGTGTAGGTCGACGTACCCGTGCACGCTTTGTATCGCTTGAGCAGCGCGACCAGTTCGATCTGCAGCCGCTTGGCCTGGGTACTTGTCAGTCGCAGGTCGTCGGAATAGAAATTCAAATACGCCGGGCCGTCGGACGCGAGCAATGCGGGCGTCCGGCCCGTTTCGAAGTCGGGGCGCACGACCAAGTGACCGTGACGATCCGCATAGATTACGGTGCCCCATGACAGCACGCCACTCTTTCGCAAGGTCAGCCCGGCAGCCGCCATCAGCCCGCGAACCTGTTCGTCGACTCGCATCTCGACGAGCCCACGGACCACGTCGTCGGGCAGCCGGTCGCCCTCGGCCTCATAGGGCAAGAACAGTACCGGCGCTACCGCCTGGTAGCGCCGCAACGCCCGGCCCGCGCGCCGTTCGATGCTTCGGACGCGCAAAACGTCGCACGCCACCAGCCGGGTGACCATGCGCCAAGCCGTGCTTAGAGGAATATCGAGTTCTCGCGCCACGTCGCTGAGCAACGCCGCTCGCTCGAGGAATGCCCCGACGAGCTGCAGCACGCGCGGATCGCGGAGCAGCCGCGCGGCGCCGGGGGCGTCGATTCGCGCGGTTCTGCTTCCAAATGCCTCTTTCATTGGAAGTAGGATATCGCGTACGCTTGCAGGTGTGAAGGGGCTTCGGATTACCGCCATTTTGTATGGGCTTGCGATTGCAGCGCACACGGCCGACCATTTCCGGCGCGGCATCGACGCGATCACGCCGGAGGTCTTCTGGTCCGGGATCGCGGCCACGGTCCTCGCGGCGGTTGCGATCGGCCTTGCGCTCGCGGCGAACCGCTACGCCGCGCCGGTCGCCGCTTTCGTCGGCTTGACCCACGCAATCGGCATCGCCGCCGTGCACCTGCTGCCGCGCTGGAGCGCCTTTAGCGATGCGTTCCCCGGTAACGGCGTGGCCCCGATTTCGTGGGTCGTCGTCTCGCTTGAGATCGTCGCGTCGCTCGCATTCGGCATCGCGGGCGTGCGGGCGCTGTCGTCGGGTCCCCGCGGCGAAACGGTTCTACCGGCACGGCGGGATGTTCGTTGCTAGCCAATACATTCCTAATTGCACGACTAAAGCGTTAAACTCCGTCGTATTTATCGGCTTGCGGATATAGCTGTTCGCCCCATCGTCATAGGCCTTTATGACGTCCTCATCTTGACTCGATGAGGTCATCATGATTACGGGGGTTCTTTTCGTCTTGGGACTTTGTCGAATGCGCTTTAAGAGCTCGAGGCCGCTCATGCCCGGCAGATTGATGTCCAACAAAATTATTGCCGGAGCGGATTTTTCGGCGTCGGTGAGGTAAGCCAAGGCGGAAACGGCGTCTTCCTTGACGACGATCGGATTCGCGATATTTCCTTTTTTAAAAGCCCGTAGCGTTAGTTCGATGTCGTCCGCACGATCTTCAACTAAGAGTACCGCTAAGTCGCTGCTCACGAATGACCCCTTGTCGAGCTCATGTCTCCGCCGGTATTCGCGCTACGGTGGCGCTCTCCGGCGCCGGAGCGACGGTACGGATCTGGCGCTCCAGGTCTTTCACGACGTCGGCCGCCGAGACGTCGTTGAACGCGTAGCGGTAAATGCCGGTTTTGGCCAGCGCGAACGCAATTTCGGTCGATTCTTCGGCCGGAAGCTTCGCATCGATGCGGCCGTTCGCGCGCAGGCGCTCGAAGCCGGTGCGAACGACGCCGAGCAGCACGGTCTCGGCGCTGCGGTAAGCAAGGCCGAGGGCGCCGCCGTCGAGCAGCGCGTGCCCGATCAAATCGCGCCACAAATTGCGCGGGCGGCGCTCCATCACGCCGAGCAGCACGCCGACCGCAGCCCCGACAACCGCCGCCGCATCCGGGCCGCCGCGCTCGACGATCGCGCGCGTCCCCGCGACCACGTCGGCGACGTCGCCAAACAGGATCGCAACCAGGATGTCGGCCTTGGTTGCGAAGTGATTGTACACGGTCCCGACGCCGACGTCGGCATCCTGTGCGATCGTCTCGATTCGGGTCCCCTCGAAGCCCTTCTTCACGAAGAGGCGCGCCGATGCGTCGAGGATCGCAGAACGGGCGGCGAGCTTCTTGCGTTCGCGCCGCCCCGGCTGCGGGGAACTCAGGCCGCGACGTCTTCGCGCGCGTTCCACTGCGCCACGAGCGGATCCATGATCCGAAACCACAGCGGCGGAACGAGCGCGATCAAGAACATCGTGGCGTACCCTTGCGGCAACTGCGGAGCCTGGTCCTCGTCGAACGTGCGCAGGATCTGATAACGCCGGCTCGCGATCGCGTGATGGTCGGAGTGGCGCGCGAGGTTGATCAGCAGCGCGTTCGAAAGCCGCTGGCCCGCGTTCCAAGAGTGCCGGGGCCGGGTCGTCTCGTAACGGCCGGGCAGGATCTCGCGGCGTTGCAAGCCGTAGTGTTCGATGTAGTTGATGACCTCGAGGCTCGAGAAGCCCGCGATGCCTTGCAGCGCAAAGAAGAGCGCGCCGATCGGTCCGCCGACGGCGAACGCGAGCCCGTAGGCGAGCGCGGTGACGAGCGCGTACCAGAGCATGCGATTGCGTGGTCCGAACCTGCGCGCGCCGGTGCGTTGGAGCCGGTCGCATTCCAAATGCCAGGCGGAGACAAGCGATCCGGCGACCGACCGAACGTAGAACGCGTGAATTGGTTCGCCGAGTCGCGAGGTGGCGGGATCCCGCGGTGTCGCGACCCAGCGGTGGTGTCCGAAAACGTGTTCGATGCGCCAGTGCAGATACGAGACGAGCCCCAAGAGCGCTTCGCCGCAGAATTGTTCGAAGCGCGATGGTTGATGGATCAACTCGTGCGCATAGGTAATCCCGATTACGCCGTTCATGAACCCGATCGAGAGCGCGAGGCCGATGCGGTCGACCCACGGCGTCGCCGGAGCCGCGGCGACGACGAGCGCCCAAACGGTGTAGGCGAACGCGACCGGCACCCAGAGACAGACCACGGTCCGGAAGCGGCGATCGGCCGAGAGCTCCGACTCGGATGCGGGATCGGGATTCCAGGTCGAAATGCCGCCGAAGCGATCGAGGATCGGGACGACGACGAAGATGATCGCGATCGGCAACCAGGCCCACCATCCGCGCCACGCGATCGCGAGCGGCATGAAGAGCAGAAAGAGCCCGGAGCCGGAGGTGAACGGAAGCACACGTTTCATGCAAAGGTGAATACGTTCATATTTGAACCTATTCCTTTTCACATGATGAAATCTATGGCCCTAGCTGCGGTCCTTCGAAGACGATCCGAACGACGGCGTCGGCGATGTCGCTGCTCGTGTAACGGCCATGCGGCCGGTACCACTCGACGATCGAGTTGCACATTCCAAAGATCAAGCGGACCACGATGGCGGCGTCGAGCGCCGGATCGAACTCACCGGCCTCTTGGGCCGCGCGCACGATCCCGGCAACGATCGCATCGAACGCGCGCCGCCGTTCGATTGCGTTGCGCTCGGTCTCGGAATTGCCGCGCACGCGAACGAGAACGGTCAGCTCGGGCAGGACTTCAATCGCGAGTTCGGCGACGCGGCGGACGATGTAGCGCAGGCGCTCGACCGGCCGGCCTTCGGAAGCCCCCGATTCATCGAGCATCGCGAACAACGCCTCGAGGGCTCGGCGCAGACCGCGTTCGAGCAGTTCTTCCTTTCCGCTGACGTGGTGATAGATCGCGGCCTTGGTGATGCCGGCCGCTCGCGCGACGTCGTCCATCGAGGCGCCGTCGAAACCGCGCTGCGCAAAAACCGCTAGCGCGACGTCCGTGAGACGATCGATATCGTACGGGCGCCTTGGTTGCTCCATCCGCGAGCCGTTCGGTCGGTAGGTACTTCGTGCCTCCGGCCGTACCGTAGCGGCGATGCCTGCTACGAACGTTCGCCGCGCCGGGGTCGTCGGCTCCGGAACAATGGGCGCCGGGATCGCGATGAATTTCGCGAACGCCGGCATCAACGTGCGACTCGTCGATGCGTCGCCCGAAGCGCTCGAGCGCGCGGGCGCGCACATCGCCGCGACCTATGACGCGCAGGTCGCGCGCGGCCGCCTTGGGCCCGATGAGGCTGAGCAACGGCTCGCCCGCATCGCACGCAGCGAGCGACTCGAAGACTTGGCGGACGTCGACGTCGCGATCGAAGCGGTCTTCGAAGATCTTGCGCTCAAGCGCGACATCTTCGCGCGACTCGGAGCGCTCTGCGCGCACGACGCCCTCCTTGCAACGAACACGTCAACGCTCGACATCGACGCGATCGCGAGCGCCGCACCTGAGCCGGAGCGCAGCATCGGGATGCACTTCTTCAGTCCCGCGCACGTGATGAAACTCCTCGAGGTCGTGCGCGGTCGCGCGACCGCCCGCGCCACGATCGAGGCTGCGGTCGCACTCGGCGAACGGATCGGAAAGATTCCGGTCGTCGTCGGCAACTGCGACGGCTTCGTCGGCAATCGCATGCTCCTCGGCTACAAGCGCGAAGCGGATTTCGCGGTCCTTGCCGGTGCGACACCGGCGCGGGTCGACGCCGCGCTCGAGGGCTTTGGGTTCGCGATGGGGCCGTTCGCCGTTTCGGACCTCGCCGGCATCGACGTCGGCTGGCGCGCGAAGCACGAGCGCATTAAGCGCGGCGCCGCGCCGCCGTTTGCCGTCTCCGATCTTCCCGACGCGATGGTCGCGGCGAACCGGCTCGGCCAGAAAACGGGGCAGGGCTACTATCGCTACGAGCCCGGCGACCGTGCGCGGCGGCCCGATCCTGCCGTCGACGCAATCGTCGCCGCCGAACGAGCGCGCGCCGGCTTTGCGCCGCGCCACCTCGGCGACGAAGAGATCGTGCAACGCTGCGTCTACGCGCTCGTCATGGAGGGCGCGCGCATCCTCGACGACGGCATCGCGACCTCTCGCGGCGACATCGACACGATCTGGCTTCACGGCTACGGCTTTCCGCGAACGCGCGGCGGCCCGATGGCCTACGCCGAGGAAATCGGTGTCGCAAGCGTTCTCGCGACGGTTCGCACGTTTGCCGTAGAAGATCCCGCGTTTTGGCGGGTGCCCGCAGCGCTCGAACGCGCGGCCGAGAGCGGGCGATTCGAACCGGCGGCTACAGAATAAGATAGCGCGCGAGGAACGCTTGCACGCGTGGCCAGATTTCGCGGGAGCCGGCGTTGCTCTCGGAACCCAGCCGAAAAAATGCGTGTCCTTCACCCTCGAGAACGTGCATCTCATAGTGCTTACCGCGCCCGTCGAGCGCCTTGCGGATCGTCTCACGATCTTCGGGAGGGATGTGCTCGTCGGCGCCGCCGAACGCAAAGAAAATCGGGGCGCGCACCTCGCGCGCCTGCTCGATCCACGCGGGACGGTCCGGAACGGGCGAGCGCGCGATCGAGCCTCCGTAAAACGAGACGGCGCAGCGGACGAAGGGCAAAGTCGCCGAGATAAACGCGATCGAGCCGCCAAAACAAAAGCCCCAGGTGCCGATCTGCGCCTCGGGGCCGAGCCGTTCGCTTAGGTAAGCGCCGCTTGCCGTCAAGTCGGCAACGATCTGCGGGAGGGTCGTGGCGAAGGCGGCCGCGATGCCTCTCTCCTGGCCCTCGGGGCGCGAGAGATCGAGACCGGGGTCCGTTCGATGGTAGAGGTCCGGCGCAATCGCGAGATAGCCCTCGCGGGCGACGCCTTCGGCAATCGTCCGAACGAAATCGTTGACGCCGTAAATCTCTTGGAGAACGATGACGCCGGCCTTCGGCACGCCGCGTGGCTCGGCCACATACGCTCGCATACTCGAGCCGGTAACCTCGCGCTCGATCCAGTGCGTCTTCATTGTTCGCACCCTTATCTCTGCCGGGAACTCGTTCCCTCACGGCCAAGCGAGTTGAGGCAAATCACCATGCGGGTCCTGATCATCGGCGGTACGGTCTTCGTCGGGCGCCACCTGACGCAGGCATTGCAGGGGCGCGGTCACGACGTCGCCATGTTCAATCGCGGGAAGGCGGCAGCGGAGGAGTTCCCGGGGGTCGAACGTCTGGTGGGCGACCGAGCCGTCGATTTCGCGCGCCTTGGCGACCGGAACTTCGATGCGGTGGTCGACACGTGCGGCTTCGTCCCGCACGTCGTCGGGTTGTCGGCGCGCTATCTCGCCGAGCGCGCGCAGCGCTACGTCTTCATCAGCTCCGTGTCCGCCCACGACGACAAGCAGCTCGTGCGGGACGAGTCGGCCCCGCTTGCGGTCTTGCCGGAGGGCGCATCGGCGCAAGAGTTCGCGATCGAGCACTACGGCCCGCTCAAAGCGCTGTGCGAACGAGCCGCGCAAGACGAGTTCGGCGCGGAACGCACGATCGTGATCCGACCGGGCTTGATCGTCGGCCCGTACGATCCGACCGATCGCTACACGTATTGGCCGCATCGCATCGCCCGAGGCGGCGACGTGCTCGCGCCGAACTCGCCGGCCGATCCTATGCAGTTCATCGACGCCCGCGATCTCGCAGAGTGGATCGTGCACCTGCTCGAGACCGGCGCAAGCGGCGCATATAACGCCGTCTCCCCGCCGCGCGCATTTACGATCGGCGACGTGCTCGCATCGTGCGCCGAAGCTGCCGGCTGCGATCCCAACTTCATTTGGGTCGAGGAAGCGTTTCTCGAAGCGCACGGTGTCGAAGCCTGGATGGGGCTGCCGCTCTGGATTCCGGCGAGCGCGGGCTACCCCGGCTTCTTCGACGTCGGTAACGCGCGTGCGATGCAAAGCGGCTTGCGCGTGCGCCCACTCGTCGAAACCGCCCGCGACACGCTCGCCTGGCTGCAAACGCGGCCGCCGGATCGCCCGTGGAAGGCTGGGCTCACGCCCGAACGGGAAGCCGAACTGCTCGCGGCTTGGGCGGCTGCCTAAGAGGCCGGCTCTGCGTCGACTAGTTTTGGCCGGCCAGCGCGGGCTCCGGGCCGAGCAATGCGCTCAGACCGAAGGACTCGAGCACGGCGCGCTCGAGCGGAGCCGTACGAGCGTTGATCTGCTCGACCTCCGCGTTGCCGCCGACGACCGTGCGCAGCGGGCGGGTTCCGTCCGGGGCATTCGCTAGCGCGAGAATCGCTTGCGCGACTTCGCCGGCGGACCGCTCCTTCGCGCTCGCAGCCAGACCGGCGCCGAGTTGGTCGAAGATCTTGGCGACGTCGCCGTAGGCGGCGACGCGCGCCGTATCGTCGGCCGCGGTCATCGAAGCAATAACGTTCGTTTCGTAGGCGCCCGGTTGCACGATCGCGACCTCGACGCCGAACGGACGCAATTCGTACGACGACGACTCTGCGAGCACTTCGAGCGCCCATTTGCTTGCGGCGTAGATTCCCATAAATGGAATCGCGAGGCGCCCGACGACCGAGCTCACGTAGATGACGAGGCCCCGGCGCTGCTCGCGCATGCCGCCGAGGAATGCGCGGTTGACGCGCAGCGGCCCGATTACATTAGTCGCGAACTGCCGCTCGGCCGCCGCCGGCGTGAACGCCTCGGTGATGCCCATGTAAGCGTTTCCGGCGTTGTTGACGAGCACGTCGACCGAGCCTGCGGCGGCGTGGATCGTCGCGGCGGCGGCGTCGACGGATGCGTCGCTCGTTACATCGAGTTCGACGACCTCCGCACCGAGCGAACGCAGCTCCGCCGCCGCTTTCGCGTTGCGTCCCGTAGATTCGCGCATCGTGGCGAACGTGCGCCAGCCGTCGCGCACGAACAGCTCCGCGGCAAGACGGCCGAAGCCGTTGCTCGCGCCCGTGACGACCACGGTGCCTTTGGTACTAGCCATGTATTCCTCGTTGGATTCTAAAAAGATTTGTCGTTGCCTGATGCGCGAGTCCTCGATCGTATCTCCGCCGGGAGCCTCGTTCCGTCAGCATCTGTTGAAGGTAAGCAACGCGACTCAAGGTTGCGGCCCGGCAACTCGTGGTGCTCTCAGGGCTTTTGCGCCGGCGTTCCCTTGGCGATCGCCGTCGTGTTAAAGAACTGCCCCTTTACGTTGTAAACCCAGAACGTCCACATGCCGCCGGCGTTCGTTGCCTTGACCCCGCTGAGAGCGCGACGATTGGTGTCCAGCAGCGCGTTGATCACTCTCGGCTCGTCCGCCCGTAACGATCGGCCATCCCAACCGCATTGGCCCGGCTGCAGGCCTTGCATCGCCGGATGCCCGGGATCCGAGAATTTCACGACGAGCGTACGGCCGGCAGCCGAAGCCATGCCGGCTCCGCCACGGCACCGAAGCGCATAGTCTTGCGGCCTCGACGCCGCGGTGTTCGAAGACGTACCGGAGTTGAGCAGCGTGACCGGCTTGCCGAGGAGCGACCCGTTTGCGTAGGGATTGTTGACGCGCAGACGTTGCTGATAGCTTAGATATGCTTTCGGGCATTGTGCGAGGACGCCGCGCTGAAGAGCCAGTGCGACCGGGTTCGTATCCGAGAGGTCGTTGTCGAGCAACATCAAGAATTGCAGCGACTGTCCGTCGGCCTTTGTTTGCCCGGACATCACCGCGCAAGTCTTAGTGACCGCCGCGCTGACGTCAATCTGCGCCCGGGCAGGCGGCGTCCTAAAGAGGGCAACAGCAAGCAACAATACCGCGATGACCTCTAATGGACGCTTGGCACCTCGTAGCATAAAGCGGCTACTCATGGAGATCCTTTCGTAATACTGCCGTACTTTAGAAGAATGATAGAGTTAGGAGTGCCCTCGAGAGAGATCGCGAGGGGCGAGATTTGGATTGAGCTCGTGCGCTTTCCGAGACTCGATTGCTGCTCGATCGTGTTTGCCTTCGCGATCGTAGATAATGGCTAAGTCGTGATAGATGCCGGCGTTACGAGGGCTGAGCGAAGCGGCGGTCTGGTACTCGGTGATAGCAGCGTCGTTCTTGCGAGCCCTCGCGTAAGCTTCGCCCAGCGCCCGATGATACGCAGAATTCTTCGGGTCGATCAGGATGGCGTGACGAAACTGACGAGACGCCGCGTCGTAGTTCTTCTCTGTGTCGTAAGCGAGCCCGAGATCGTAGTATGCGGGCGCAAACGTCGGGTCCGCCGCTATAGCGCGCTCGTCCGAGAGCTTTGCTTCATGAGGCTTGCCGATGCTCGCGTAGTACACGGCGAGATTTTGATATGGGTCGGGCAGCTTCGGGTCGATGCGGATGGCCTTCTGCCACTCGGCAGCGGCCTGGTCTTTTTTGCCCTCGTTGTAGTAGGCACCGCCGAGGGCGTTGAGCGCGATCGCGTTGCGGGGATCGTAGCGCAGAACGGCGACGAGTTGCTCGACCGCGAGCGCGCTCTTGCCCTCGGCATCGTACAAATTGGAAAGGCCAAATCGAGCCGCGCTGCGACGTGGATCGAGGGACAGCGCGTCGCGGAAATCCGCGATGGCCTGTTCGGTCTTCCCTTGTGCGCTCTCGACCACGCCGAGGTTGAACGCGGCGTCGCCATCGCGCCGGTCGAGTCTGACAGCCGTCCGAAGCTCGGAAGCTGCCGGTGTCAACTTCCCTATCATAGTCAGAACGGTGCCTAGGGCCGTGTGTGCCTCGGCGCTTCTGGGATTGATTCGCGCAGCGCTTTCGAAAGCCGCAAGCGCACGGTCGCGTTTCCCTTCACGATTGTATAGGGCGCCAAGATTCAAATAGGCCCCTTCGGCCGTGGACGCGGGCGGATTGAGGCGAAGCACCGCTTCGTTTTCGGCGATCGCCTGGTCGTTCTTACCTTGTTCTGCATAGATGACGGCGAGTTCAGCAAGCGGATCGAGGCCAGGTTCGGCCGCGGCCGACCGTTGTTCGTCGGCGACTGCGTCGTCGAATTTGTTCTGCTGGACGTCGATTAAACCGAGATTCCTCCAGGCGACCGCGGCCAGCGGGCTGTTTGGCCGCAGTCGAATCGCATTTCTTAACGCGCCGGTGGCGGCGGCGTACTCCTTCTTCTGGTAGTACACGATGCCAAAAACGATGTACGCCCCGGGAACGTTATCGTTCGAGTCCGGAAGTGCGTCGATGATTGCTTGCGCTTTCTGCATGGCGAGATCCGGCAACTTCTCCTTGTCGAGTAAATGAGCAGCTTCGATATACGGTGCGTACTGTTCCAAGATCGACGGAACCGCGGCAGCAAGCAGCGCGTCGATGCTGTCGGCGGGATCGCTTCCCCGTCTTACTCGCCGAGAGCCCTGAAAAATGACGCGATCGTTGAGCCGAAGGCGGAGTGAAAGGCCCGACGGTCCGTCGGTGATCTCGCCGGTGATGCGTTTGCGACCACCTAAATGAAACGTGCGCGCCATCGTGTCACCCACGACATCGAGCGGTAGCCCGAGCGACGGCAGCACCAGCGCCGGCTGTTCCTGCGCAAGCGATAGCGCCGAAAATTGGCCCACCGTACTTACTTCTTCCACGTAAGCCTCGACCGCATCGCGCAGCCGCGAAGCTGCAACGACCGGTGAGTAGCCCCGGCCGGCCAAATCGCTCGGCATGCTGATGTCGGAGATCGCGATCGACTTGCCGCTAACTTCGTCGAGAATGGGAACCGCAATCGCGAGAATCGCAAGAACGCCGAAGATGCTTAGGGCCAGACCCGAAACGATCTGCCAAAGCTCCTTGGCTTTGTTCGCCCACTCCGCAAGCACAGCACCGGTGCTCCGAGGATCCGGCGGTGTGCCCTCGTCTTCGGGTGCGGGTTTCTCGCCGTTGTCTGGAGTGGTTGCGGCGGGGGACGGCTCGGCGCGCGCCTCACTTCCGCGTTCCTCCACCGGCGGCGGAACGTCCTTATTATGAGGCGATGCCGACGCAACGTCACTCACGTGCAATTCAGACCTCTAGGTCCTACTCGGTGTTGGGGCTGGGACGCCCTCGGGCATCGGGGGCATTTCGAGCACGTACGGAACGAAGTCGCGATCTTCTGCCGACGAATGTGCGCCCGTCAATGTTACCGCGTACACCTCGCTCAATTGCAACGATGGATCCTTTGGCCGGAAGTGGATCAGATTCAGTCCTTCGGAAGACGGCGCCGGCGACGCGTTCGGCGGCTGCACGAGCTCGACCCAAATTCGCAACTCGACGCCGAGGGGCAAATGACTCACGCTGTATCTCACCCGGCGTACGCCGTCAGGCCCTTCGATCACGGGGCCAAGCTCGACCACGCCGATTTGCCGGTAGGAGCTGTTGACGACTTCCGCAATGTTTACCCGCACGCTCGCGCCGGCCGGCAGCGTGATCCGGTTGGATGGATCGCGATTGTCGAGCGTGACTACGCCAAAGATGTGCCCGCTCGGAGCAGCGCATTCCGCGAGGGCAACCGGTGCCCGGCCCACCGCACCGAAAGCGGCGAACGCCGCGACCGAGAAGAGATAACGAAATACGCTCCGATTTTGCACGGACCACGAGCTCCTCTCAGACTAAGGAACGCGAAGCGGTAATGGCAAGGGGTTACCAGCGCCGCGTTACGAATCTTCTCGCCGCGGCGGCCGTATCACTGCTCAAGGTTGCGGTACGGCAAGAAAGCTACAACGGGCATCCATCAAGAGAAACTTCATGCAAGCGAGCGGGCAGCGTTGGGATCCAGAAGACTATGCGCGCAATGCCGCGTTCGTGCCCGAGCTGGGACGGCCCGTCGTCGAACTGCTCGCGCCGCAGCCCGGCGAACGGATCCTCGACCTTGGCTGCGGCGATGGGACGTTAACGACCCTGCTCGTCGAGGCCGGGGCAAGGGTCGTCGGGGTCGACGCATCACCGGAGTTCGTTGAAGCCGCACGCGCGCGCGGCATCGACGCGCGGCTCGGCGACGCACGCGCGCTCGCGTTCGATGCGGAGTTCGATGCGGCGTTCTCCAACGCGGCGCTGCATTGGATGGGCGCACCCGATGCGGTGCTGGCCGGCGTCGCTCGCGCCTTGCGGCGCGGCGGACGGTTCGTAGCGGAGTTCGGCGGAAAAGGCAACGTTGCGGCGATCGCGACCGCGCTCATCGCGGTGCTCGATGCGCGCGGCATCGAAGCGGCGTCGCGCTTTCCGTGGTATTATCCAACCGTGGGCGAATACGAAGAACGCCTGCGCGCAAACGGTTTCGACGTCGAGCGGATCGAGACGTTCGCGCGTCCGACCCCGCTGCCCGCGGGGATGCGTAGGTGGCTCGAGACGTTCGCGAACCCGTTCGTCACCGGGGTGCCGAAGGACGAACGCGCCGCGATCCTCGACAAAGTCACCGCGCTGCTCGCACCGAGCTTGCGTGACGACGCGGGAAACTGGACCGGCGACTACGTGCGTCTGCGCTTCCTCGCGCGCAAACGCTAGACGACCAAAGCAGGCCGAGCGCTGCGGCGCACGTGGGTCCCAAGCACCCGCGCGAGGCGTTCGAGCACCGGCGTCGGATCGTCCCCGTGCAAAGCCGCTTCGACGGCGACGTACGCGTCGGGACGGACGAGACGCACGAACGGTTCGCCGATTTCGTCCGACGAGATCGCGGTCACGGCGCCGCCATAGTGCTGCGTGAAGTTGTCGAACGCCGCGGCTGCGGTGACGGGCGCGGACGCCGGATAGACGAGCAGATAGCGGCCGTCCAGGACGTCGTAGAGCCGGCGCTCCCGATCGCCGGCGCGAAGCCGTTCGTCGGGCGCGCGGGCGCCCGCCCCGTCGACGATCGGCGAGTTGCGATAACGAACCCCAAGCCCCGAGAGCGTCGTGACGAAACGCTCGCGAAACGCTGCGTTTTCGGCGAGCCGCGGAAGGAAATAATTCCGCAATCCCCGCGCGATCGGGTTTGCGGTTGCCATCGCGCGGGTCAAAAGATCGGTCGCACGGATGACGTCTTTCGCGACGCGACGGCGTTCGAGCGAGTAACTCGGTAAGAGGTTTGGGGTGCCGTAACCGCCGAGCACGTAGTCGAGTTTCCAAGCGAGGTTAAACGCGTCGCCGAGCCCCGTATTCATGCCTTGTCCGCCGAGCGGGCTGTGAACGTGCGCCGCGTCGCCGGCAAGGAACACGGAGCCCTTGTGCATCCCGGGCGCCTGACGGTGATGGATGCGAAAGGTGCTGCTCCAATGCAGTTTCGACGCGCCGAGATTCCACGGTCCCCGCTGCCCGATCAGTTCGTTCGCGAGATCGAGCGTCGGCTCGGCCGCG
>PMHP01000040.1:0-784 GCA_003158195.1 Vulcanimicrobiota bacterium | reverse complement strand
CGAACGGTGCTATGCGCGCCGTCGCACCCAACGACGAAGCGTGCCGCACTGCGTTCTTCGCCGCGCGCCGAGCGAAGCCGCACGGTGACGCCGTCGGGCGCGTCGACGAGGCCGATGAACTCCGTGCCGTACTCGACCGCTCCACCCGCCGCCACGAGTTGCTCGTGCAGAATCTGCTCGGTGACGTTTTGCGGAACGATCGCAATATAATCGAAACGCGTTTGTGCCGGCTCGATCGGTATGCGTCCGAGCACCTGGCGGTGGGTGAGGATCGTCGCCGCATTCAGCCGATATGCCGCGTTTTCAAACGGCGCGCAGAACCCGGCGACGGCAAATGCTTCCATCGTGCGCGGCATGATGGCGAGTGCCTTCGAGTGCTCCGACTGGTTCGTGCGCGCCTCGACCAAGCGCACGGACCGTCCGCGCGCGACGAGTTGCTGCGCCAAGAACAACCCGACGGGGCCGGCACCGGCGACGAGCACGTCGCACGAACCGGAGCGCTCTTTTTGGGAATTCACCGCTCGTGGGTTTGCGACGCNNCAAGCCGAGCGGCTACGCCGTTTCGGGATCGTACGTGCCGAAACTCCAGGGGTGGCCTTCGAGATCGAGCGCGCCGAACTCGTGCGAGCCGTAGTCGGTGTCGTTCAGTTCACGGTGGATGCGAGCGCCCGCTGCGACCGCGCGCGCGTGCATCGCGTCGACCGCGGCGGCGTCGGGGAGGACGATGTAGAACCCCCCCGTCGCCACACCGGTCTCCTGCGCGGAGCGGACCGGATAGTCGGAG
>PMHP01000084.1 GCA_003158195.1 Vulcanimicrobiota bacterium | reverse complement strand
GCCGCGGGGGCGCTGGTGCTCGTGCTCTTGCCCGTCGGCGCCGATCTGGCGGTCGCGGCCTTCGATCCGCAAGAAGTCAACGGCTGGGGCGAACGCGCATCGCTCGAGCCCGATGCGCGTTTCGGATGGAAGCTGATTCCCTCGCGGACGACGCGGCTGCGTTGGGAATCGTACGATTATCGCGTCACCTCGAACGCGCTCGGGTTTCCGGCGCCGCAATTCTCGATCGAAAAACCGCCTCAGGCACTGCGCATCTTGGTAACCGGTGACGCATTCAGCAGCGCCGAGGGCGTCGACACGGCCCAGGCGTGGCCGCGGTTGTTACAAGCGGACCTGCAGCGACGCCTTCCCAACCGGCGCGTCGAAGTCCTCAACTTTGCAATCACCGGCTACAGTCCAAACCAAGAGGCGGCGGTCGTCAGTGCGTTTGCGCCGCTCTACCATCCCGACCTCGTCGTGGTGGAATACTTCGCCCATGCTTTCGCGAACGACGCGCAGGACGTGCTGGCTAGCGACGATCAATTCCGCGCGAGCATCGGCTTTAGCCAGCCGGCGCAGACCGGGCTTGCGGCGGTATTCGGCCTCGCGCAACTCCGCGCGTGGCTGCACGTACGCGTCGTCGAACCGCTTGTGTCAATCGTAAAGCACCGGCCCGCAGCGGAAGGGTACTTTCTTGGGAACTTTGCGTCCCTCGAGGTCGAGAACGAGCCCTTCGGCGGCGAGGCGATACCAAAGACCGCAGCCCGATTTGCGGAGATCGCGCGCGCCGCCCGCGGGGGTGGCGGTCGCGCCGTCGTCGCGTTCGTGCCGCCCCCGGTCGCCGTCTGCGACGCACGCGCCTTACGTTACTATCCGCGCTACGTGGATCTCGCCGACAAGACGAAATACGATCTCGATCTCGCCGACCGGCGCGCGGCGCGAATTGCCGCGCTCGCGCACGTCGTTCTGTGGGATTTGCGGCCGGCCTTGCGCGCGCTTCCCGTTTGTCCGTACATGCCGCGCAACATGCACTTTACGGTCGACGGTCAGCGCGCGGTCGCGGAGATGATGGCGCAGCGCATCGCAGCACTACGCTGATCGCAGCGCGGGGTTCTTAGTCCATTTCCTTGGGCGGGTTCACCGGATGGACGTTCGGGTTGCTTTCGGCGAACGCTCCACTCGGATTCGGGAGGATCCAAACCTCGAGGTCCCAGATCGCGGGGAACGGGAAGACGAAGCGAACGTCGCTTGCGCTCTTCGCGATGCCGGCCGCCACAAGCTGATCGGCCGTCGGTGCCGCGACGTTTCCGCCGGCGGCCTTGAATTTCGCACCGCCGGTGCCGCCGTACGTCGTCGTCCCGCCGGGACCAACGAGCCCGTAGTGGACGTGCGCGCGGAACGTTATCCAGCGCGACGGATCGATCCCGAAAAGGTTCGGGCGCGTATCGCTGAGCGGCACCGAATAGTCGGCGCCGAGCAGCCGGCCATTGACGTCGTACCAGAGTTGGCTCGGATGATCGGCATCGGTGCTCGTCCAGTGGCCGTTTTCGTAACTGATCGCGCCGGTCTTGTCCTCGTTGGTAAAACGCGTATAGCCCGCGGCGACCGCATCGTTGGCGGTCGGATAGCGCGCCTCGAGATCCTTAGCCGCCTTCTGGACGAACGGCTGCTCGCTAGCGGTCGGCACGGGCAAGAGCGTCGGTGCCGGCGACGGATCGGCTTGTGCGAGCACCGGCGCGAGCACGAGAGCCAATGCGGCCGGCAGTGCGGCGCGCTTCAAGACGCGACCGCGCTTGGTGCGGCGCTCGGAGCGCCGCTCGCGGGGATTGCCGCCGGCGAGGCGGATGCTGGAGTTGTCGGCACGACCGTCGGCGTTGGACTTGGCGGTAGCGTAGGCCTCCCATGCGGCAGCGGGCGCGGGCGGATCGGCGCCGGCGTGTAGAGCGGTTGCGCGGTCAGATCCGAGTGCGGCGTATCGTAGGTGCTCTCGAACGGCGGCGGCGTCGAGAGAACGATGGCGCGCGGATTGCTCGCGTCGATCGTTGCGGCGGTCTGCGTGCGCAGCACGGCGCCCGGCGGCAAGACGAACTGCTGGCCGCGGCGGAACGCATGATAGAGGATGTGCCCTGGGATGAAGATGTCGCCGATCGTGTCGGTCGTATCNNCCCGGCAGCGCGAACGGGTCGAGATGGACTTGGACCGCCCCGTCCTCGTCGCCGGTCTGGGCTTTGCGCGTCGTCACGATCTGCAAGGTTGCGGGCGCGCCCGCGGGAGCGATCGTCGAGCCGTTCACCACGAGCGGCGTGCGCAGGTGCATGTGAATCGTCGTGCCGGGCGCGGTCGAGCCTGAGTCGATCTTGTCGTCGAGGACGAAAAAAAGCGTCGAGCCGTACGGAAAGGTCGTCCCTGGCGTGGCTTCGGGGGTCGGTGTCGACGTCGGGCGCCCGCGCGGCTCGGCGGGCGGCGGGAGGGCCGGCGCGGCCGGGCTCAGCGCGGCGACGAGCAGCGCCTGCAGCCCGATCGCGGCCAGAGCCTTCTCGGCCGCGCCGCGAGTGCCCGCGCTCACGGCTTAGGAAGCTTTCTTAGCGCTCGCCTCTCGAGCGGC
>PMHP01000114.1 GCA_003158195.1 Vulcanimicrobiota bacterium | reverse complement strand
TCTTCCGCCAAGGCGTCGACTAGTTCGGCTTTTGTCAACGTTCAATCTCCAAAAGAAAGAGTAGGATGCCATGTACCGCGCATCCGCAGCCTAATTGGCAGACCGCATCCCCCCTCCTTCACCCACCCTCGAAAAATCCCCGCCCCATGCGGGTTTGCGAAGCACAGGATGTGCGGGGATGTGCGGAGATGCGCGGAGTGCTGCCGTCGTCCACTAGGTGCGAAATGCTGCATGCGAGGGTCCCTTGGGGCTTGCTTCCTTTATACAAATGCACGGAGGGCCAGAAGGTACGAGTCCACGCCGAAGCCCGCGATCGTGCCGCGGCAGACGGGGCCGATCACACTCGTGGCCCGGAAGGGCTCGCGCGCTAACGTATTGGTTAAGTGGACCTCGATCGTAGGAATACCGACGGCGGCGATCGCGTCGCGAAGCGCGTAGCCGTAATGGGTGTACGCGGCCGCGTTGAGGATAATTCCGTCGTAGCGTCCCCGCGCGGCATGCAGGGCGTCGACGATCGCACCCTCCGAGTTGTGCTGGACGCAGTCCACCCGGACTCCCAGTTGCGCGCCCTCCTCGGCAATTCGGCGATCGACGTCGGCGAGTGTCTGCGCGCCGTAGACTTCCGGCTCCCGCGTGCCGAGCAGATCGAGATTGGGGCCGTGGATAACGAGCACGTTCACGCGCGCCGCGTTCGTGGAGGAAATGCGCTCGCCCTCGGAAACTGCGGGACGATGCCCGACCGGATAGTCACCGCGACCGCCGCCGACGGCAGTTTCTCCATCGTCGCGGGCATCACCACCGACCTCGTTCGAGAAACGCAACGGCGCCATCAACTGGCGCCGACGGCAAGCGCGGCGACCGGCCGCCTATTGACCGGCGCAACCTTGCTCGGCGCGAGCCTCAAGGGCCGGGAGAAGTTGACCCTGCAAGTGGCAAGCGACGGCCCGCTGCGGGGTATGGTCGCCGACGTCCAGCTCAATTCGCCGCAGGAGATCGGGGCGCGCGGGTACGCGCGCCGGCCCGAAGTCGACGTGCCGCTCAACGACCGCGGAAAGTTTGACGTCGGGGGCGCGGTCGGAAACGGCTACCTGCAGGTCACGCGGTCTTTCGAGGTCGGTCAGCCCTACGTCGGAATCGTCGAATTGCAGAGCGGCGAAATCGGCGAGGACATCGCTGCCTACCTGATGAGCTCGGAACAGATTCCAAGCGTCGTTGCGCTGGGTGTGCTCGCGGATCCGCGCGGGATCAAAGCCGCCGGGGGGATCATCGCACAGGCGCTGCCCGGCGCGGACGAACGGACGATTGGCGTCATCGAGCGCCGGGCGCTGGAGATGGAGTCGCCGACCGCGCAGATCGACGGGGGTGCGAGTGTCGAGGATCTCGCGCGCAGCCTGGCCGGTGACCTGGATTTGCGCTTCACGCGCGACTACCGTGTGGCGTTTACCTGCACGTGTTCGCGCGAACGCGTCGAGCGCGTGCTGCTAGGCCTCGGCGAAGAGGAACTGCGCAAGATCGCAAGCGAGCAACACCAAACCGAAGCGGTTTGCGAGTTTTGCCGAACGGCCTACGTGCTCTCGCGCGATGAGGTTCTCGGGCTCATCGAGCAACTCGCGGCGCGAAGCTAGGGCACCGGCTGCGCTTCGACAGGCTCAGCGTGACACGCTCCGCGGCGCGAAGCTAACCGCCGCGGCGCGAAGCTAACCGCCGAGGCGCGAAGCTAGCCGCCGAGGCGCGGGCGGAACTCTTCTTCGATTAGGCCGTCGACGTTTTCGTAGCGCCAGCCGCATTCGCAGCGGATGGCGGGGCCGCCCGGTGTGGGATAGGGGTAGATGCGACCACAGCGCCGGCACGTGAGCGTCTGCGGACCGAGCGGCGGGCGCGCGGTATACGTGCGCGGCGGCGGCGATTTCTTGTCCTGATGAGTGCTCATGAACTCCTTAGCGGGGCGGTGTGACGCGAGCGAAGCGGCGGCTGCCGACCGAGATGACGACCGGAACGGCGCCGATCGACCAGGGCTGACGCGGATCCGTGATAACCTTGCCGTCGACCTTCACCGCGTTCCCGGCGATCAGCCGCTCGGCCTCGCGTTTGCTGGCCGCGAACCCGCAGCCCACGAGGGCGGCCGCGATGTGGCGCCAGGCCGGATCTGCGGCGATCTCCGGCACGTCGGCCGGAATCTCGCCGCGCTGCACCGTCGCTTCGAAACGCTCGCGAGCGCTGTGGGCTTCGGCCGGCCCATGGTACATCGTCACGATCGCCTCGGCGAGATCCTTTTTCGCCAGCATCGGATGGGTCGACCCGTCCGCGAGTCCGGCACGCAGCGCAGCAACGCGGTCGGGCGGCCAAAACGCCGCCAACTCCGCGTAACGCGGGATCATCTCGTCGGGGATGCTCATCAGTTTTCCGAACTGTTCGCTAGCGGGCTCCGTGAGCCCGACGTAGTTGCCCTTGGATTTGCCCATGCGGACGACGCCGTCCGTCCCTTCGAGGATCGGAACGGTCATGCAAATCTGTTTCGGCTGGCCCGCGTGGTGCTGGTACTCGCGCGCGAGCAGGAAATTAAAGAGCTGATCCGACCCGCCGAGTTCGACGTCGGCCTGCATCGCGACGCTATCGTACGCTTGAGCGATGGGGTAGAGAAATTCGTGCAACGCGATCGGTACCCCGGACTCGTAGCGGTCCGAGAAATCCTTGCGTGAGAGCATCTGGGCGACCGTCGTCTGTCCCATCAACCGGATCAGGTCGGACATCGAGAGCGGAGCGAGCCAGGTCGAGTTGTAGGCGACCTCCACGCGTTCGAGGTCGAGCACTTTCCCGGCCTGCTCGCGATAGTCGCGCATGTTCGCCGCGATCATACTGTCGGTAAGCGGCGGACGCGTGTCGTTGCGGCCCGACGGGTCGCCGATCTTCGCGGTGAAGTCGCCGATCAGCAGGATGACGCGATGGCCGTACTCGACGAACTGCTGCATCTTGTGCAACGTGATCGCATGGCCGAGATGGAGCAGCGACCCGGTCGGATCGATCCCGAACTTGACCGTCAAACGGCCCTTCGCAGCGATGCGCTCCTCGAGTTCGGCAGCGGTCTCGACGTGGTCGCAGCCGCTCGTTAGCGCGGCAACCTGTTCGCGCGGTGTTGCTTTTACTTCGGCGCTCACCCCAGTTCGAACACCGTGACGCCGCCGCCGCCTTCGTCCGGATTACCGTAGCGCACGGCTTTAACGCCCGGGCGCTCCTTGAGCCACTGCTGCAGGCCGCGCCCGAGCAAACCCGTTCCCTTCCCGTGGATGAGCCGAAGCGGCGAGAGACCGGCCAGCGCCGACTCGTCGATCCATTTTTCGACGAGCGGCTCGGCTTCGACGAACCGTTTGCCGCGGACATCGAGCTGGGTGCGCGCGGCGCCGGCGGCATCGAGGGTAGCAGCCCCGGGCTGCGCGACGGCACGCGCTTTCGGCGCCGCACCATCGGAGACGCGGCGCGTGACGCTCAGACCGGCCTTCGGAACGACGGTCTTCATCGCGCCGATCGCGACGAGCACGCCGTCGCCGTAGTCGTCGACAACTTCGCCCTCACTTCCAAGTGATTCGACGAAGACGCGATCGCCCGGCCTGACTTCCGGCTTCTTTCCGCCGTTGGAGGGCGGCGGCGCCGCGGGTTTCGGCGCCTCGATCCCGAGGTCGCGATGAACTTCATCGAGGACGCGGCCGAGCAAGGTCGCTTGCCCCGACGTGACTTTGGGGCGGCGCGCCCCGCCGTCTTGCGTGCGCCGGTCGAGCTCTGCCGTGAACTCGCGCAGCGCGCGGCCCAAGCGCTCGTCGGCCGTTCGGGCGAGCGTACGCCGCTCGCGGTCGAGCGACTCCGCGCGCTCGCGCGCGGCCGCTTCGAGCGAGTCGACACGGGCGCGCTCGCGCCGCAGCGCATCGCGCTCGGCCGCGGCCTCCGTGCGAACCTCGGTCAGTTCGGCGAGCGCGCGGTCGTAATCGCGTTCGCTCGTTGAAAGGAGGCTCTCGGCGCGGGCGACGATCTCGGGCTCCAACCCGAGCGCACGTGCGAGCGGAAAGGCAAGCGACTGTCCCGGCGACCCGACGTCGAGTTGGAACGTCGGCGCGTAGCTTTCGGGGTCGAAGCGGACGCTTGCGTTCTGAACGTGCGGCGTGGCGTGCGCGAAGAGCTTGAGCTCGGTGCTGTGGGTCGTGACGATCCCGCGCGCGCCGGCGGCGAGCAGACGCTCGAGCACCGCAACCGCGAGCGCCGCGCTCGACGCGGGTTCCGTACCGCTGAGGATCTCATCGATAAGCACGAGCGAGCGCGCGCCCGCCGCTTCGAGGATCGTCCGCAGGCGCCGCAGATGCGCCGAAAACGTCGATGCGTTTTCCGCGATCGACTGTTCGTCGCCGAGATCGCAGCCTAGGTAATCAAAAGCCCCGACGGTCGTCCCTTCGGCGGCCGGCAGCTGAAGACCGCAGTACGCCATCGCAACGAAGAGCCCCGCGAGCTTGAGGGTGACGGTCTTACCGCCCATGTTCGGGCCGCTAACGACGATCAGGCGCACCTCGTCGTCGAGCACGAGCGACTGCGCGACGGCGCGCTCGCCGAGCAGCGGATGGCGCCCGGCGCGGATCGCGATGCGCGGCGCATCGACGATAATCGGTGCGACCCCGTCCATGCTTGCCGCGACGCGCGCGCGCGCGAGCACGAGATCGATTTCGGCGAGCGCCTCGAGATTTGCCTCGGCGCGCGGCGCGCGGCCGCCGACCAGGCGCGAAAGCTCCGCGAGGATTCGCGCGACCTCGCGCTCTTCTTCGATGCGGAGGGTGCGCAAGCGGTTGTTGTCCTCGAGTGCGTCGAGCGGTTCGATGAAGACCGTGTGACCGCTCGACGAGGTGTCGTGCACGACGCCCGGAACCTGGCCCGCGAATTCGGCCTTCACCGGAACGACGAACCGCCCTTCGCGCGTCGTTACGATCGCTTCTTGTATCGCGCGCGCGTATTTCGGCGAGCGCAGGATCGACGCGCAGCGGTCGCGGGCTTCGTCCTGCGCGTGAATCGCGTTGCGGCGCAAGCGCGCAAGCGCGGGCGACGCGCGGTCGAGGACTTCGCCGCGCTCGCCGATCGCGCGGTCGATCGCCGCGGCGACCTCCGGCAACGGATGAGCCCCCGCGCAACGAGCCTGCAGCACGGGCGCGACGCTCCCGCGTATGCGCCGGACGGCAGCGTCGGCCGAGGCAAGCGCCATGCCGACGTCGCGAAGTTCTTCGGCGGCCAACGTGCTGCCGCGCGCGGCGCGGACGATCGCCTCGCCGACTTCACGCGTGCGCGTGAGCTCGAACGGCGCGACCGCGACGATCCGCCGCATCTCCGAGGTCGCGGTCTGCTCGAGCCGGACGAGTGCGATATCGGCACGCGGCGCGAGCGCTGCCGCGCGCGCCGCGCCCCGGTCCGTCATCGTTTGCTTGCCGACCAAATCACGAATCGCGCCGAAATCCAAAACGGCGAGGGTGCGATCGTCGGTTAGCCGTGAGCTCATCGACTGGGCTTAACGCGGCGCGTCCAAACGCTCGCGCAGGCGCGCTTCGGCGAGCGTCGGATTCGCCTTGCCGCCGCTCGCTTTCATCACCTGCCCGACGAGAAACCCCATGACCTTCGTCTTGCCCGCGCGGTAGTCGTCAACCGTTTTTGCGTTCCCGGCGAGCACCTCCGAGACGACCGCATCGATCGCTCCCGCGTCGCTCAGCTGGCCGAGGCCTTCCGCCGCAACGATCGCCCCCGGCGAGCCGCCCTCCACCCAGATGCGCGCGATCAGGTCCTTCGCGGTCTTGGAGTTGATCGTCTGAGCGTCGCTCAACCCGACGAGCTCCGCCAGCGCCTCGGGCGTCACACCCGACGAAAAGACCGGCGTATCGGTCTCGTTCGCGAGCCGCGATAGATCGCCCAAGAGAAAGTTGACCGTCGCCTGGGGCTTGCCGGAGATCCCGGCCGCCGCCGCATAGTATTCGAAGAGGCCCGGCCCATCGACAATCTGCCGGGCTTGCTCGACGCGCAGTTTATCCATGACGATCAGTCGCTCGAGGTGCGCGTCCGGCAACGCGCCCAAGGCTTGCCGCAAGCGCGCGACGTCGCTTGGCGCAAACTCGACCGGCGTCAGATCCGGGTCGGGGAAATAGCGGTAGTCGTGCGCCTGCTCTTTGCTGCGCATCGGGTGGGTCGCACCGGCCGCTTCGTCCCAGCCACGGGTCTCCTGCACGACGCGCCCCCCACTTTCGAGGATTGAGGTTTGGCGTGCGATCTCGCTCTCGATCGCGCGTGCGACCGAGTTGAACGAGTTCATGTTCTTGATTTCGGTCTTCGTGCCGTACTCGGTTTGGCCGTACGGGCGCAGCGAAAGGTTGACGTCGCAGCGCAGCGACCCTTCTTCCATCTTCACGTCGCTGACGCCGAGGGCGACGAACGTGCGCTTGAGCGCTTCGAGATAGGCGACGGCGTCCTCACGGCTGCGGATGTCGGGTTCCGAGACGCACTCCATCAGGGGAACGCCGGCACGGTTGAAATCGACAAGCGAATACGTCGAGCCGGCGATCCGGCCGTCGCGCGAACCGGCGTGCGACGACTTACCGGTATCTTCTTCGAGATGGATGCGCGTCAGCCGGCACGAGCCGCGCGAGCCGTCGTCGCGCCAAAAGTGGACGATGCCGCCGACGGTGAGCGGCATATCGTACTGTGAGATCTGATAGTCCTTGGGCATGTCGGGATAGAAGTAGTTCTTGCGATCGAACTTGGAAAAGGCCGGGACCTCCGCACCGAATGCGAGCCCCGCCTTCACCAGCAGTTCGATTGCCGCGCGGTTCGGCACGGGAAGCGCCCCCGGTAAACCAAGGCAAATCGGGCAGACGTTCGTGTTCGGCTCGGCTCCGAAGGCGTTGAGGCAGCCGCAGAACATCTTGGTCTGCGTCTTGAGTTCGACGTGACACTCGATTCCCATGACGACTTCGTAGGCGGTCGCCGCAACCGTCACCCGAGGCGCCGCGTCCATCGTGGACGCTCGGGTATACGCCCCATCCATGGGGCTCATCGCGCGCTTACCGCATCGGCGAGGGTGGGAATCTGCTTGGCCCGAGCGTGGCCCGTGCCGCGCTCGTAGGCATGCGCGATGCCGAGCAGCGCGCGTTCCGCGAACAACGGTGCGGACAACTCGAGCCCGAGCGGCAGCGGTTTGTCGCTCCCGGCGGGCGTAACGTATCCGCACGGAACCGAGAGCGAGGGCAGCCCGGCGAGCGACATCGGAATCGTGTAGTAGTCCATCAAATACATGCTGACGGGGTCGGCCTTCGCATTGAACGCGAAGGCCGGGCTCGCGGCCGCCGGACATGCGATAACGTCGCAGGCCTCAAACGCCTTGGCGAAATCCGCCGCAATCAAGGTTCGCGCCTTCTGCGCGCGGACGTAATACGCATCGTAGTAGCCGCTCGAAAGCGCATACGTCCCGATGAGGATCCGGCGCTTCACCTCGTCGCCAAACCCGGCCGCACGGGTCGCCTCGTAGGTCGCGCCTACATCGGGGCCTTCAACGCGCAAACCGTAGCGCATCCCGTCGAAGCGCGCGAGGTTCGACGAGCACTCCGCCGGTGCGATCAAGTAGTAGGTCGCCACGCCGTAGTCCGCCGTCGGCAAGCCGACCTCGACGAACTCGGCCCCGAGCTTGCGCAAATCGTCGTAGGCTTGCTCGTAGCACGCGCGCACGTCGGGCTCGAGTTTGTCCAAGCCGAACTCCTTGACGATCCCCACGCGCACGCCGCGCAGGTCGTCGCGCAGCCCCGCCGCCGCCGGCTCGACCTCGCGATCGACGGTGGTCGCGTCGAGCGGATCCTTGCCGGCCATCAGGTCGTAGGCGAGCGCGGCGTCTTCCACCGTTTGCGCGATCGGGCCGATCTGATCGAGGCTCGAGGCGAAGGCGATCAAGCCATAGCGCGAGACGCGTCCGTACGTCGGCTTGAAGCCGACCACGCCGCAGAATGCCGCCGGTTCGCGAATCGAGCCCCCCGTGTCGCTGCCGAGTGCGAGCGTCGCTTCGCCGGCGGCCACGGCCGCGACGCTCCCGCCCGAACTGCCGCCGGGAACGCGGCTGCGGTCCCAGGGGTTTGCCGTCTTCCCCAGAGCGCTGTTCTCGCAGGAGCTGCCCATGGCAAACTCGTCGAGATTGGTCTTGCCGAGCGGAACGGCGCCTGCGTCGATCAGGCGCTGCACCGCCGTCGCCGTGTACGGCGCGATCCAGCCGTCGAGAATCTTCGAGGCACACGTCGTCGGCGTACCTTCGAGGCACATGTTGTCCTTGACCGCGAGCGGGACGCCTGCGAGCGGAAGCCGTTTTCCTTCGCGCACGGCCGCATCGACTCGCTCGGCGCGAGCGCGCGCGAGATCCTGCGTGAGCGCGAGGTACGCCCCAATCGCACCGTCGCGTTCGGCGATGCGCGCATACGCCGCCTCGAGCGTTTCGACCGCGGAGGTCTCGCGCGCATTGACGGCGCGCGCGACCTCGGCCGCACTGCGATCCGCCATCACGCCTCCTCGCCGATGATCCGCGGCACGCGGAAATACGGACCCTCGCGGCTCGGCGCTTGGGCGAGCACCGTCTCACGATCGAGCGACGGCACGGCGAGATCCTCGCGCGTCACGTTACTCTGCGCGATGACCTGCGCCGTCGCCGCGACGTCGGCCGTCGGCAGCTCGGCGAGGGCGCCGACGTGTTCGAGCAGCGCGCCGAGCTGCGCGCCGAATCGTTCGATCTCCGCCGGGGTCAGGGCGAGACGCGCCAACTTCGCGACGTAGGCGACGTCGATGTCGCTCAAAGTTTACTCCTCTAACTAAAGGTTGACGAATTCGAGCGGCGCGACGTCCGCCCGGTGCAACGAGGCGAGCGCCTCGATGTGGCCGGTTTGGGGGAACATGTCGAACGGTTGGACGGCTCCGAGCCGGTACCCGCCGGCGACAAGCTGCGCGAGGTCGCGCGCGAGGGTCGCGGGGTTGCACGAGAGATACCACACGTGCGGCACCCGGGCCCGCACGAGCGCTTCGAGGGTCGCCTCGTCGCTGCCCTTGCGCGGCGGGTCGAGGAACACGACCTCCGCGGCCCCGAGCGCGTCGGTACCGACCTTCGAGCGCAACGTCGCCTCAACGCGCCCGCTCATGAACGCCGTTTGCTCCTCGACCCCATTGAGTGCGGCATTGGCCCGTGCCTCGCGAACGGCGTGCGGGTTCTCCTCGATCCCGACGACGCGCGCGCCCTGCTTCGCAAAGAACAGCGCGAACGTTCCGGCTCCGCAGTACAAGTCGATGACCCGCCGGACGCTCGCCGCCCGCGGCGCAAGGTAGGCGAAAATCTTGCCGACCATCTCGCTATTGACTTGAAAAAACGACGCAGGCGAGACGCGAAAGCGTACCCCGTCGATCTCTTCGTGCATCTCCGCGTTTCCGTAGACGGTGAGGTTACGCCGTCCCATAACGGCGTTCTCGCTCGGCGGTTCGAACGAGTTGCTGATGCCGACGACGCCCGGAAGCTTCGCCGCGAGCCGGGCGGCGATGCCGGGCAAGGAACCCGAGGCGCGGTCGGTCGTCACCGAAACGACGCTTTCCCCCGAAGCGAGCCCGGCGCGGGCGATCACGTGCCGCGCACCGCCGAAGCCGCGGGCGGTCGCGGGATCGCGGGCTGCATCCCAGAGGCCCGCAATCGTCCTGTCGAGTTGTTCCATCACAATCGGGCAGCGTTCGATCGCGACGACGTCGTGCGTGCGGGCCGCATAAAATCCAAACTCGACCCCGCTCTCGCGCGGCTTCACGACGAGGGCCATCTTGTTGCGGTACGCGCGCGGATGGTCCATACCGACGGGCGGCCGGACGTCCGCAATAATACCGCCGATGCGCCGCAGCGCATTCTCCACGAGATCGCGTTTCCACTCGAGCTGCGCCGGATAAGCCAGGTGCTGCACCTGGCAACCGCCGCATTCACCGAATACCGGGCAGAACGGTTCGACGCGATCCGGCGAACGATCGAGGAGTTCGATCAGCTCGCCGACCGCGTATTTCGCTTTCACCGTTTCGATGCGCACGCGCGCGCGCTCCCCGGGCAAAGGCCCGAGGACGTACACGACCATCCCGTTCGAGCGCCCGACGGCTTGGCCGGTTTTCGCGATCAGGTCGCTGCAGGCGACCTCAACGACATCACCGGGCCCGAGCGGCGGAGCCAGCGCGGCGCCGCCTTCCGGCAGCACCTACCCGGGCTTCTTTTCGTCGAGCGCTTTGAGCAGCCGATTCGCTTCATCGATCAACTGCTGAATGCGCTCGGTCTGCGGATCGACCGGGGCGCGCGTCAACGTCGCGCGCACGATCGCATAAGCAAGCCCCGCCGAAGCTGCCGCAATGCCGATAAAAACGAGCGCGCGCTTGAGCGCGATGTCCCGCTGCGCCTGAGTCTGCAAATCGGCCTGCGGCATCGCCGGGGCTGAGTTCGTGTGGTTCGCGTAGGTTTCAATCGGGGATCCGTCTGCCATGGTGCCTCCTAATTTCGCGGCGCCGCACCACGAAGCATGCTCAGGAGCCGCCTCGCCCCCGAAGTGTGGCGAGCTCGTGCAAGGTGACGGCAACCTGTGCGGGCAGGAGGGGGCGGCGGAAGGCTCCCGCCGCGCCGGCTGCGCGGGCCGTGCGGATGAGATCGAGCTCGCCCGGCGCGGCGATGATTGCGATCGCCGCATACGGGGCGGCCGCGCGTAGCGGCGCCAGAGCGCCGAGGGGTCCACCGGGAGGGAAGCGGCCGTCGAGGACGATGATCTCGGGGACGAGGGCCGCGGCGAGTTGCGTTGCCGTCGCGAGATCGGCTGCAGTGCCGACGATCGTGTGACCGAGGTTGCGCGCGATGTGTGCGAACACGTCGCACTCGACCGCCGCATCGTCGACGATCAGGATGCGAAGCGACGTCGCATCGGGCATCCGCGCTACGGCAGCGCGATCGCGCTACGTTCCGGCCCGAGCGAGACCGCCTCGATCGGGACGCCGAGCGCGCGTTCCAGCGCGCCGACGTACGCGCGCGCGGCCGCCGGCAACGCAGCTATCGTGCGAATCGAGCCGATCTCCTCGCTCCATCCTTCGAACCATTCGAGGTCGAGCGCGAGACCCGGCTCGCCTGCCGCTTCGAACCCGGCCGGCGCTGCGCCGAGGCGGTAGCCGGTGACGATCGCGATGCGCTCGAGACCCGAAAGCACGTCGAGCTTCGTAAGCACCGCGCTCGAGAGGCCGTTGACGCGCACTGCATAGCGTCCGGCAACAGCATCGAACCACCCGCAGCGCCGCGGACGCCCCGTCACCGTCCCGAACTCGGCGCCGCGCTCGCGCAACCGCTCCCCGATCGCGTCGAACAGTTCCGAGGGAAACGGGCCCGCCCCAACGCGCGTACAGTACGCTTTCGCGACGCCGACGACGCGCCCGATCGCCGTCGGCCCAATTCCAAGCCCGATGCACGCGCCGCCGGCAATCGTATGCGAACTCGTCACGTACGGATACGTCCCGTACCCAACGTCGAGCAGCGTCCCCTGCGCCCCCTCAACGAGCACGCGCTTCCCGCGCTCGAGCGCCCCATGAATGTACGAGACCCCATCGACGACGTGCGGCAGTACGCGCGGCAGATGCCGGATCGTCTCGGCCACCACGTCCTCTTCGCGCGGCATCGACTCCACCCGCCCGAACTGCGCCCCTCGCGCGACGAGGTTGTAGCGAATCCGATCCGCTACGGCCTCAGGTTTACGCAGTTCCCCAAACGTGACGCCCGCGCGCGCGGCCTTATCCGTATACGCGGGTCCTATTCCACGGCCGGTCGTACCGAGCGCCGCATCCCCGCGCGCCGCCTCGCCGGCTCGATCGAGCGCCGCATGATACGAAAAAACCACATGCGCCCGATCCGAAACCTTCACCCGGGAAACGTCAACACCGATTCCCGCGAGCATATCCAGCTCCGCAACGAGCCCCTCGAGGCTGACGACCGTGCCGCCGCCGATGAACAACTCCGGCCGCGCCTGCAACACGCCGCTCGGAACGATGCGCAACGCAATCTTCCGGTCGCCGACGACGATCGTGTGTCCGGCGTTGTCTCCGCCGCCGAAGCGCGCAACGACGTCGTACTCGCCCGCAAACGAGTCGACGACGCGCCCTTTCCCTTCGTCGCCCCATTGAATGCCGAGCACGACGTCCGCTTGACTCATGTCACGGCCTTTCGCGCCGTTCATCAGAATTCAGTCCGCGCAAGAGTCTGGGCGACCGAGAGCAAAGATGCTCGTTCCATGCGCGAGCCTCGGGCGTTCACGTCGGCGCCTTTCGATCGCCTGACGAAAGCACTACGGCGCTTGCAGGCACGCGACGGCCGCCCGCCCGCAACCATTTCAAGCCACGACCTCGGTCGAGCCCTTTCACGCTTGCCGGGCGTCTATTGCGAGATGATCGAGCGATGCGACATCGAGGGTATGTCCGGCGCGCGCGTAGCCCGCCAACTCGGCTACTCTCCGCGTCAGTTCTATCGCGTTCGCCGGCGGGCCCTGGCCGCGCTCGTTCGGGCCGCAGCTGAGGGTTCGCAAGCGGAGCCGCACGAATCGACCGACTACGACGCTCAAGTGCGCCTCGGACGCAGCCTGCTCGCGCACTGCGCTGACCCGGACGCGATACTGCCCGAACCGCAGTGTCGCGAGATCGTCGCCAAACTGCGCGAACGAACTCCGCAGGCCGCTAACCTCTCGGCGCTCGCGCGGCGCATCGCGTGGATGGCGATCGACGACATGCCGGCACGCCTCCGCGTTGTCGCCGTGGGCACGATCGCTCGCGTCCGCAACCGGGAGCTTGCCCACCAGGCCGGCGTCAGTCTGCGCCAAGTGTACCGGATACGCCGCGAAGCCATGGCGTCCACATGGCAGGCATTCTGCCGGCGTCTCGACCGCGGCGCAACATCCGTCACCTGCATCGACGTCCGAACCGCACTCGCGCGCCGAGCGATCGCATTGCACCAGGTCGGCGAGTCAACGCGCGCACGCGAAGCGCTGCGCGCCGTCTTCGAAGCGGCTGACGACCCAGCCTTGCGCAGCGCGTTGCTGCTGCCCATGGTTGAACTTGAATGCGCCAACGCGGACTACGTCGGCGCGAGATCGGCCATTCGAGCGGTCGATCAAGGAGCGTGCGCCGCGGCGTTCGGCGACGAGCGGCTCTACATCGAGCGCTTCGTGCGTGCCGCCCGCCACATCGAGGTCCAAGTCGCCGCGGACGCGCACGGCACGATGGTCCACCTCGGCGAACGCGACTGCTCGGTNNCCGGCCAGTTGCGCCGCGCGGTCTGGAATCTCGAGCTGCTCGAGCAAGCCGGCAACGGGCGCGCCCGCGTGCACGCGCTGGTTCAAGGTTACATCCTCATCAGCGAAACGCGGTCGTTGACGGGCGGTTTTCGCGAAGCCTCAGCCGCCGCCGAACGCGCGCTCGCGCTGTGTACGCGCATCGAAGATCCGGAGCCGATGCTGCATGCGCGAGCGTTGCGGGCTCGTGGCGAAAGCTCCCTTTTCCGGCCCGGTCGCCTGGCCGAGGGTATCCGATACCTGCAGCGCAGCTACGAATGGTGCGTCGAGGCGGACCTGTGGCGCGAACGCGTTGCGGCTACGTACGACCTGGGCGGTGCCTTCACGCTCGCCGGGAACTTCGCGAANNGCGATCGACCGCTATCGCCAGGTGTTACGGACCGAGGATCTGCTCTCCCCAAGCGAACGCTTCTCGGTCCGCCTCGACCACGTGAATGCGCTTGCAAGGCTGGGCCGGCTCGGCCTCGCGCGTGCCACGCTCGGGGCGATCGAGAGGGAACCCGATTGCCCTCTGGCCGGATCGATGCTCGCAATCTCGCGTGCCCAGATCGACCTGTTGGACGATCCCGAGACTGCCCTTCGACGCAGCGTCGTCGTAGCCGAGCGCGCAGGCCACGCGTCGAGGNNCTTCTATGCAGCGGCGCGCTTCGTCGAGGCCGAAGCGCTGTTTGCCCTGGGCCGGTATGCGGATTCGAGCCGGGTGTGTCTTAGCGTGTTGGAGCTGGTTTCGCAGCACTGCAGTTCCGCGATGCTCGCGCGAGCGCTGCGGCTTGCCGCGCGACTCACCGGCAGCACGTCGTACCAACGTGCCGCCGATGAGATCGGAGCCGAATTCGCTTCCGCCTTTAGCGACTGATCGGAGTCAGTGAAACGCGTCGGCGAACGCTTTGCCGATCGGACGTCCGACGCCGGTCACGTCGTCCCAACCGACGGCCGTCTGCAGGGGCACGACACCGACGAGGTGGCTTTCGTTCGTGGGGAGACACTCCAAGAGCCCGACGCCCGCGCCCGCGCCTAAGTCGCCGCAATCGGCTCCAAAGGATTCCACGAGCACGGAGCCGCCCGAGATGTTGTAAAACGCGGTGAGAAACTCGGGGTACTGCGCGTTTGCCGGCCCTTGGTCGCCATAGGCCATCAGCTGCACGGGCGAGTACGTCGTCGTCACGCCCGACTGGGTGATCGCGGCCGTGACGCTCGAGGACGAACCGACCGGAACGATGTCTTGGATCGTCCCCGCCGGCATCTTGTAAAGGTACGGCGCGGCCTGCCCGAGCGGCGGTCCGCCGGCGTCGGCGGACTCTTGGTTCGCAATCGCCCACAGCGCCGAGAACATCGGCGTCGCCACACTCGTACCGCCGATATTAGGTTGCCAGTACAGCACGTTGTTTGACGAAGAGAGCACCAGTACGCCGGTCGTCGGGTCGGCCAACCACGACACGTCGGGCAAGCTGCGCCACTTCCCCGCGATCGCGCCCTGAAAGCCGGGCTTCGCGTAGCCGCCGTGACAGGCGACCGAATATCCCTGACCGATGCTGCCCGAGATCGTATGCTGCACGCAATTCGACACGCCGCCGCCCGAACCATAAGAGAATCCGTCAGGTAAGGGCCAGCCCTCAACGTATTTATTTATTTCGAGAGCGCTCACGTTGTTGCCCCAGCCCGATTCCCAAGCGACGCTGCTATTGCTGTTGAGCGCCAGTGTCTCGCCGCCGATCGCTGTCGCATACGGGGAGTCGGCCGGCGTGCTGACCAACTGCGCCCCGTATTCAAAGCTGAAATAGTCGCCATAATCGCCCGAGCCGAAATTCGTCGAGATCCCGCTGGCAGCGGCGAACTCGGAGGTCACGTTGAACTCGTCGACGTCGGCGGTTGGCGTCGTGCCCTCTATGCCGGCAAAGCTGCCCGAGATGACGGTGCCCAAGCGCTGCGCGATCGTGTCGATCTCCGCTTCGATAATGTCTTGGTCCTGGTTGGAGTGCGCTTTCACGACGTTGAGCCACGCGCCGGGCGCAACGGCATGCGCCCACTCGACGTCGAGGTGAAGTTCGAGGTCGGTCTGGGCGTCGTACGTGCAGGACTGGGATCCGATGCCGGTCTCGAAGAAGTTTTGGTTTAACACCAGCTGGGGCAGGCCGAAGAACAGCGAGAACACGTTGGCATCCGACTGCAAGGTTGAGGATGCGCCACACCATAGCAGGATCGCCACCGTTTGGCCGGTTCCGTTGTAGCCCTCGCCGTACAAGCCCGTCAGCCCGTACGCTTTTCGCACGGATTGCGGCGTTTGCGAGCAGCCGTACGTGATACCCGGGCCCGGCAGGTTCAATTGATTACCCGCAAACGTGTCGCTGACGTGATCGAAGGTGCCGCTGCCGACGACTGTCTTGGTCTGCGGCGGAAGGAAGCACTGCGGCGACCAGAAGTTTGCGGCACTCGCCGGTCCGGGCGCGAAGGGAACCGCGCTTGGGGCGCCGTTCGAGGCCCGTTTCGCGAGCAGGGGTGCAGCCGTCGCGCCCTCCAATCCGGAGACGCCGGTGACGACCGCGGCGACGTCGGGGTCGACCTGCGGTTGCGTCGCGGCGCGCAGGCGGATTGACGTGCCGACCCTTACATTCCCTAGCCGTGTGTGGAACGCGTTCTCGGCAGCGGCGACCGATCCGCCCGCACGAACGTAGAGGTTGCCGGGGCCCATTCGCACTACGCGCATGCCGTGCCGCGCAAGGAACTGCCGGACGCGCAACGCGTCGTATGCCGAGGGACCGAAACGCGCGGCGATTTGGTTGAACGTTAACCACTTCCGGTAGTTCGGGGACCGCGCGTCGTACAACGACGCGACCAGCGCATCGAACGTGCTTCGATCGCGCAAACGCAGCCATAGGGTCGCCTCGACCGGCGCCGGCGAAACGGCGGCGTTCGATCGGCCGATCGAGGCCGGCGTCGCCGAGGCCGCTGACGCGACGACGAGCAGGGAGAACAAGGAAGTCAGAATCGTCCTCATCATCGATATCTCCAGCAGGCATGTGTGCTTGACCGCGCTCGTGCGGTGCCGGCGGTTCTTTCGCCGGCCGCGATCGACGCGCAGCCGAAGCAGCACAAAGATGGCAGTACGATGACACTGCGCTGAGAGGCGGCGTCAGGGCTCGGGACTAGTCCCCGCGGAACTCGAGATCGGAGGTGTCGCCCATCGGTTGGGGCGGGACGCCGTTGAATTCCGTCATCACGAACTCCGAGAAAAGCGCATTCGGCCAGCCGAAATCCTTGCGCGAGTACCTTTCCACATCGTTCGGATCGAACGACTCATGCAGCAAATGGTCGCCCGGATCGCTCGCGAGGAGCTGCGCGAGTACCTCACGACGCTCGGTTTCGGACGTTGCCGTAAGGCCCTGAATGATCAGCGCGAGCGGCCACACGTACCCATCGTTCGTGTGCGCGCTGCCGATGCCGCGCGCGATCGACCCGGCGTAATAGTACGGATCATCCTTCGAGAGCAAGAACTTGCGCGTGTTGCGGTACACGAAGCTATCCGGCTTCGTATAGCCAAGGTACGGCGCCGAGAGCAAGCTCGGAATGTTCGCGTCGTCCATCAGCGTTTGGTGCCCGAGCCCGTCGACCTCGTAGGCGTAGACGTAGCCGTAGTTCGGCGTGAACACCTCGCCGTATTTTTGAATCCCGTCTTGGACCTCGGCACGCAAGGTCTTCGCGCGGTTCGACTTGATCAGGTTGCGATAAACGGTCTGCTCGACTTCCTCGAGATCGCCGAGCGCTACCACGGCCATCATCTCCGACGGAATCAAGTAGTTGTACTTGCAAGCGTCGTCTGAAGGACGGAACCCGGTCCAGATCATCCCGGTGTAGGCCACCGGATTCGGTCCCGGGTTGCCGCTGTCGTCGCGCAGTTCGCGATGGGCGTAGCGCGAGTTGTGGCCATGATCTTGCTCGCGCTCCATCGTTTCGAGCGCCTTGTCAAAGCCCAGCGACTCGTCGCCGGTGAAGACCGACGAGTCGCCCGTAGCCTTCCAATAACCCCAAGCGAGGATGATCGGATACGCGAGCGAATCCAACTCGAATTTTTCTTCCCAGACGCGATAGTCGATCGTAAACGCGTTAGCGTACGGATCGACTTGAAGGTATCGGCCCTCGCGGGCGATGATGCCGCGCAGCAAACTCGAAACCGCAATGTCGGACTTCGCGAAGAACAGATAGGGCCGCACTTGCGCGCTCGCGTCACGCAGCCATTCGGCCGGAATGTCGCCGGTTTTGACGTACGCCGTGCCATCGGGCGCGATCGTCGCCTGCTGACTCGTGTTGAGGAGCGCCGCGCGATACATGTCCTCGAGACGGGTATTGGGATTGTGGTAGTCCGACGCGGCTCGAGCGATGAATTGGAGTTCGACGGCCGGGCTAGGCGCCGCGGATAACAGGAGTGTCGCGGCTAGTAAGGCCGCGATGACGGACCGCATGTGCGGTTTGCTTATAGGCGCCTTAATGAGAATCCTCGGCCGCAAGCCCTTGCAGATCATCACATTGTGCACGAGCGCGCAAGTGACGGTAGATCGAAGGCGCCGGAAAGCCTAGCCGTTCGAGCGCGCGCGCTGCGCTTGGATAGCTGAGCGACGTTCGCGTGCGAAAGAGTTTCTCGACCGCCGCTTCAAGCCGCTGCGCTTCGGGCCGCTCGGCGCATGCCACGCTGTGCCGAGCGGCTTCGCGATCGATTCCGCGGCGGACGAGATCCGCAAGCAGGCGCGCGTCGCCTACCGCCTTCACGCACCCGTCGACGAACAGTCGCGCGAACAACGCGTCATCGAGAAATCCGTCGCGCTTCGCCGACTCGACCGCCTCGCGCGTTTCGTCTTCAGTGAAACCGCGGCGGCCGAGGCGCGCCCAGAGTTGGGCCTCGGTGAGCCGGCGCCCGGCAAGAAGGCGCAGTGCAGCGAGGCGTGCGGTCACTCTTCGTCAGGCGCACCCGCCGCCACCGCAACGGCCGCATGGCCGTTGCTCGAGACCGCGGTGCGCAACGCCTCGCGGATTTTCTCGGAGATCTCCTCGGCAAGATCGGTGTGCTCTTCGAGATAGGCCTTGGAATTCTCGCGGCCTTGCCCGACGCGAACGTCGCCGTAGGTATACCACGAGCCGCTCTTCGCAACGATGTTACGTTCGAGCGCGACGTCGAGGATCGAACCCATCTTCGAGATGCCTTTGCCGTAGGTGATATCGAACTCGGCCTGGCGGAAAGGCGGCGCGACTTTGTTCTTCACGACCTTGACCCGCGTGCGCGAGCCGACGACGTCTTGCCCGACCTTGATCTGTTCGAGCTTGCGAACGTCGAGCCGGACCGACGCGTAGAACTTGAGCGCGCGNNCTGATTGATGAAGATCATCACGCACTTCGAGCGCGAGATCGCCGAGGTGAGCTTGCGCAGCGCCTGCGACATGAGGCGTGCCTGCAGGCCGACGTGCGTGTCGCCCATATCGCCTTCCAGCTCGGCTTTGGTGACGAGCGCGGCGACCGAGTCGACCACGACCACGTCGACCGCGTTCGAGCGCACGAGCATCTCGGCGATGTCGAGCGCCTGTTCGCCGGTATCGGGCTGCGAGACCAGCAAGCTGTCGAGATCGACCCCGAGGCCGTTCGCGTATGTCGGATCGAGCGCGTGCTCGACGTCGATGAAGGCGGCCGTCCCGCCGAGCTTTTGGGCTTCGGCGATGATGTGCAGCGCCAGCGTCGTCTTACCGCTCGATTCCGGCCCGTAGATCTCGACGACCCGGCCGCGCGGCACACCGCCGACGCCGAGCGCGAGATCGAGCGCGATCGAGCCCGTCGGGATGACCTCGACCGTCATCTTCTCAAAATCGCCCATCTTCATGATGGAGCCCTTACCAAATTGCCGCTCGATTTGCGCGAGGGCGTTTCCTAGCGCCAGCGCCTTATCGTCCGCCACTGTAGATTTTCTCCTTACGTACAGTTCTGTGATATCTCGAGGTCGAGTGTATGCGCCCACTGTGCCACCAGGGTGGCACAATCGATTCGACCCCTTGCAGATATCACGCACACCGCCCGTGACGTCAAGTTCGCCCGCTCCGGCCCAGCCCGCGGCTGGGATTACGGCCGACTCATTGGCGGACGTCCTTCGCGATGCCAAATCGAACTCCTGTTCGACCGGCACAAAAGAAAGCGGGGCGTCCGATCGTCGGACGCCCCGCCTTTCCCGGCCGAAGGTTGCGGTTACGGGCCGTGCGGGTAGGTGGCCGGGATCAGCGACGTCGTCTTCTGGACGTCGAAGCTGCCGAGGCCGGTCACGAGGTCATAGCCCGACGTCGCCGGGTAGATTCCGTTGTCGCCGAACGTGATGTCGATCAGGCCGCCGATCAGCTGCGTTGCAGGCGGCACGACGGTGGGCGCGCTGTACATGCCCGTCGTCGCGTTCTGCGTCGTGTAGTTCTTGTACATCTGATAGACGAGCGGGCCGGCGAATCCGAGAACGTTATTGCGTTGCGTCTCGATCATCGCCCACGCGCCGAGGGCGAGCGGCGATGCGAGGCTCGTGCCGCCGACGCCTTCGGTCGCGCCGTCGACGTAGACGAGCGCGGGCGAGATCTCGTTATCGGCGTCCATCGCGACGTCGGGCACGCACTTCTGCGTATCGACGCTGGGCAGGGCGGACGGCGCGTAACAGACCGGCAGGACGACATTCTGCTGCCAGAACGGCGCGGTTTCTTCGATGCTGATTCCGCCGCCCGAACCCATCCAGCCAAGCTGTTCGACCGGCGGAGCGCCCGCCACGGTGCTCGCAACGAGCGTGGTTCCGCCGACGCCGATGACGTACGGCGACGATGCCGGGTAGCTGACCATCGGCGGCCCCGTACCGGCGATTCCGGTCGCGGCTAGGACCGGGCAGCCCGACCCGTTATCGCCCGATGAGGAGAAGACCGTCTGGCCCTGCACCGCGGCACGGGCGAAGATCTCGTCGTCCGTCGTCAGCGAGCCGTCGGTCGCCGGGAAGATTTCGCAGATGCCGAACGACGCGCTGCCGGCCTGGGCGAGGTCGTCCGTTTGGAATCGCGCGAAGCCGACCGACGTATCGGCATCGGTCAGGCTCGTCACGTTGTAGAGATAGAGATTCTTCACGACTTGTGCGAGGCCGGTGCTGCTCTGCGTATCGAGGTCGAACTCGTCGGCGCCCGACGTGTCGGGCGAGGGGATGCCGGCGTGGATGATCTTCGGCGTGATCGTGGGGAGGCCGTTGAGCTTCTCGTACAGCTTGAGGTCGGAGAGAATCGTCGTCATGTCGCCCTCGGTAAAGATCGCGATCGACGTTTTCTTTCCGGTGTTGCCCCACGTGTTGACGCCGTTCGGATTCGGAGCGACGTCATAGGCGGTGCGAAACTGCTGCGCGTCGTACTCGTTGCTGACGCACAAGTCGCCGGCCGGAAGCGCGATGCCATTGCACGGCTCCGGCGTGGTGACGGCGGTCGGGATCACTGCGGCCGACGTGCGACTGCGCATCGCGCGGTGCGTAACCGACGCGGGCGCATAGCGCAGGAACGGGCGAACCGAGTAGCTGTTGAGGCCCATCACCGCGAGCACCATGCCGTGCAGGCTGCGCGGAATGAGCGCCGGCCGTACGTTGGCGTACAGGCGGCCGTAGCGCCCGGAGAAAGCGTGAATCTCCGTGGAAAACGCGCGGCTTGCGGTCGCGACGCTCGCGTCGGCCGTCACCAGCTGGTTGTCCGGCGTCGCCGCAATGTTCTTGAAGCCATGTGCAGCCAGGTACGATGCGACCGCATTTAACGTCGCGCCGCTCGGGCTAAAGAGCGAGCGGGTCTCGGCGGGCGAGAAGAAATGCCCGTAGAGCGAATCGCCGGGCGTCACTTGCCGGCGCAGGATCACGTCGACGAGGGACTTGTTGCGCATCGGCAGGCTGAGCACCACGTGCAACGGCATGGCGTCCGGCACGCGGCCGAAGTCGGCCATCCCGGCCAACCGGGGAAACGCCTGGGTCCTCGTCGTTTCGAAGGCGGAGGATCGATTGACCGATCGTTCCAGGGAGGCGGCGTTGGCCGCGGTACCGAGTCCCGCACCCAAAGCGACCACGAGCAGAGAGCTAGCTAAACGAATCAACGGCGGTGGCCTCCAGAGCCGAAACAGTGATTCCTGTGAGCATACGCACGGATTGTAACAATTCACGAACAAATGGAGGCCGTCAAAACAGCCCCTGTAACAGGCGGCGAACAAGACGGCCTCCGCGGACTCCCTAGGCGGCGGGCACCGGCTCGAAAAGGGCTTCGATGAAGCCGGCCGGGTCGAAGGGCTGCAACGCGTCGATCCCCTCGCCCAGGCCGATGAACTTGATCGGAACCTCGAGCGTATCGATGATGGCGACGAGCACGCCGCCCTTCGCCGTCGAGTCGAGCTTGGTGACGACGACCCCCGTAAGCGCCGTCGCCGCATTGAAGAGCTTCGCTTGTGAGATCGCGTTCTGCCCGGTCGTCCCGTCGACGACCAGCAGGGTCTCGTCCGGCGGCGCCCCCGTCTCGCGTTCGATGACGCGGCGCATCTTCTTGAGCTCTTCCATCAAATTGGTTTNNCGTCGACGCCGCGCGCCTTCGCGGCCGAGATCCCGTCGAAAACGACCGAGGACGGATCCGAACCGTCCTTCCCGCGGACGAGCTCCGCGCCGCTGCGCTCGGCCCAAATCGCGAGTTGCTCGGTCGCGGCCGCCCGAAACGTGTCTGCGGCGACGAACATCACGCGCTTGCCCT
>PMHP01000023.1 GCA_003158195.1 Vulcanimicrobiota bacterium | reverse complement strand
CCGCCAAGCTGGCGGGTGTCGATCCAGCAGGCGATCGGGGCGGGGCTCGAGATCGTCAGCGGCCTGCACCAGTTCCTCGCGGACGACGCCGCGTTCGCCGCGGGAGCGAAACGCAGCGGCAGCCGCATCTGGGACGTGCGAACCCCGCCCGAGCCGCGTTTGTTTACTGGTGAAATATATAGCGTCCGCGCGCGGGTCGTCCTGACGGTCGGAAGCGACTGCGCGGTCGGCAAGATGACCGCCGCCCTCGAACTGACCCGCGCGGCGCGCGAACGCGGCGCGGACGCCCGGTTTCTCGCGACCGGCCAAACCGGCATCGCGATCGCAGGCGGAGGTGTCCCGGTCGATCGCACGATCTGCGATTTTACGAGCGGGGCCGTCGAAGAACTGGTTCTGGCCGGCGGCGAGGCGGACGTGCTCTTTGTCGAGGGTCAGGGCGCGATCAACCATCCGGCATTCGCCGCGGTCACGCTCGGGCTGCTCTACGGCGCCGCGCCCGATGCGCTCGTGCTCGTCCACCTCGTCGGCCGCGAACACATCGAAGGCTTCGGCACGCCGCTGTTGCCGCTCGACCGTCTGATCGAAATCTACGAAGCGCTTTGCGCCGCGGTAAAGCCGGCGCGCGTCGCGGGGATTGCGCTCAACACGCATGGCCTCGACGATGCCGCGTCGCGGCTCGCGATCGCGCGAACCGCCGCCGAGACCGGTTTGCCGTGCGACGATGTGGTGCGCAACGGACCGCATGCGCTGTACGACGCGATGGCGCCGCGCTTCGCCGAGAAAACGAAGCCGCTCGCGTGAGAGTACGCGCACTCCTGGCATTGCCCCTGGCCGCGCTCGCGCTTTCCGGATGCACGCGCGTCGAGAATAGCTCGAGCGGCGGCCCGCATCCGTGGACCGTGCCCGGTCATCTGCGCATCGGAAGCCCCGACGAGCCGGACAACCTCAACCCGATGTACGCGCACACCGATGCGACCGACCAAGTCGACGCCCTGCTCTTCGCGCCGGTCTTCCGTTACGACGAGCGCGGCGAGTTTGTCCCCGAACTCGCAACGGTTGTTCCGACCTACGCCAACGGCGGCATCTCGAAAGATTCAAAAACGATCGTGCTCCACTTCCGGCGCGGCGTAACGTGGTCCGACGGTGCGCCGCTCGACGCGCGGGATCTGCGCTTTACCTGGCGTGCGGTGACGAACAAGCGCAACAGCGTCAAGGCTACTTTCGGTTGGGATGACATCGATGCCATCGACCTGCCCGACAACTACACCGCGGTCATCCGGCTGAAACAACCTAACGCCGACGTGCTCGGCAGTTTCGGCGGAGGCGGCGGCAGCGCGTACCCGCCGTTGCCGGAACACGTGCTCGGCAAGCTGCTCTCGCTCGATACGGCGGCGTTCAACGCCCATCCGATCTCGAGTGGACCCTGGCTGCTCGCCGCGTGGAATCACGGCTCCTCGCTCGAATTCGTCCCCAACCCGCGGTACTGGCGCGGGCCGCCGAAGCTTCGCGCGATTAGTTGGAAGATCGTACCCAACCCCGATACGCTGGTCGCGCAGCTTTCGACCCACGAGATCGACCTCGACCCGAGTGTTGGCGAAACGCAAGTCTACCGCTTGGGATCGCTGCACGGCGTTCGCATCGTCAAACGCCTTACGGCGGCGTACCGGCGGCTCGCGATCGATTGCGCGCGCCCCGGCCTCGCGGACGTGCGCGTGCGCCGCGCGATCGCCGAGGTGGTGGATTGGGACCGCATCAACGCGACCGTCTATCACGGGTATAACGTGCGCGCACGCAGCGACATTCCACCCGACTCTTGGGCCGCGCCGAACGTCCCGTTCTACCGCCACGATCCGGCCGATGCACGCCGCCTCATTCGCGCGGCGCTTGGCGGCGCGCGCCTTCACCTGACGATCTCGGCAACCAACAAGCCCGGAAACGAACAAGCCGAGCTTCAGATGCAGCAGACGCTGCGCGACGCCGGCATCGATCTCGAGATCAAGAACTATCCGGCGAGCGTTCTGTTCGCGCAAGACGGGCCGCTCTACACCGGAAAATACGACCTGGAATGGTCGATCGACACCGACGGCCCGGACCCCGACAACCAAGGCGCGTGGAGCGGCGACTTCGTTCCGCCCAAAGGCGCGAATACGAGCTTCCTGCGCGACCCCATCATCACGAAGACCGCCGACGCCGCCATTCGTACGTTCGATCGCGCAAGCCGCAAGGCACTCTACCAGCGCGAAGAGGAGCGGATCCACGCCCTCGTACCGGCCGTCTTCCTCTATTGGCAGACGCGCGTCGTAGCCTACGACGACGATCTCCACGGGTACCGCCCCGCCGAATACATCACCGACAATTGGAACTCGTGGGAGTGGACGATCTGACGCGTCACGTTGACACGGCTAGAGATGATAGTGCGAGAAAAAGCCCAGAGGTCGCTCGACGCGTCGATGTCGCGGTTGACGGCGTTATGCGGGTTTTCCGGCCCGGCGCTGCCGGGCCAGCGGTGACCGCCGCCGACGATCTTGTTGAACCACAGGGTAGAATTTGACGCGCATCCCTGATAGCGATACTGAACGACTTTTGAGAAATCGTTCGGATCGTTATTGGGCAGCGCGGTCGCCGCCGGCTGAGGCGAGCAGCGATCGACCGCCGCCCATTTCGCGATAATCGCGGGGACCGAAAGCATGTGGGCGCTCGGGAACCCAGCCGCGCCGCCCGCATAGAATGCGGCCGGGAGTTTGGTGCGCGGGCACGGGCAGTGTCCCATTGCGCCACCAGCGGTAAGCGGTCAGGTAATGCACGCCTTGGAGTTTAGCCCAATCCACCAGCCGCATCTGGGCCGTATACGAGCATACGTTCGTATACTCCTGCTAAATAACGTCCGAGCAGTCCGCCCAACTGCTAGGTGCCCGAGAGTGTCGAAGCGCTGGAGGCGCGAAGTCAAAGAGCGCCGAGATTCGAGTCGTCCTCCGACAGCGCGGGAGTCATGGAAGGAAGCTACGGTGTCTAAACACGCTCAGTCCCAGCGGATCACGGTGCCGGAGATCAAGGCGCGCAAAGGCGGCGAGAAGATCGTTTGCCTCACCGCCTACACGGCTCCGATGGCCGCACTGCTCGATTCCCACGTCGATCTGCTGCTCGTCGGCGACTCGCTCGGGATGGTCATCCACGGCCTGCCGACGACCGTCGGCGTCACTCTCGACATGATGATCCTGCACGGACGAGCCGTCATGCGCGGTTCGCAGCGGGCGCTGGTCGTGGTCGATCTTCCGTTCGGAACGTACGAGGCGAGTCCGCAGCAGGCGCACGAGTCGGCCGTCCGGCTCCTGTGCGAAACGGGCTGTCAAGCCGTTAAGGTCGAGGCGTGCGAAGGAATCGCGGATACGATCGCGTTTCTCGTTCAACGCGGTATTCCGGTCGTCGGACATGTCGGATTGCGCCCGCAAGCCGCGAACGTCACCGGCGGCTTCCGCGCCAAGGGGCGCACGACGTCGGAACGCGACGAAGTGCTCGCGGAAGCTCGCGCCGCCGACGAGGCCGGTGCGTTCGCGATCGTCGTCGAGGGCGTTGCGCGCGATCTCGCCGACGAGATCACCGCGGCGATCGGAGCGCCGACGATCGGCATCGGTGCCTCGCCCGCGTGCGACGGTCAGATTCTCGTAACCGACGACATGCTGGGCCTTTTCGATTGGACGCCGAAATTCGTGCGCCGCTACGGCGCGATGCGCGAGCTCGTGTCGACTGCGGTTGCCGAATACGCATCGGACGTGCGAAGTGGAAATTTCCCCGGGAAAGCGGAGCTCTACGGGCTGAAGACCGGATAACGCGACGATCGCCGTGGATGATGTCGCATCCCTTTTCCAAACTCGTCAGCGAGGGACGCTGCCCGATCTGCTCGGACTCGAGTGGATCGAGATCCGGCCGGGGTTCGTCGAAGGCCGCTTCGAGGTGCGCGAGCATCACGTCGCGCCGAACGGATTCCTCCATGCAGCCAGCGTCGTCGCACTTGCGGACACCGCCTGCGGCTACGGATGCTTTGCCTTCTTACCGGAAGGCGCCTCGGGTTTCACGACGATCGAACTCAAGGCGAACTTCGTCGGAACGGCACGAGAGGGCGGGGTGCGCTGCGAGGCGCAGATGCTGCACGGCGGGCGGACCACGCAGCTCTGGGACGCGCTCGTGAAAAGCGAAATCACCGGCAAGACGATTGCCGCCTTTCGCTGCACGCAGATCATTCTGTACCCCGAACCAAAGCGTTAAACAAAAAGCGAGCTCGCGACTGCGAAAGAGCGCTTCGTGAATTCATGTTGATCCTGGCGCATCCGGAGCCCGGCGAGGAATGCCTCGTACGGACCGGCCCCGCGCGTGAGGCGATCGTTTCCTGGAACACCCTGGCGCTCGAGGGCGCGCTCGACGTGCGCGTCAACGCGCACGACGGCCGGACGTCGGCGTGGCTGCCGTACGTCGCCTTCTCGGCGAACCGGCGTGCGTCGCTTGACGGACGCGACACGTTCGTGCGCTTCGAGACCGACGTTCTGCGCAGCGACGTCGACTTCGGCTCGCTCGGCTTGCGTTCGCAGGGTCCGCTCGATGCGCTTTACGTCAGTACGCCCGATTACGGCGCGCCGTCGCCGATCGTCGCCCTCCCGGCCCTCGAGCTTGACGTTGCGCCCTTCTCGCAGTACGAGCCGGCCTACCCGCTCGAACGCAACTGGTGCGCGCCCGCTGCGCTCGCGATGCTGCTCGCGTATCGCTCGTTTCCCGTCGACGTCCCAATCGTCGCGCGTGAGGTCTTCGACACGCTCTACGGCGGAACGGGCAACTGGACGTTCTGCGCGGCATTTGCCGCAACGCTCGGATTCCGCGCCGCCGTGCTGCACCTGCGCGATCTCGCGCATGCGCACGCATTCTTGGCCGACGACATTCCGCTCGCGCTGTCGATCGCGTGGAAAGCCGGGGAGCTGGCCGGCGCCCCGCTCCCAAACTCCGACGGCCATCTCGTGGTCCTGCGCGGCATCGACGAAAATGGCGCGGCGCTCGTCAACGATCCCGCGCAACCGACCGTCCGCACAGTCTACGCGCGCGGCGCGTTCGAACGCGCGTGGCTCGGACACGGCGGCGTGGCGTTCGCGATCGCGCCGGCGACGCTCGGCGAGTCCTTGGTGCGCATCGCAAACGCGTGACGCCGCCGCTTCACCTCGTTTTGGTCGAACCGGAGATTCCGCCGAACACCGGCAACATCGCGCGCCTGTGCGCGGCGACCGGATGTGCGCTGCATCTCGTCGAGCCGCTCGGCTTTTCGATCGCGGATCGCGACCTTAAACGCGCGGGCCTCGATTACTGGGGCGCCGTCGACCTGCGCGTCCATTGCTCGCTCGACGCGTTCTTCGACGTCTGCAACGCTCCGCTGTGGCTCTTTTCGACGCGCGCCGCGCGCCGTTACGACGAAGCCCCGTTCGAACGCGGCGACGCGCTGGTCTTCGGCAAAGAAACAGCGGGCTTGCCGCAAACACTCCTCGACGCATACCCTGGCCGGGCGCTGCGCGTTCCGATGCGCGCCGGCGCCGTTCGCAGCTTAAACCTCTCGACCGTCGCCGGCGTCGTCACCTACGCTGCGCTCGCGCGCCTCGGCTTTCCGGAACTGAGCTAATCGCCGTGCAATCGTTCGCCGAACTCGAAACCCGAATCGTCGCCTGCGAACGCTGCCCCGAACTGCGCGCGTACTGCGCGAAAATCGCGCTCGAAAAGAAGCGCGCTCACCGCGACGATACCTATTGGGGAAAGCCCGTCCCCGCATTCGGCGACCCGGGCGCCCGCGTGCTCCTCGTCGGGCTCGCACCGGGCGCGCACGGATCGAATCGAACCGGGCGCATGTTCACCGGCGACGCCTCAGGCGTGTGGCTCTATCGCGCCCTCTTCCGAGCGGGCTTCGCAAACCGGCCCGATCAACGCGACCGCGACGACGGCCTCATCCTTCGCGATGCGCTCATCACCGCCGCGGTACGCTGCGCCCCGCCGGGGAACGCCCCAACCCCCACCCAAAAACAGCGCTGCTTTCCCTATCTCATCGAAGAGATCCACATGCTCCCGCGGCTACGCGTCGTCGTCGGCCTCGGCGCCATCGGTACCCGCGCCGCCGCGGACGCGATGCGCGCCGCCGGCTACACCTTCACGACCCGCCACCCCTTCGCCCACGCCGCCGAAAACCACGCCACCCACCCAAGCCGCGAAAGCGCCGCACTCCTCGCGTCCTATCATCCGAGCCGCCAAAACACGAACACCGGCGTGCTCACCGAGCCCATGCTCGACGCAATCTTCTCGCGCGCGGCTGCGCTTGCGCGGGTAGCGAGCGCTATGCAGGGGCCGTAGACCCAAAAGGGCAACCCGAACGACTGATTGCGACCCTTTGCTCGGTAGCCATTTCGCATACCCGCCCGGGAGATACGTCGTGAACTCATTCGCACGCGCGGCGCGTGGATGGATCGCCGCCGCAGCCGTTTCCGGCGGCGCCCTTGCACTTGGGCTCGCCGCGCATGCGCAGGGCACGGAGCCGCCTCCCGATTTCGGTACCCCGCCTTCGGGCGAGATTCCGATTCTCTTCAACGACCATCACGTCTACGCGCGCCCGAGCTTACTGCAGCACGGGCGAACCCTCGTTGCGATCGTCCGCAGGAACACGATCATGGTGCCGCTGCGCTCGATGTTCGAGCAGGTCGGCGCCAGCGTCTCGTACGATCCGTCGACGCGCACCGTCGACGTCTCGAAACCCGGCGCCGACGTCAAGGTCTCCGTCGGCAAGGCCTGGGTCGTGATCAACGGTCAGGAGCGGCCGCTCGACGTACCGCCGGAAATCTATCGGGGTTCGATCATCGTTCCGCTGCGGGTCATCTCTGAGGGAATGGGCGCCTACGTCCAGTGGATTGCGGAGAGGCATCTCGTCTCGGTGCGCTACGTCGAGGAGGCGCCGCCGGTTCCGCCCGCCACGCCGCCGCCAACCCCGCGCCCGACGAGCGTCCCAACGGCAGTTCCGGTGCCCACACCCGCGGCTTCGGCGAAGGCCCCCGTGTACGAGCACTACGTCGCCGGCGACTACCTGATTGCTCCGAAGGTCTACAACGAACTCAGCCCGGGTAACACCGGCAACAGTTCCTTCGAGGTCAAGGGCGCGGTTGAGTTTCCGCTGTTCGGGCCGACGTGGGAAGTCAGCGCGAATTACCGCCGCTTCTTGTATCCGCACGATGCGAATTTTGGCTCGGCCGGATGCGCGCCGGGGAGCGCGGGGTGCGGCACGTACCTCGGGACGGGTTCCGATTTTCAGCGCGGCTCGTGCCCGTCTGCGGATCCCGGTTGCGTAACGACGGTCGGCTACCCGCTCACGCAAGCGCAAAGCGGCCTGGGTCAAGTGTACGTCACGGCATTCACCGCGGCGGAGAACGACATCGACGCGCACTTCGCGATTAAGGTCGCCGACCCGCGCCTTTACATCGGACTCGGTGGTCTGGTTAAGAACTACGACTACCTCGGCTATCCGACCCTCGGCGGCATCGGCTTCGGCGCCGAAAAACTTCCGGATCTCGACGCGCCGTTCTCGATCTACGGCAGTGCGTTCTATTATCCGCGCATCAGCGGCACGTACACGTTCCCGACCCAGCCGCTCTTGGGGACGCTTTCGGGGAAGCCGATAACGCTTGCCTACGGCGAATGGAAGTATGAAGTCGGCGCCACCGTCACCCTGGGCAAGAATCTCTTTCTCGACTTCGGTTATCTGGGCGAACGGATGTACGCGCGCGACAATGCGCCGTCGTCGACCAGCATCTCCGCACCCTACGTCGGTCTCGGCTTACACTTCTGAGGAGGCTACCGTGAAGGCACTTCGCTCCATGAACGTCTGGCTGCTCGCTTTCGGCTTCGCATTGGGCGCATTTTTTGCTTCGGCGAGTTCTACGCTCGCTCAGACGGCGCCACCAAATTTCGGGTCGCCGCCTTCGGGCGAGATTCCGATTCTCTTCGATGACCAGCACGTCTATGCGAGACCGGATCGCGAGCGCGCGAACCGCGTGCTCGCGGCGATCGTGAAGAACGGAACGATCCTCGTGCCGCTCCGTTCGATGTTCGAACAGATGGGGGCGACCGTAAGCTACGATCCGGCAGCCCGTGCGGTCATCGTGAGCAAGCCGGGAGCCGCAGTGCGGGTAACGCTCGGCAAGCCGCTCGTCACGATCAACGGCGAGGACCGTCCGCTCGACGTCCCGCCCGAGATCTATAAAGGCGTGCTCGTCGTCCCGCTCCGCGTCATTTCCGAAGGGATGGGCGCTTACGTTCAGTGGCTCCCCGAGAAGCGGGTCGTCGTCGTGCGGTATCTGACCGCGCCGCCACCGACGCCGGTCCCCGCGACGCCGCCGCCGCCGCCGCCGGCGACTGCTCCGCCAACCCCCGCACCGACCGCTCCGCCGCCGCCGGTACCGACGGCCTCACCGCGCCATAACGAGGCGTTCGTGGCGGCCGACTACGACTTTAACCCGATCGTCTTCAACGAGATCAGCCCCGGAAACCGTGGGACCGACGCGTACAACGTGAAAGGCGCGATCGAGTTTCCGCTCGGCGGGGCGACGTTCATGCTCGCGGGCGACTGGGACACGCTCAGCTACGTGCACAACGCCAACCTGGCGCCCACGGTCTGCGCCGCCGGCACCGCGGCGTGCAACACCGTGGTCGGCCACGATGCGATCTATCAGCCGGGCTTCTGTCCCTCGCCGGATCCCGGCTGCGTTACCGTCGTCGGGTTCCAGAACATCCAAGCATTGAACGGTCTGGGACAGGCCTACGTCCCCGCGTTTAAAGCGACCGAGAGCGACTTCGACGGACGGCTCGGCATCAAGGTGCTCGACCCGCGCTTTTACCTCGGAGTCGCGGGCTTCTTCAAGCACTACAACTACCTCGGGTATCCGAACATCGGTGGCATCGGTTTCGGAGGCGAAAAACTACCCGACCTCGATCAGCCCCTCTCCCTGTATGGAAGCGTTTATTACTTTCCGAGCGTGAGCGGCAACTACACGTATCCGACGTCCGTTTACCTCGGTCCACTCTCGGGTCAGGTCATCAAACTTTCGTACTCAGTGCTCAAGTATGCGGTCGGCGGCACGCTCGACCTTGGCAGCACGCCGCTCTTCATCGACGTCGGCTACGGCGGCGAGCGCGCCAACGGGAAAACCAACGCCCCATCAAACGTGACGATCACGAGCCCCTATGCGGGTCTAGGATTGCACTTCTAAACGTCGAGCTCCAAACAGCGGAAGCTTCGGGGCGTCGACGAACATCACCGACGACGTCAACCGGGCTATTCCGGTTGACGGTCGAGATTTGCCCAAAGGGGATTGCGCCATGAGTGACGTTCGATCTCGCCGACTCGCCCTTATCGCGATGGTCGCGCTCGTCGCCGGTTGCAGCGGCGGCGCCGGGCCGGCCGCCGCTCCGCCGGCGCCCGCCCGAAGCAGCGCGCCGCAACCCTCATCGGCGCATAAGGTGACGGTCTCGATCGAGTTCACGACCGGGGCGCCAAGCAGCAAGGCTGCGGTTCGAAGCCGGGGCCGCAGACGCCCCGACTACATCTCCCCGGCGACGCTCGGCGCCGTCGTTACGGCTACCTCGACCGATCAACCAGCGAACGACGCAACGTACGGCTACGACATCTCGCTCAACAATCCGAATTGCTCGAACGACGCGCTCGGCGGCACGGTCACGTGCACGCTCAGCATCCCGCTTGCGATCGACACGTACAGTATCGAACTCGCTACCTACGATCAGGACGACTCGGGCTTGCCGGGAGCCCTCGGGACCGAACTCTCGACGGACACCGAGAGCGAAACCGTCAGCGCGACCCCGACGGCCGACGTGTTCATCTTCGACCCGCACGCGTTCGTTGCCGGATTCGCGTTCTATTACTTTCCACAGAGCTCGGAGGGCTCGGAGAGCGTGGCGCATCGCGTCGCGACCGTTCGACGGCCGCAGGCGCTCGAGAGCCCGGTCGCGGCCGTCATCCAGGGCGCGGAGGGCGGCTTCAGTACTTCGTTCACCAACTACGCAGCCGCGCTCGACCGCGATGGGTACGCGATCGACACGTACCCCGGCGTCACGACGTTCGCCAACGGTACCTTTACCGTCAACGTCGCCGAGCCGGGCGACACGACCGGATGCACGGCCGCCGCGCCGTGCACGTACGTGGTAAATTCGCTCGGCACGTCGTACGGCCCCGAAGTTCCGGCGCCGACGCCGAGCCCGGCGACGATACCGCAGCCCGTGCCGAGCGATGAGGTTCTCTCGATCGACTACAGCGGCGGTGGCTCGTACGGTGCCGGTGTCGTCAATTGGCCGACGCCGATGCCGTCCACCTCGCCAAGCGTCGCGCCGACCGGGTCGCGGCCCTACTCCGCCGATATTTCGGTACCCGATCCGTCGGGCGGCGCGATCGCGCCGTACATCGTTCCGCATACGTACGTCGCGCCGCTATTCGCCTACGCATCGATGGGCGCCGGAACCCCGTTCGTCGGCCCCGCCACCGACAGCGAAAACGTCTACGTGTGGGCGGCGCAGTCGCTGATCCCGAGCGGCGCCAGCTCCGACGGTTCGTCATACAGCGCGACTTTCTCGTCGGGCACAGGGGCATGCACCGATGGAAGCGGCGACACCGTCGCGGACGTCGTCGGCTCGAGCTATTACGCCGGCTACGGCACGGTCTTCACGATCGAGACCACAGAGTACGAGGGCAGTGGCGCCCCCGTTCAATGCACGCTTACCGTCGGTGACGGCGTCGGCGACACAGAGAACGTTTCGATTCCGGTCGCGACGTCTGATGTGATTCCCACCAACCCGCGGCACTCAGCCGCACTTCACCCGCGCGCGGGACGCTAGAGGTTTACGATGCGCAACGTCCGTTCGCTCTCTCTGCTCGCGCTGGTTGCTCTCGGTGTGGCCTGCAGCGGCGGCGGGTCCTCAACCCCCAGCGGTGCGCCCGCGCCAAAAGTGCCCGGGACGCCGGCTCCGGCTTCGGGCCATCGCGCAACGGTCACGCTCAAGCTCACGATTCCCGCGCGCTCGAGGAACGCGCGCGTTTCGCGTGCCGGCGAACGCCNNCGGCGGCGACGGCAGCCCGCTGGTCTGTACGCTGAGCTTCCCGCTCTACGCGGATACGTATTCGATCAACGTTAAGGCCTACGACGCGAACGAAGACGGCGTCTCGCCGGGTGCGGGCTCGCCCGCGGCACCAGCCGGTAACGAGCTCTCCGTCGATACCGAGAGTGAGACGGTCGTTCTCGGGGACAACAACTTCTTCACAAACTTCCTGCTGCACGCGGTCGTCAACGCGTTCACGGTTCTCGGTACGGCAAATTTCGGCGCTACGGGCGGGACGCCGTTTCCATCCCCGTTGCCGACCGCGCAGTTCGCGGCGCTGGATGCCGATTCGTTCAACGTCGACGCTTACGGCAACACGACGACGTATGCGAACGGTCCGTTCACGGCTTCGGTCACACAACTGGGCGACACGACAAATTGCGCGACGGCGTGCGTCGCCGGCACGAACGATAAAGGCAACACGGGGGCGTCAACCGCGACCGTCGACCAAGCTTCAGACGAGCTTTTCACGATCTCGTATACCGGGGGCGGCGGGCCGGGCAGCGGCGTGAAGTCATGGACGCCCGGAACGGCGCCCAGCGGCCAGCCGCCGTATTCGGGAAGCGTCGTCGTCACGGGGCCACACGGATCCGGCTCGGCGACGGTTCTTCCGCTCTTTTCGTGGCCGTTGTCGCTGACGATCACGAATGGGGCCGTCAACTATGTCTGGGCGGCGCAAGCCGCGCCGCCGACCGGCGCGAATCCGAGCACGGGCTCGTACACGGCGTACTTCGGCACCCCGGGGACGACGACGTGCATGAGCAACTTCCAGACGGTTGCGACCGTCGGTGCGGGTACCTACTACCCGGGCTACGGCGAGGTCTTCCCGGTGACGCCGGGTGTGAACGGCCCCTGTACCTTGACGCTTTCCGACGGTGGGACACCAGCCGACACCGTCAACGTCTCCATGACGGTCGGAACGCCGGGCGGCACGGTCACGGTGCCGTGCCCGCAAGGCACGTACGCGCCGACCGGTGCGTCGCGCGTGCGGCGGTTGGCGGTGTCGCGAGCGGCGACCGGCCCAGCTCCGGCGCTCGTCCAGTATGCGGTCGGAGCAGCGCAGGCGATCTTGCCAAATCCCGTCACCGCCGGAAATACGCTCGTCGTCATCATCGGCGACGTCCCGGCCGAAGGCGCCCCCTCTTCGTCCAGTTACAGCGGTACGTTCAGCGAGTTCGACGGCGCGGACAGTGGCGACATCTTCGTCTACACGAGCGACGTGCCCACGTCGCAGAACATCGGTGCGCTGCTGTCAAACGATACCCAAAACGGCTGCGCGGCGGTCATGTGGGTCGGCGAGTTCAGCGGGACCTCATCGACGGTCATCCAAGAAGCCAACGCTAACTCAGGTGGGACCTCTTCGGCGACGACCCCGTCGATCGTGACGAATGCGTTGAACGGCCTCGTGATCACAAGCGACGTCACTGAGGACACCACGGCAGCTACCGCGAGCGCGGGCTACGCTGAGTACTTCGTCTACGGGGCGGCGCCGTACCCGACTTCACCGCCCTATTCGTCGCTCGACGTTCAGCTCGCGACGACGCCGACGACCGACGACACCGCCTCGACCAGCAATACCTTCGGCGGTGCCGCTGCCGAGGGCGATACGGACATCTTCCAGATCCCGCCGACGACGTTCACCCCGTCGCCCGGAGAGTCGCCGGATCCAGGCCTGCACCCACGCCCCCCGAAAGTCATACGACGCTAACGGCTTTTCTTTAGCTCCAAACCAAGTTCGCGCAGAGCGCCGGCGGGAACGGGCGACGGCGCGTCCATCATCAGGTCGCGCCCGTTTTGGTTTTTCGGAAACGCGATGACGTCCCGGATTGAGGTTGCACCGCACGCGAGCGCGGCAAGCCGGTCGAGACCCCAGGCCATCCCGCCGTGCGGGGGCGCTCCGTAGCGCAGCGCTTCCATGAAGAAGCCGAAGCGGTCCGCAATCTCCGCTTCGGGCAACTTGAAGACGTCGGCGAAGATGCGGTGCTGAAAATCCACGTCGTGGATGCGAATCGATCCGCTTCCAAGCTCCGTGCCGTTGAGGACGAGGTCGTAGTGCTGGGCGCGCATCGCGAGCGGGTCGGAATCGAGGAGCGCATCCTGTCCGGGGAGCGGTGCCGTGAACGGATGGTGCGTCGGCGCGAGCCCGCCCGTCTCGGGGTCACGCTCGAAAAGCGGGAAATCCACGACCCAACAAAAGGCGTACGCGGCAGCGTCACGCAGGTTCAAGCGATCGCCCACGTGGAGGCGCAGACGCCCGGCGACATCGCTCGCTTCGGCGCTCGGCCCCGCGACGAGCAGCAGCGCATCGCCGGCCTGCGCGCCCGCGGCTTCGCGAAGCGCGGCCACGGTTGCGTCGTCCAAGAGCTTGGCAATCGACGATTTCCAGCCGTCCTGCGCGAACGAGATCCAGATGAGGCCGCCCGCGCCGAACGACTTCGCCGTCTCGGTCAACGCATCGAAATCGCGCCGCGACAACGAAGCGCCGCCCGGATAGCGGACCGCGACGATGCGGCTTCCCTCGCTGCGCGCGTGCCCGTGCAAGAATTGTATCGGCGTGTCCGCAAAGAGCGGCGCGACGTCACGGAGTTCCAACTCGAAGCGCAGATCGGGCTTGTCGCTTCCGAAGCGGCGCAAGGCGTCGGCGTACTCGATGCGCACGATGGGCTGGGGGATCGCGTGTCCGAGCGCCTTCTGCCACACGTAGACGATGCACTCTTCCATCACCGCCATCACGTCGTCTTCCTCGACGAACGACATCTCGACGTCGAGTTGGGTGAACTCGACGCTGCGGTCCGCGCGCGAATCTTCGTCGCGGAAGCACCGCGCGATCTGCATGTAGCGGCCGATGCCGCCGATCATCAGGATCTGTTTGAGCAGCTGCGGCGACTGCGGCAATGCGTAAAACGAGCCGGGCGAAATGCGGCTGGGAACCAAGAAGTCGCGCGCCCCTTCCGGCGTCGACTTGATGAGGTTTGGCGTTTCTATCTCGAGAAAATCGCGTTCGTCGAAAAAGTCGCGCATCGCCTTCACGAGCTTGTGGCGAATCGTGAGGTTGCGCTGCAGGCGCGGGCGGCGCAAATCGAGGTAGCGGTATTGCATGCGCAGCGATTCGTCGACGTCGACTTCTTCGTTGACGGGGAAAGGCGGCGTTTGCGAGCGCGAAAGCACGCGGAGTTCCGAGGCCGCTACTTCGACCGCGCCCGTCGCGAGCTTCGGGTTTTCGGTACCGGGCGGGCGCGCCCGAACGGCGCCGGCAACCGCGATCACGTCCTCGTTGCGCAGCGTATGACCGAGCGCAAACGCCTCGGGCAGAGCCGGATCGAAGACGACCTGCGTGATCCCGTCGCGGTCGCGAATGTCGACGAACACGAGGCCGCCGTGGTCGCGCCGGCGATTGACCCAGCCGCGCAAATCGACGACGGTGCCGGCTTGCGCGATGCCGACGCCGCCGCACGAAAATCGAACGGCCACTAGTGCCCGAGCGCTTCCTTGACGCCGCTGACGTAGTGGTACTGGTAGACGATGTTGCGCGCGAGCCCCGGCCGTGCAGAGCCGGCGCGTTCGAGCGACCGCAGGAGCTTCGGCCGCCGGGCGATGATCTCGTGCACGACCAGCGACAGCGGCGTCATCCCAAGCCGCGCGCGGACCGCAAGCGTCGAGTGCTTGCGAAAGAAACGCACCGTCGAGCGCCCCGCGAGCTTCATCTTTTCCTTTTGCTCGGCGTAGGGGACCGGATGCCAGTGGTAATCGATCGCAAGCGGATCGTAGACGATCGTCAAACCCGCCTTCTGCAGCCGGTAACCGAGCTCGAGATCCTCGTGCCCGTAGCCGGTGAAATTTTCATCGAAACGCCCGACGCGGTCGAGATCGCTCTTCCTTACCGAAGCGTTCCCGGTCAAGAAGTACAGCCACGAGAGCCGTTTGCGCGACTGCGGGTGCAGCGGCCGGCGGTCCCGCGGTTCGGCATACAACCGCTCGTACTCTTCATACGATCCGACTTGCAGCTCCATCCCGACGACCGCGATCCGCTCGCGCTTGCGGTGATGCTCGAGGTGCCGCGAGACCAGATCGCTCGAAGCGATGATGTCCGCATCGGTGAACATCACGACGTCGCCACGCGCGGCCTCGATGCCGGCGTTGCGCGCCATCGCCCGGCCGGTGTAGGGGCCGGGCAGGTGGCGCAGCCGCGGATAGGGTTTCGCGACCTCGGCTAGGTATTCGGCCGTGCCGTCGTTCGAATTCGAATCGGCAACGACGATCTCGTAGCGATCGCCGCGCAGATCCTGGCGCAGCAGTGACGGAATCACGTAGCGCAGCGTATCGATGCGGTTGTAGGTCGGAATGACGACGGTTAATTCTGGTTTCACGTTCGGAGGAATTGCGTGCGTGCTTGCTTTCCAAGCAGTTCGCCGACGGCAGCCGCGACCGATGCGCGCGAGGCCGCAAGCTCTGCGGCTTCTTCGGTCGCCGGTTTGCGCAAGCAAACCGACGGCACGCGGTAGGGCGACCACTCTTGCGAGTTGAGGTGAAAGTAGCGGTGTTCGAAAAGAACGACCGTGGGCCTGCGCGTCGCGCTTGCGACGTGAGTCGCACCGGTGTCGACGGTGACCACGACGGCGCTCTTCTCGAAGACGGCCGCCCACTGCGCAAACGAGAGACCGCCCACGACGGCGTCCGCGACGCCCGCACCGCGCACGGCGTTCGCCTGCGCCAGCGCGTCGACCCCGTACGTCGCGACGATCGGCCGCCCGAACAAGCGCAGCGACGCGATCAACTCGAGCGTGCTCCCGAGCGTACTGCCCTCCGAGAACCAGCGGGCGCCGAGGTGAAACGCGATGCCGCCGGCGGGGACGTGCGAAACCGCGTTGCGGTCGACGTCGTCGATCGGCAAAACGAGATCGGGCACGAACTCGCCGCCCCCGGCGAGCAAAACCAGCTCCAGGATCTGCTCGACCTCGTGGCGCACGCGATAATCGGAGCGGCGTTCGCAAAGCGCCGGGTCCGCCTCCGAAATCGCGACCCGCGTCAGGAAACGCCGCGCCGTGATCCGCGCGAAATACCGCCGCACGTAGGTGTAACCGACGCGGACCGGTGCGCGCGTCGCGCCGACCAGCGCGAAATCCGGAGCGCACGGCGCGAGCGCGATCGCGAGGTCGCAGGTTCCGCGGAAACGGCGGCCCAAGGCCGCGGGCGTGCTCTTCGACGACAAGACGACAATCGTATCGACGTCGGGATTCCGTTCGACGACGGCGGCGTTGTGCGAGCTGCACACGAGTGTTATCCGCGCCTTCGGCCAGGAGCGGCGCACCGACGCGATCGCGGGGGTCGAGAGGATGAGGTCTCCGACGCGATCCAAGCGCGTCAGCACGATGTTCACGCCGGCTCCCGCTGCGCCCGGGCTGCATCGAGCTCGGCGTAGTAGGTTTCGCGGGCCAAGGCTCGGGCCGCAGCCAGTTCGCGCCCCGAAAGCGCGCGTTCGCCGCTCAGCGCGCCGACGCTGCGCTCGAGGCCGCGCAGCGCGCCGAGCTTTCGCGCGGCGCGATGCAGCTTGCGGCGCAGAGGATCGTCGCCGGTCGCGAGCACGACGCGCCAGTGCGGCTGCAGCTCGCGCAATTGAACGGCCGACCGGGCTTGGGCGCGCGCCTGACGCAACATCCCGGCGACGTCGCTCGGACGCGGCCGCGGTTTGTAGTGAAACGCGAGCGCGAACCGGTTGAAGATGCCCCGCACGCCGGCGGCACGCAAGCGCATCCCGAGCTCGATGTCTTCCCAGCCATACTCCACAAAGCTTTCGGTGAAATTCCCAACGCGCTCGAGCGTTCGCCGCGGTACCGAAACGTTCGAGGTCCAGAAGTAATTTGCCGAGTAGTTCGCAAGCGTCCACGTCGGCGTCGGGAGTCGCTCGAAGCTCTGCGTATTGATGACGGCGCCGCGCACGATGGCTTCGGGCCGGCGCTCGTGCGAACGCAGGTGTTCTTCGACGAAGACCGGCGCCGGCAACACGTCGTCGTCGATGAAGATGATGCGCTCGCCGCGCGCTCGCGCGATCCCTGCGTTGCGCCCGCGCGCGAGCCCCGCATTGGCCTGCTCGACAACCGTGAAGGCGCAGGTCGCGCGGCGCCGCGCCGTCTCGATCACCGCCGGCGTTTCATCGCTCGAGCCGTCGTTGACGAGCACGACCTCGTAGCAATCCCCGGCAACGGTCTGCTCGAAGCAGCCGTCGAGCACGCGCTCGAGCAGGTGCGCGCGGTTATACGTGCAGAGCTGTATCGTGGCGCGCACCGGGACACTCACCGGTCGAACATTTCGGCTTTGGCTGCGAGCACACCGCCCAGCGCCGCGAGCACGCGTGGGATCTCAAGCGCGGCGACGCAGGCGAAATCGGGGCAGGTCTCTTTGCGGTGTGCGGGCGGACACGGGTAGGTCGCGCGGAGCACGCCGGTGCGCGGTCCGAGCGGCGCCCAACGATCGGGTTCGTCCGACTGCAACGCAAAGATGCCGAGCGTCGGCGCGCCGACCGCGGCCGCGACGTGCATCGGTCCGGAATCCATCGCAACGACGGCGTGCGCGTGCTGGGCGAGCGCTCCAAACTCCGCCAAGGTCGTACGGCCCGCAAGCGAAACCGCTCCGCCTGCGGTCGCGATGCGGTCGCTGACGTCGCGGTCGCTCTGCGCCCCGCTGACCACGACCGGCATCCCGTAGGCCGCACCGAGCGCGCGCGCGAGTTCCCCCAAGCGCTGCACCGGCCAGCGTTCTCGGGCCGCCGCGATCCCGCGCGTCGGGTGGAGCACGAGATAGGGCTCGTCCACGCCCGCTTCTCCGAGCGTGCGTCCGAGGCTCGCACGGGCGGCCTCCGGGACGACGAAGCGCGGCGTCGCGTCGGCGACGTCGCAGTCCACCGCGCGCGCGAAGTCGAGCAAGATTTGGGTCCAGTGGGTCGTGCGGTCGCCGCGTTCGCTGCGGACGACGACGCGCTGCGTGAACAGCGGCGAATAGAGCCGGCGCGCCTGGCCGACGCGCAAGGGAACGCGCGCCACGTAGGGGAGCGCGGCCGCGCCCAAGGTAGCCCAGGTGACGACGGCAACGTCGAACCGCGCCTGTGCGATGCGCGCCGCTTGCTGCGCAAAGGGAACGTCGTCGCTCCACACCTCGGTAAGATCCGGATCGCATGCGAGCACCTCGCGATGCGCGGGCGCCGTCAGCGCAACCACCCGGCCGAAGCGTTGGCCGAGCGCGCGCATCACCGGCGTCGCGAGCAACACGTCGCCGATGCCGCCGCCGGTGCAGATTACGAGCGCCCCGGCCATGCTCGGGCCTTGCGTCACGCTCACGCGATCAGCTCCGCGACCGCAGCAACGATCGGAGCGCTCACCCCGCCCGGATCGAGCACGAGCGTCCGCTGCGGAGCGGCCCACGGGCGCCAGCGCACGATGTCTTGGCGCGTCGATCGGCCGGGCGGAAAGCAATCGACGCACGGGACGCCGAGCATTCCGGCGACGTGCGCCGCTCCCGAATCGGGGCTGACGAGCGCCCGGGCGCCGGCGACGACGGCCTTCCAAGTTTCGACGGAAAGACCGCTGCGCGCTTCGGCGCCGCTTTCGCGGGCCACCGCGGCNNTCGAGTCCCGCGCGCGCGAGCTTATCCGAGACTTGAAGGACGATCGCGCCGTGCGCTGCGACGGGTTCATCGAGCACGAGCGGGCGCAATCGCGCGGCGTCGCGCGTCGGCACGGTCTCGCCCGAGAGGCCCGCACCCAAGCGAAAGAGCGTCTCGACCTCGTGCTCGCGCGCGCCGGCGGCGGACGCGGGCCGGACGAGAGCTTTCGTCAGCAGAGCGCGAACGCGCAGCGTCTTGAACGGCTTCTCGAAACCGTTGTGGTAACCGACGCGGCGCGCGATGCCGGTATCTTTGGCAAACGCGAACGCGTCGAGCTCTTCCGATGCGACGAGCGCGACGTCGTAGCCGGCGCCTTTCACCTGCGCGAGCGCCGAGCTGCGGCTTTCGGGCGTCGATCCGTGACGCGGCCACGCGATCCGCTCGAGCACGTGGACCGCACTGAAGGTCCGCCGCGCAAAGATCGCACGATTGTTCGGGCCTAAAATCGCGCCGACGGTGTGGCCCGCGTCGCGCAAAGCCGCGATCAGCGGGGTGCAGGCGAGTGCGTCGCCGATGCCGTCGGCACGAACCAAAAGCACCTTCACGAGGCCCGTTCGGCGAGCGCGCGGCGCAGGGCGGCCGTGTACGAGCCATCGAGAAACTGCGCGCGCGCGATCGCGCGCACGAACGCGGGCGCCCGAGCGCTGGTCGCGAGCCGGCGATAACGCTCGATCGCCCAGCCGGGGACGAGCAGGGACGAGCGGGCGAAGTTGAAGCCGTACGCGCCCGTCGCGAGCTTGGTGCGCAGGCTTGTATCTTTGCGCAGGAAACGCGCGGCCATCTCCGCGCGCTCGACGGTTTTCGCAAGCACGCTCTCGAGCGTCTCGACGCGCGGCGGCTTGATGTGCCAGAGATAGGCGTCCCATGCGAACGCGCGCTGGACGCCGCTGCGGCGCAAGCGCAAACCGAGTTCGGTGTCTTCCCAACCGTACAAGTTAAAGGTCTCGTCGAACCCGCCCACCGCGAGCAGCGCCGTGCGCGCGATCGAGACGTTGCACGTGCAAAAGAACGCTCCCGAATAGTTGAGCGGCGAGGGCTTGGGACGCACGTCATAGCCCGCGACGTTGAGGATCGGGCCCGAAACCGCGACCGGCGTCTGCATGCTTTGCGCCGCCGCGTGGGCGGCGAGGAAAGCCGGCGGCAGCCAAACATCGTCGTCGGCGAACAGGATGAATTCGCCGCGTGCCGTCTCGATGCCGGCGTTACGCGCCGCGCTGCGGTTCGGTTCGGGGACGGTGAGCGCGCGGACCTCGAACCGGCAGCGCGCGGCCGCCTCGCGCACGACCTGCGCGGTGGCGTCGGTCGAGCCGTTGTCGACAACGATCGCTTCGAACGGGGGCGCACCCGCCTGGGCTTCGAGCGATTCCAGCGCGCAGCGCAAGAAGTCCGCGCGGTTCCGGGTCGCGATCACGACCGAGAAACTCATGCCTGCACCTCGAGCAGCGAGCGGGCCATCCGCTCCGCGGCCCCGGCATGGCTCGCGTAGAGCGCGCGCAGACGCTGCGACGCTCGCGCGAGCGCGACGGTATCGTCGGCGTATGCGGCAACGCGCCGCGCGACGTCGCCCGGCATGAGCGTGCCGCGCAACTCGGGCATCAGGACCTCGCCCGCATCCATGTTGGGTTGTGCCGTGAGCGGAAAGCGCGCGTCGACGGCAACGACCATCGCGCGTTTTAAGAATGTCCCCACGAGCGGCAGGCGATCGAGGTATTGCAGCGGACCGTTGATGACAACGACTTCGGGAGCGTTGAGCGGCACGCAGACGATCGCTGGGACACCGAGCGCAGCGAGCTCGACGCACTTGGTTCCGGGGAGGGTCACGACGAGTCGAGCCGCCGGCGCGTGGCGCATCGCGTCGCGCACGACCGGAAAAGGGGGGCCGCCGCTCAGCGGTTGCAGACCGACGCCGGCCCCGAGCGGCACGAGCCGCCCGCGCGCACCCCAGACGTTGCGGTGCCCGCCGCGCTCGAGCGCACGCTCGAGTTCCTCGTCGCTCGTAAACGGCGAAACCGCGAACGCCAGCGACAAGTCCGGGCGCTGCGCGCGCAAGCGCACCGCCATCTGCAGGAAGAACGGGACCGCGTTCGCGATTTCGTGGCGCCGCGTCCCGGGCATCACGAGGATCCCGCCCGGTTCGAGCTGCGCTTCGTCGCCGCTCGACGGAAAGAGGCCGGCCGCTTCGCCGAGCGCGCCGTCGACGGCAAGATTGCCGACGACCTGCACGTGCTCGGCGGCGAAACCCAAGCTTGCGAATTCGGCGGCATTCTTCGGATCGACCGCATAGACGCGATCGAAGCTCTTCACAAACCGTTTGCGCGCAAATTTATACGAGCGCGCCCGGCCGCCCAGGCGTCCGTGAACGCGCGCGGCGTGCATCAGGTCGCCGCCGAGATAGAGGACGAGATCGGCGCGATCGGGCACCCCGGCAACGCTTGCGCCGAGCGCGTAGCGCACGTAATTCTTTGGCGCAACGACGTGCGCTTGCGGAAACAGGCGGCGCGCGAGCTCCGGTTCGCGCCCGGTCGCGTAGTCGTCGGGAACGAAGAACAACGTAACGTCGGTCTGCGGTGCGAGCCGCAGCAGCGCGCTGACGAGCGGCCGCACCCAGCCGGCGAACTCCCCCGGTCCGTTGCTCGTGATCGCGATGCGCACGGGCCGCTATCCGCCGTAGCGGTTGCGAATCTCCGCAACGATGTCGGTCGTGCTCTTCCCCGAAAGATGCGGCGCGAGCCGAATCTGGCCGCCGTGCTGCACGACGACGATTCGCTCGGGCAGATCTTCGATGCGATACTGCGCGCTCTTGACGTGCACGTCCGGCCGGATGCGCTCGAGTAACACCTCGGGCGTGCGCTCCGCAAACCCGACGACCCCATCGACGCTTCGCAGCGCGGCGAGCACGGCCGCACGGTCCTCGAAGGGCACGAACGGCCGCTCCGGGCCTTTGAGCGCGCACACCGACGCATCGGCATTGAGACCGACCAGCAGCACGTCGCCTTGCGCGCGGGCCCACGCAAGATACGCGACGTGACCCGCGTGCAAAAGATCGAAGACGCCGTTCGTGAAGACGACCGTGCGCCCGGCGCTGCGCTGTCCTTCGCGCCAGCGAATCGCCGCGTCGAGCTCGAAGATCGGGGCGCTAGGCGTCATCGCCGTTCGCTCCAACCAGTTCCAAAATCTCCTCCGGCGAAGCCGTCGCCGTTCCGAGTTTTTCGACAACGGCGCCCGCAGCGAAGTTCGCAAGCTGCATCGCCAGGGCGATCGGGGCGCCGCCCGCAAGCGCGAGCGTCAGCACCGCGATCACCGTGTCGCCTGCGCCGCTCACGTCGAAAACCGTCCGCGCGACCGACGGAATCATCATCCGCTCGCCCTCAGCACCGAAAAGCGCCATGCCTCGCTCGCCGCGCGTCACGACGACGTAGCGGCAGCGCAACCGCTCGAGCAGCTTCGTCCCGGCTCGTTCCAGCGACCCGTCGTCCTTGATCGCAATCCCCGTCGCCGTGGACGCCTCGGCAGCGTTGGGCGCGACGCACGTTACCCCGGCGAACAAGTCGATGTTCGCGGGCTTCGGATCCGCGGCGACGACCGGGGCCGCTTGCGCCGCCTCGACGATTTCGCGCGAGAACAGACCTTTCGCGTAGTCCGAAAGCACGACCGCGTCGTGATCTGGGGCCAGCATCGCGACCAGTGCCCGCAAGCGTTCGCGATCGGCGGCGCCGAACGCTTGCGCCGATTCCCAGTCGGCCCGCACGACCTGCTGGTTGTGCGCGACGATCCGCGTCTTACGCGTCGTCGGACGATCGGTTACCGCGATGACGCCGCGCCGGTCGACCTCGATCGCATCGAAGAGCTCGAGCACGCGCCGGCCCTCGGCGTCGTCGCCGACGGCCCCCGCGAACGACACCCGCGCGCCGCTCGCGCGCAGGTTGTTCGCGACGTTTCCCGCGCCGCCGAGCGTGAACGAGTGATCGTCGACCGCGACGACCGGCACCGGCGCTTCAGGCGAAATGCGCGAGACGCTGCCCCAGACCCATTCGTCGAGCATCACGTCTCCGACCACGAGAACGCGCTTGCCGCGCATCCGCGCAAAGAGTTCGCGGGCGCCGGGAACCGCGAGCGCGCCGTGCGGCACTACGCGACGTGTTCCAGAAAGAAGCGCACGCCGTCGCGCAAGGAACGGGCGCGATAGAGCGGCGGTGGCCCGGCGTAACCGGGCAGCTCGTTGACGAGGATGCCGGCAATTCCGGCGTTGGCTGCGAGCGCCATATCGACCAAGCCGTCGCCGAACATGACGCTCGAAGAGAGGTCGAGACCGCGCTCCTCGACTGCGCGCCGCAGCATGCCGACGGCCGGCTTGCGGCAGTCGCAATCGGTCAGGTGCGGGCAATAGTAAAACGCCTCGATGCCTGCACCGCGCAGCGCGAGTCCTTCGGCGAGCGCACGGTTTACCGTGACGACGTCGGCCTCACCGAACATCCCGCGGGCGACGCCGGACTGATTGGTGAGCACGATGCGTTCGAAGCCGGCGTCGCGCAGCGCGCGCAACGCTTCGGGGACACCCTCGAGGATGCGGATACGATGCGGATCGCCGATGTAGCCCGAATCCTCCATCAGCGTCCCGTCGCGGTCCAAGAAAGCGGCGGGCTTCTTCACGCCTCGGGGAAGAGCGCTTGCTCGACGAGATCGCAGACGATGTGGCCGAGCGTAATGTGCACTTCTTGAACGAGCGCAGCGTAACCGTCCGGTCCGATCAAGTTGATGTCGGCGACTTCGGCCATCGCGCCGCCGCCGTTTCCGCTAAACGCGATCGTCGTCGCTCCGATCTTATTTGCTTCCTCGAGGGCCGCGACGACGTTCTTCGAATTTCCCGTGGTCGAGAGGCCGACGACGACGTCGCCCGGTTGCGCGAACGCGGCGACCTGGCGCGAAAAAACCCGCTCGTAACCGTAGTCGTTCGCGATCGCGGTCACGGCCGACGGATTGACCGAGAGCGCCTCCGAGGGCAGGCCGCGCCGTTCGCGCAGAAAGCGGCCCGAGAACTCCGCAGCGAGGTGCTGAGCGTCGGCGGCGCTGCCGCCGTTTCCACACCAGAGCACTTTGCGGCCCGCGCTGAACGCCGCGATCAAGGTGCGCGCGATCCGATCGACGACCGCTTCGTAACGGTCGGCGTCGAGGAGGCCGCGGCGATCGTCGAGCATTTCGCGGAACGTCCGCGCGCTTATGGTTCGATCCAAAACATCTCCTCCCCGAGTGAAACCAGCGCCCCGTTCTCCGGGAGAATCCGGCGCACGACGCCGGCGTAGTCGCTCGTGATCTCGTTCATCAATTTCATCGCTTCGAGGATGCACAGGACCTGACCCACTTCGACGCGGTCTCCGACTTCGACGAACGGCTCGATCCCGGGCGCGGGCGACCGGTAGAACACGCCGATGATCGGCGCGGTCACTTTCTTCGCATTGGCGGCCGCGACCGACGGCGGGCCTGCCGAACCCGTCGCAGCGGACGGCGGCAACGTCTCCGCAGCGCTTGGGGCGGGCGCTGCGCCGGGGGGCGCCTCCGTCCGGGCGACGAGTTCGTAGGTCGCGTCGCCCGCGCGGACGATGAGCGCGTCGAGATCGTGTTCGCGCACGATGGCAAGCATTTCGTCGAGCGCCTCGCGTTCGTTCATGCTGCGGCCCCGTTCGCCGGCCCGAGCGCACGATACCACGCGAGCACGCGCTCGGCGATGGCGGCATCGTCCCCGCGCGCCTCGAGCGTGTCCTGCACGCGGGTAACGAGGTCGCGCACGACGATCGTTTGGCTCGCGAGTTCGTCGTCGCCTAAAATAAGCGCGACGCGCGCGTTCGCGCGCTCGGCTCTCTTGAACTGCGCGGCGATCTTCGCGTCGTTGTAATCGATCGTGACGGGCACGCCGTCGCTCGAACGGCGCAGCGCCGCGACGAGCGGAACGACGCGCTCGCGTGCGGCCGCACCGAGCGTGATGACCGCGATGCCGGCCTGCGGGAGCGCGGCGGCGGAGCCGCGCCTTTCAACGATCATCAGGAAGCGCTCGATCCCGAGCGCAAACCCGACGCCCGGCGTCGGTGGACCGCCGAGCGCGGCGATGAGCCCGTCGTAGCGGCCGCCCGCGCAGACCGTCGCCTGCGCGCCGAGGTCGCTCGACTGAAATTCGAAGACCGTGCGCGTGTAATAGTCGAGGCCGCGCACGATTCGCGGGTCGACGACGTAGGCGACGCCGATCGCGTCGAGGAGGTGCCGCACCCGTGCGAAGTGGGCGGCGCACGGTTCGCACAGCACGTCGAGCATCGTCGGCGCACTTTCCACGAGCGCGCGATCTTGCGGCGCTTTACTATCGAGGATGCGCAGCGGGTTGCGTTCGAGGCGGCGCTGCGAATCGGGCGAGAGCGCGTCTTTGTGCGGCGCGAAATGCGCGAACAGCGCCTCACGGTAACGCGGCCGGCAAACCTCGTCGCCGATCGAATTGATCGAGAGCGTGACCTCGAGGCCGCACGAGCCGATGACGTCGCTTGCGAGCGAGATCACCTCGACGTCGGCCTCGGGGCCTTCGAAGCCGAAGCACTCGACGCCGAACTGATGCGACTGCCGGTAGCGGCCCGCTTGCGGCCGCTCGTAACGAAAGATCGGCCCCAGATAATACAAGCGCTGCGGACCGTTCGCGAGCAAGTTGTGCTCGAGCACCGCGCGCACGACGGGCGCGGTCCACTCGGGCCGCAGGGTCATCCGTCTGCCGCCCTTGTCCTCGAAGGTGTACATCTCTTTTTCAACGATGTCGGTCGTCTCGCCGACGCCGCGCACGAAGAGCTCCGTCGATTCGAAGAGCGGCGTGCGGATCTCGCCGTAGCCGAAGCGCCGCGCGACCACGCGAAGCCGGGCCTCGAGGTCTTGCCATCGCGCGCTCTCGGGGGGAATGAGGTCTGCCGTTCCCCTGGGGGCGGCGATCTTGTCCATTGCTTCTTTCTTCAAAATCGGGGCGGCGTGCCCCCCGATTGCCCCCAGCAAAATCGGGGCGGCGTGCCCCCCGATTGCCCCCAGCAAAATCGGGGCGGCATGCCCCCCGATGGGTCCTTCTCAGCCTTCTGGCCGCGGCGTTGCCGGCGCCCTTGCTTCACGCAGCCCTAGCCGCGACCGCCGGTACGCTCTTCGAAGCGGCGCCGTTCGTCCTGGCCGTGGGGCTCGTCCGCGGGGCGGGGATGCGGCGGGTCGCGGTGCTGCTTGGGTGCGGTTGCGGTTCGGCGGTGGGACCCGCGGCACTCTCGTTACCTGCGGCGGCTCTGTGTTGGGTGACGTTCGGGCCGGCCGTTGCGCTCGGGCGATTGGCAGCGGCGTGGCTCGTGCGCGGTTGGTTCCCGCGCTGCGACGCGCTTGACGCGCGGGCTCCCGATCCGCTCGGCGAGCTCGCCGCAATCGCCGCGCCGGCGTTCGCACTCGGGCTTGGGACCGCGCTCCTGCAGTCCGGCTACGCCCTGCCGGTCCGGGTCCCGGCGGCATTCCTCCCCGCGATCGAAGTCACGCTCGGGCTCCTTGCGGGAGCCTGCGCGCCGTGCACGACGGCGGCCGTCGCACTCGCGGCGATGCTGCGGGTTACGATGCCGTTTGCCGCAGCCGGGTTGCTCGCCAGTGCAGGGCTCGTGCCGCCGTTACGCCCGCGCGAAGCGCCGGCCGCCGACTACGACGCGCGCTTGGGCCTTGCACTCTTGGCTGCGGCCTGTCTGCTCCTCGGGCTGCGGGGCGGAAGCGGATTCGTTCACCCACGCCTCGTCCCGCTCGTGTGGCTTGCAATCCCGGGAGCCGCATTCGCCTGCGCGAACCTGCGGACTAGCGCGACGCGCTTGGGCGCACTCGCTCCCGCCATTATGCTCGCGGCACTGATCTTCGGCTCGCCGGTTCCGGCGGCGCGCAGCCTGGCGGCAAACCTCGACGATCTCTATCCGGGCGAAACGGTCGCATTCACCGGCACCGCGCAGACGGCGAACGGCCGAACGGCGCTCGTTCGCTACGCGATCACCTGTTGCCGCGCCGACGCGACCGCGATCGTCTTGCCGACCGATCGTCGCCTCCCGGCCGCTTCGCATACCTGGGTCACCGCGCGCGGAACGATCGTCGCGGATTCAACCGGAGCATTCCTGCGCATCCACGATTGGCGACGCGTCGCGACCCCGCGCGATCCGTTTCTCTATCGCTGAGTTTGTTTGCTGCGCTTAGACGCAGTGCCCGGAAACCCAGTGACGGTGGCCGCCCCAGTAGGCGTAGTGGCCGCCAACCCAGTGATGGTGATAGCCACAGCGAGGTCCGGCGAGGGCCGGATTTGCCTGTGCGAGGGTCGAGGCGAGCGTGAACACGGCGAAGGCAACGGCGATAGCGTAATGTCTCATTCTCGCTTATTCGGCGCTCACTATTGCCCATGTGAGGCCCGTAACAATTTCTAATCTTCCGCCCTACCGCACGGCGTAGGTGAGCGCAACGCTTTGCGCCTCCTTACGGCCGGAGCCGGCGGACGAGGGAGCCTGTGATTGACAGCACGTTTGGCATGACGCCCAGGCTCGCGCGGCGCTTTGGTAGCCGAGCACGAAGATTGGCGTCGATAGAAGCATGCAGAACTATGCTCTCTCAAGATGCCCGCACGATCTCCCGCCACGAGAAGTACCGCGACCTCGTCTATGCCACGGCCGAACTCGTTTCGCGCCAATTAGTCGCCGGCGAATTGGCCGAACAGGCGGTCAAGCTCGGCAAGGCCTTTTTCCACGCGTCTTCACTTGAGATCCGCTTGCGGGACGCCGGCCTCGCAGAAGGCGCGCTCGATGAGGCTGCCGGCGGGCAGCGCAAGGGTGCTGCCGTCGTGATGGCCGGCGGAAGCGCAATGCACGTGCCGATTCGTTTCGGCGACGACGTCCGCGGCGTCATTTCGATGACGGGGCCCACCGATTCGCCCTTCGACGCCCTGGACGCCGTCTTGTTCGAGAAATGGGCGCTGCTGCTTGGCGTCCGCATCCACGAGTTGCACCTGTCGGCCGCCAACATTCGCCTGCAAGCCCTCGCCGGCGTCGATGGGCTGACCGGGATCGCCAATCGGCGCGCCTTCGGCGACATGCTCGAGCAGGCATGGGAACGCTGCGAGGCCCGCAGCACGTCGCTTGCGATCGCAATGATCGACGTCGATCTCTTCAAGTCGTTCAACGAAAAATACGGACATGTCGGCGGCGACGCGTGTCTCAAGCAGATCGCAAAGACCATTTCGCTCTCGCTGCGCGGCGGCGACGTTGTCGGACGCTATGGCGGAGAAGAGTTTGCGGTGTTCTTCGAGGCAACCTCGCTCGAGGTCGCGATCGAGATAGCCGAACGGCTGCGCGAAAATATCTCTGCGCTCGGCTCGCCGCACCTCGGGTCGCGATTAGGTCACGTGACGGCGAGCATCGGCGTCGCGGCCGCCGTGCCGCGTGCGGGCGACTATCCGATCTGGTTGCTCGAGCGCGCCGATGCGGCGCTCTACCGGGCGAAGGCCTACGGCCGAAACCGGGTGGTCGCCGAAGCGTACGTCTCGGCATCGGATGCCGCGGTGCCTGCGGCCCAGGTGCGCGGTAATCTCCCAACACGCGTCTCGTCGTTTTGCGGGCGGCATGCCGAAGTGCAACGCGTTCGATCGGCCTTCGATCAAGCGCGCTTGGTGACCGTCGCCGGCTTCGGCGGCATTGGAAAGACCCGTCTTTCGCTCGAAGTAGCGAGCGAACTCGCGGCGGGGTTCCGCGACGGAGCGTGGTTCCTCGATCTTTCCGGCACTAACGACGGTAGCGTCATCGCCGGGCTTGTGGCCTCAGCGCTCGAACTGCGCGATCTCGCGGGCGAAAGCTCGATTGCCGCGCTGACCGACGTCTGCCGCAATAAAGCTTTCCTGCTCGTGCTCGACAACTGCGAGCACCTGTTGGCCGATTGCGCGAGGTTCGCCGAAAGTCTGCTACGCGCTGCGCCCGAGGTTCGTATCTTGGCGACTAGCCGCGAGCCGCTCGACATACCCGAAGAGCTGGTCCTTGGATTGGCGCCGTTCGCGGTGCCGGACGTCTGCGGGCTGTCGGTGCCGGATGCCTTGCGCGTCCCCGCAATTCAACTTTTCGTGGACCGCGCACGCGCGGTGACCAGCTTCGAACTCGACGATGCCAATGTCGCAGCCGTGCTCGACTTGTGCCGCCGAGTCGACGGAATCGCACTTGGCATTGAGCTTGCCGCAGCGCGTCTGAAAGTGCTCAGCCTCGAGCAGTTGCGCGCCGAACTCGGCCGTGGCTTGCTCGCGCGGAAGAGCGGCGGCGACGCGCGCCAGGAGACCTTGTGGGCTCTGATCGACTGGAGCTTCGAGTTGCTTTCAGAGCAACAGCGCAGGCTCTTCGCGCGCATCGGCATCTTCGCGGGGTCGTTTAGCTTAGAGGCCGCAACGGCGGTGTGTGCTGACGAAGGGGACGACGAGACCGTTCTCGATGGGCTTGAAGCACTGATCGACAAGTCGCTGCTCGTCGTCGAAACGCGGCGCGACGATCGGCGGACGTTTCGCTTTTTCGAATCGCTTCGCAGCTACGCTAGAGACCGTCTGGCAGGTAACGGAGAACTCGAGGTTCTCGAAGGGCGCCTCCGCGAGTACTATCTCGCGGTTGCCGCGGCGGCCCAAGCGGTGCGCTCGGAGCCGGATTGGCTGGACGCCCTGCGTCCGCTCGAGTATGCAAGTGACGATCTTCGCGCGATCTTAGAATCGACGCTCGGCGCGCGCCGCCACGTGGCGGCCGGAGCGGGTTTGGCAGCAGATCTCCTCGATTACTGGAAGCGCCAACACCTGGCGCTGGAAGGTCGATCTTGGCTTGAACGCGCTCTCGACTGCGAGGACGAGACCTTTAGCGGTCCGCTGCGTGCGCGCGTTCGGCTCGCGCTAATCGAATTGCAAAGTATGGGCGACGCGCAAGCCCGATTCATTCTTGTCGTTGAGGCAGTCGCGGCACTCGGTGAGACCCCTGACCAATCCCTAGCGAGCCAAGCATCGTACCATCTCGGACACGTCTACGGTCTCCTCGGCAACGACACCGCAGCGAACGAGCATCTCGAAGCGGCGGAGCGCCAAGCCGAAGGTTGCGCAAACGTGTTGGCCTTGGCAGCCATCTGCAACACACGCGGCATTATCGCCCTGAAGGGCGCAGATGTGGTTACCGCCATTCGATTTTTCACCCGGTGCGAACAACTGACGCAGCGCCTCAACCGCGGACATCAACGCATATTTCCCCTTGGGAACCTGGCCGAAGCCGCTCGTGCTCAGGGCCGTTTCCAAGAAGCGATCGCGCTTGCCAAAGGTGCACTCGCGATTGCTGAGCGCAACGCTCACGACGAGGCGACGGCGTGGCTGCTCAATAACCTCGGCGACTATTACCTCGTAGCCGGCGACGACGACGTGGCTGCTTGCTTCGCGCGGGACGGTCTCGTAAAAGCGCTCGAAGCGCAGGATGAGTGGCGGATCATTCAGTGCGCCGAGACCTCCGCTCGAATCGCGTACCAGCGTGGCGGGGCCGAAATCGCGGCGCAACTCTTGGGTTACGCAGACGAGCACCTGGCGGCACTTAACGTTCCGCGCCAACCTCTTGAGGGCCAGCTCATGTCCGAGCTCGCGAGATGCCTTCGCTCGGCGCTCGGCCGCGAACCGCTGCAACGGCTGCTGGCGCAAGGAGCCCTGCTCGCGCCGGAAGCGATCCTGGCGCTGACCAACGCGCGTCACTCGAAAGCGCTCCGGAAAGCCAGCTTGGCATCCTAGGGCGCATCGACTTCACCGCTACGGCTGCACGATGACGCATTCGAGGTTACCGGCGCCGCCTGCGGCTTCCATCGCCTCGCGAAGTGCTGCTAGCGGGAAGCTGCGCGGGCGAATCGCACCGATCTCGAGCAAACCTGCCCGCACCATGCCGATAAGACGGCAATAGGCATCGGCCGGGTACATGAACTGCCCGATGATCTCCCAGTTGTTGCGCATCACGTCACTGTAGGAGAGCGGAAGCGGCGTCGTCATGCTTCCCATCAGAACGAGCCTGCCGTTGCGATGCAGGCTAGTAAGTGAGGCGAGCGTTGCATTTGCATCCCCTGCTTGGCCCACCATGTCAAATGCAAGGTGCGCCCCGCCGCCCGCCGCGGCGCGCAGCGAAGCCGTATCGGCCGCCACGTCGCCGCTAAGGTGCACCGGCGTGACCCGCGGCCCGCCGGCGCGCGCCACCTCGTTCAACGTCGCCGTATTGCGGCCCGCGGCAACGACGCGTCCCGCACCGAGCGCCACACCGAGCAGCACGGCGGCCGTCCCGAAGGCGCCGGTCGCACCGTTCACGATCAACGTTTCGCCGGCGGCGAGCCGTCCACGTAACAGTCCGCCGAATGGAACGATAAAGCGATTGAGCACCGCGAGCTGCGAGGCATCATGCGAGTCTAACCCCTCGGCCGGCGTGATCGTCGCAACGGGCGCCAGCGCGAATTCCGCAAGAGTACCGTCCCGCCAATCCGACTGCACGGCTTCGGAGCCCGGGCCGAAGGCCGTTAGCCCGATAAGTATCTGCGCCGGTTCCGCAACATGCTCGCCCGCGACAAAATGCGGCGAACAGACGACCCGTTGTCCCGGCCGCAAATGCCAGACATCCTGTCCGACCGCCTCGATGACGCCGACGCCATTGGTCCCCGGCGTGAACGCGCCGAGCGGCGGGCTGTAGAATGGGAGCTTTCCTTCGACGTAGGGCTTGAGGTAGGTGAGCAACGGCGACGCTTCGATTCGCACCAGAACGCTCCCAGGCCGCACGCTCGGCAACGGCACGTCTTCGAAGGCAAGCGTCCCGCCGAGGCCGTCGAGTCGCCATGCCTTCATACGGCGAAATCCGTCACGTTCGCAAAGGCGTCGCGGACGAGCGACTCGCTGAGTTTCCAAAGTTTTCGCCGCGCGTGCGTGTCGTATGCCTGGGCATCGGCACGAGCTTCGTCCAGGCCGTCGAAGTAGCGTCCGCTCACCCCCTCGAGCGCCGGATCCAGCGCCAATCGCACGGTCGCGCGCACGCCCTCCTCGAGCGTGCTCATCGTGTATCCGAAGCTCTCGTAGACGATCTTGGTCGGCATGAGCGATGCCGGATGCAGTGCGTTGACGGTGACGTTGCGGACGCCTTCGGCCTCGAAGCGCCCTGCCAGTTCGAACGTGAATTCGATCTGTGCGAGCTTACTTTGACAGTAGGCGCGTGTGCCGTCGTACCCGCTCGTCAACATCACGTCGTCGAAGTCGACAGCGGTCTGCCCCACCGAGGCGACGTTGACGATTCGTGCGGTAGGAGACTCGCGCAGCGTCGCAAGGAGTTCGTTCGTGAGAAGGAACGGCGCGAGGTAGTTCACCGCGAAACGCAGCTCGTAGCCGTCGGCGCTCGTCTGCCGCTGGGCACCGCCCGTCTGCGACCCGATGCCGGCATTGTTGAGCAGCACGTCGAGGCGCGGAAAATCGCGGTCGATCGCGCGCGCGAGCTCGCGCACCTCCGCAAGCGATGCCAAATCGGCAGCGTAGGCAAAGACCTCGACGCTCGGATTTTTGGCGCGCAACTCTGCAGCGATCGACTCGGCTCGCTCCAGATTTCTTCCGTGAACGATGAGCGAGACGTTGTCCGCGGCCCCAAGCTCGCGCGCCATCGCCCGGCCCAGCCCATCCGTTGCGCCCGTGAGCAGTACGATCTTCCGATCGGTCATCGTTGTCATGCTGCGACTATGACGCAGCAAAGGACCGGGTGTCGCACCGCGAATATCCTAGCATTGAGCGTACCTGGAAAAGGCACGGACACGCTGGGAGGCGGGGGAGCGCGCCACGAACTCGCGCACTTTCTGGCGAGCCGCCGCGCGCGCCTCACACCGCCCGACGTGGGGCTCTCCCCGGGGCGCCGCCGGCGCGTTCCCGGTTTGCGGCGCGAGGAAGTTGCCGTGCTCGCGAACGTCAGCGAAACGTGGTACGCGCGGCTCGAGCAGGGCCAAGAGATCAACGTCTCGCCCGAAGTACTCGACGGCATTGCGCGTGCCTTGCAGCTCGACCGGCACGAGCGCGCGTACCTGTTCATGCTTGCGGGAACGTCGGAGCGAAGTGTCGCTGGACTGTCGCTCCGGCCGGTCCTTGCGCGATCGATCGTTGCGGTGCTCGACGCGCTCGCGCTCGCACCCGCCGTCGTCTACGGGCCGCGATACGACGTTCTGTTATGCAACCGCGCGTACGTCGCGGTCTTCGGCGATATCAACGACGCACCGGTCGCGCGCGGCAATGTCGTTCGACAAGTGTTCCTCGATCCGACGCGCCGGACGCTGTTTCCCGATTGGGAGGAAGTCGCTCGTACGGTGCTCCAGAGCTTTCGGATCAACGCCGGACGGCACGCCGGTGAGCCCGCCTTTGGGGAACTCATCGCCGAGCTTCGCCACGAAAGCGCCGAGTTTGCGTCGTGGTGGGACGAGCACGATGTCGAGCGGCGAACGATCGGCGAGAAACTTGTCGATCACCCGATCGTCGGACGCCTCGTTCTCGATCACGTAGCGCTTGCGCTACCGGACCGGCCGGAAGTTTCCGCGATCGTCTACACTGCAGCCGCGGGCAGCGACTCCGAGCGAAAACTTCAACGTCTTTGCCGATAACGAATCCCGCTCACCTAGCGGGCCTTTCGTGATCGTTTCATGAGAATTGCCTAAGAAATCGGCCTTGGCCGGGCTACTTTCGATAGATCCAGCGTTGGGCCGGAGAAATGAACCGTATGTTCTTAGTTCGAGGAGTCGGCGTGCCTGTTTTCTTTTTCCGTCTAACGAAGGCTGTCACCGCGGGGCTTGGCGCCGCAGCGTTGCTCTTTTCGATCGGGCCCGCACGAGCGAACGCGCAGGCGGACCCTCAGGCCGACATTCCGTCGTACGCGCAGCCTGCGGGCGGCGCCGAGCCGAGCACGGCCGATCCCGGCGTTGCGCGGCTCAGCGTTCTGACCGGAGAGGTCGACGTGCGGCGTGCGGATGCGAGCGGCACGTTTGCGGCGGCGCTCAATGCGCCGGTTTCGCCCGGCGACTACCTCTCGACCGCAGACGACTCGCGCGCCGAGGTCGAGCTCAACTTCGGTGCGGCGGTGCGCATCGCGCCGGATACGCAAGTGCGCTTCGCGCAACTCGCACCGCAGAACAATCAAGTCCAACTCGCGCAAGGCACGCTCGAGCTGCGCGTCATCCGCGGACTGGAAGCGCACCCCGAAGTCGACACGCCCGCGGCGGCGATTCACCCCGACACGAAGGGCAGCTATCGCGTCACCGTTACCGATGACGGAAACACCGAACTGACCGTGCGCGAGGGACAAGCGGACGTCGTAACCTCGGCCGGGACGCAGACCATTTCGCCCGGCTCCACGTTGCTCGTCACCGGCAGCGGGAACGCCGTGCAGTTCCAAACGATCGCGCTCGTGCCGCGCGACGATTTCGATCAATTCAACGCCGACCGCGATGCGTTCGTGGGCCGCGCGCACGACGACCGCTACGTCGACGCAGGCATCGTCGGCGCCGATGATCTCGACCAATACGGACACTGGATCGATTATGCGAGCTACGGTCAGGTTTGGGCCCCGTACGCGCAAGCTCCGGGCTGGGCGCCGTATACGGTCGGACGCTGGGTTTGGGAGCCGTACTACGGCTGGACCTGGGTCGCAAGCGAGCCGTGGGGTTGGGCGCCGTACCATTACGGTAACTGGTTTTATGCTGCGGGACCGGGCTGGTGCTGGTATCCCGGAGCCTACGCCGTCGCCACGCCGTACGTCTACCGGCCCGCGCTCGTCGCCTTCTTCTCGTTCGGATCCGGCAGCGTCAACTTCGCCTTCGGCAATGTCGGCTGGGTGCCGATCGCGCCGTTCGAACCCTTCCATCCGTGGTGGGGTTTCGGCGGTGGTGGCTGGGGCTACGGCAACCATACGACGATCGTCAACAACACGACGATCGTGAACAACTACGGCAACGGGTTCGTCAACAACGGCAACATCACGAAGATCTACCAGAACGCAAATGCACCGGGCGGCGCGGTCGCAGTCGGCAGCGGCGCCTTTGCGAGCGGAAATTTCGCGCACGTCACGCCCGTCGCGCCCGCTCAATTGGCAAACGTGCAGCCCGTGCACGGCGTGGTGCCCGTCGTCCCGACGTCGCGCAACCTCGCGTTCACGCCACACAATCTGACACCCGCGGGTTCGGCGCCGAGCGTGCCGATCGCACCGACCAGATTCTCGCACTTCGCCCCACCGGCCGCCCTGCCGAAGCCGTTCGGCGTGCAACGCGCGGCGCTCGCAACGACCGCCGCGAAGAATTATCCGGAACAAGCACCGGCATTCGCGCCGAACACGCAACGGCTCGCATCCCCGGACGCGGCGCCGTTGCGGACGACCACGAATACGGCGCCGCAAAATGCGTCGCCGATCAAGACGACGAGCGGCAACGACCCGTGGTCTCGCTTCAACGCGTCACCCAAAGCGCAGAACGATGCCGCGCCGAGGACCGATGTCGAAGCGAAGCCATACGTTGCGCCGAAAACCGACGCGGCCCAGAAAACCTACGCTGCGCCGAAAACGTACGCCGGGCCGAAACACAGCGCCCGCGCGACAGCCTCGACGAAGAAGCCTAAAAGCCGCTAGGCGCCTTGCACCGGCAAAGACGGTAGCTCGGGAGAACTGCCGAGCCCTCGGCTGCGCCTAAGATGATAATCTGATGAGAAATTCCTCACAGACGTTTTTCTGGGAGTGGTTCCCCAGGGGCACTACGTTTTTCTGAGGCATCCGTTATTATGTACGGGACGGGTCCTTCACGCCCACCGAGGAAACGACGATGAGATTTCAGCTGACGCGGATTCTAGGACGAACTTTGGCCGCGGGGTCGGCGCTGGCGCTTCTGCTCTCGAGCGTTCCTGCGCTCGCCGATGAGTCGGCGCCGCAGGGCGACCCGGGCGTCGCGCGCATGAGCGATCTGGCGGGCAACGTCGACGTGCGGCGCGCCGATGCGAACGACACGTACGCGGCAGCGCTCAACGCGCCCGTGAACCCCGGCGACTACGTGACGACCCGCGACGACTCACGAGCCGAAATCGAATTCAACTACGGCTCCCTGCTGCGCGTCGCGCCGGACACGCAACTCCGCTTCACGCGGCTCGACCCGCAGTCTCACACCTTGCAGCTCGCCGAGGGGACGGTCGAGGTACGTATCTTCAAGAGCCTCGAGGCGCACCCCGAGGTCGAGACTCCGGCCGCAAGCGTCCGTCCGGACGAGAGCGGGCGCTATCGGATCAGCGTCGACCGTGACGGCAACACCGAAGTGACGGTTCGGGCCGGTCGCGCCGACGTAGCGCTCGGCGACGGCGGCCCGACGCAAACGGTGTACCCGGGCTCGACGTTGCGCGTGACCGGTCAGGGCCAAAACGTCCAAGCGCAGACGATCGAGCAAGTCGCCGATGAGGCGTTCGATCGTTGGACCGACGCCCGCGATCAGCGCTGGGCGAACGTCAGCGACTGGGCCTACGTCGATAACGGGATGGTCGGCGCCGACGACCTCAGCCAGTACGGGCAATGGACCGACAACGCCGATTACGGCCAAGTCTGGGAGCCGACGGACGAACCGGCCGGCTGGTCACCGTACTCCGACGGGCGCTGGGTCTGGGAGCCGTACTACGGCTGGACTTGGATCGGCGACGAGCCGTGGGGCTGGGCGCCGTACCACTACGGCCGCTGGTTCTATGCCAACGACGCGTGGTGCTGGTATCCGGGGAACGACTACGCGTATGCGCCGGCCGTCGTGGGGTTCTTCGGCTTCGGCGGCGGGGGCTTCGGCGGCGGGGGCTTTGGCCTCGGCTTGGGCAACATCGGCTGGACGCCGCTCGCACCGCTTGAAGCGTTGATCCAGTGGTGGGGCAACGCGGGCAGCATCTTCGGGAATGGTTCGGGCCGCGGTTACGGCGGTCACGGTTACGGCGGCCGCGGTTCCGGCGGCACCGGTTTCGGCGGCACTGGTTCGGGTGGTACCGGCTTCGGCGGTCACGGTTCTAGCGGCTCGGGCAGCTCGGCCTTCGGAGGTACCGGTTCCTTAGGAAGCGGCCTTAGCGGGCGCGGCACCGGCGCCGGTTCCGGCAGCAACGCGTTCGGCAACATCGGCAGCATCGCCAACCTTTTCCACAACGCCGGTGCACCGGGCGGAGCCCTCGGCGTCAGCGGGTCGAACTTCTCCTCGGGGAACTTCGAACACATTCTACCGGTTAAGGGCGGCGCGCTCGGGAACGCAAACCCGATAAAGGGAACCCTCCCGGTGGTGCCGAGCGCGAACAATCTCGCGTTCAACGGCCACGCGATCGACCCGGTACGGAGCGCACCGATCTCGGCGGGCTTCGGACACCTCGCCGCGCCCAAGGCGACCGCGCCGTCCTTCGAAGCGCAGCGTAACGCCGTGGCCGGGCTTGCGCGCCAAGCGTATCCCGGGCTCTCGGGGACGATCGATCGCCAGCTCGGGTCGGGCGCCGCCAATGCGTCTGCGGCCGAACGGTACGAGCCGGCGGAACGGAGCGAAGCCCAGTTCCGGGCTCCGAGCGTCGACGAGCGCTCGACCACAAGCGAGCGCAGCGGTTCCGCTTGGGATCGCTTCAGCAGTCCGTCCGACGAAGCAAGAGAGGTCCCCCGCGAGAATGCGGTCGCCCGCGAGAACACGACCGCGCGCGCGACGAACTCCGGCGAGAACTTCGCCCCGCGCTCGGACGACGTCTGGAGCCGCTTCGGCGGAACCGCGTCGGAACGCGGCTATGCCGCTCCGGAGCGCTCGTACTCTGCGCCGGAGCGCTCGTACTCCACGCCGGAGCGCTCGTACCAGGAACGTCCCTCGTACGCGACGCCTGAGCGTTCGTATTCCACACCAGCCCGTTCGTTTGGGGAACCGCGTTACTCGGAGCCGAGCCGCAGNNGAGCCGCAGTTACTCGGAGCCGCGTAGTTACTCAGCGCCGCGCAGCTACTCGGCGCCGCGCAGCTACTCAGCACCGCGCAGCTACTCGGCGCCGCGCAGTTACTCGGCGCCGCACTACTCGG
>PMHP01000117.1 GCA_003158195.1 Vulcanimicrobiota bacterium | reverse complement strand
CGCGAGCTCGGCGTGCCGCTGATCATGGACAACACCGCCGTCCCCATCCTCGCCCGGCCATTCGATCACGGCGCGGCGATCGTCGTCTATTCGACGACCAAGTACATCGGCGGCCACAGCGACGTGGTGGGCGGCGTCGCGATCACCAACGACGGTTCGCTGGCCGAGACGATCCGCTTTCACCAGAACGCGGTCGGCGGTGTCCCCGGGCCGTTCGACGCGTTCTTGGTCTCACGCGGGGCGAAGACGCTTGCCGTGCGGATGCGCGAGCACGAGCGCAACGCGCGCGAGATCGCGGCGTTTCTGGCGTCGCGCGCCGACGTCGCGCGCGTCTTCTATCCCGGCCTGCCTTCGCACCCGCAGCACGCCCTCGCCCGCGCGCAAATGCGCGGCTTCGGCGGCATGGTGTCTTTCACGCTGGAAGGCCCCGCGTCGCGCGCGTTCGCCTTTGTGCGGGCGACGAAACTCTTTAGCCTCGCAGAAAGCCTCGGCGGCGTCGAATCACTGATCGGCATCCCAGCGCGGATGACGCACGGATCGATTCCGCCGGCCGACCGCGAACGCCGCGGGATTACGGATTCGCTCGTGCGCCTCTCGGTCGGCATCGAAGACGTCGAAGATCTCGTCGAAGACTTGCGGGAAGCGCTAGATGTGAGCCGCGCACTGGGCGAATCTGAAGGTCGGCAACCGCACCCACCAGAAAGTGCGGCCCGGTGAAGGACCGAATCGAGCGCGAGCGCGAGTTTCATGACAATCGCTTCGCCACGGACGGCGGTGCGCGGCCATCGGATCGCTTCTATGCAATCACGCAGGCGAGCTCAACGCAGTTTCGGCGACGCGTGTTGGAGTTGGCGCGGGACGCCGACGTGCTCGAATACGGATGCGGCCTCGGATCGATTGCCTTCGAGGCGGCTCCGATCGCGCGACATGTAACCGGTATCGACATCTCACCGGTCGCGATCGAGCACTCGCGAGCGACATGCGAGGCGGCCGGGCTTCACAACGTCTCCTTCGGCGTCGCGAATGCCGAAGCCACCGGCTTTCCGGATGCGTCATTCGACCTCATCATCGGGTCGGGCATTCTTCATCACCTCAACCTGGATGCATCCTACCCCGAGCTCGCGCGCCTGCTGCGCCCGGGCGGGCGCGCCGTCTTTAGCGAGCCGCTCGGCCACAACCCGGCGATCAATCTGTATCGCAAGCGCACGCCGGACGAGCGAACGAGCGACGAGCACCCGCTGCTGATGCGCGACTTCGACGCCGCAAGAAAATACTTCCGGAACGTCGACGTTTCTTTTTTCCATCTCGCGACTTTGGCTGCGATCCCGCTGCGCTCGACGCCGCCCTTCGCCGGGGCGGTCCGGCTCGGGGATGCGTTCGATCGGTTGCTGTTCCGCGTTGTGCCGGCGGCGCGCCGCTATGCGTGGCTCTGCGTCATCGAACTCGCCGGGCCTACGACTGCTGTAGCTTCCGGGTGAGCGCGCTTTAGGAAGACGGGCGGCGTCCCGGATAGGCGACGACGTAGAGGGACGAGAGCGCAGCGAGCGCGTCATTCTCGTTCGCTCCGGCGCCGCCCACGTATGAGACCGTGATGCCGCGCTGGCCGTCGATTAGGACGTACTCGAAGCGATAGACGAAGCCCCCGTTCTGCGACGTCGACGACGACGTCACGAAGTACACGGGCATGCCGTTGGCTAGCTGCGTTGCCTTCTTCTTGTTAATGAACGTGGTGTCCGAGTTTTGGCGCAGCTCCTGCTCGTGCTGACCTTCGAAGGAAGTAAGGCTCTCGTTATCCTGCGTGATCGTGATGACGATCGAACGTGCATCCGGCTTGCCGGCATGGTAGGTGAAGACGGCGGCCGGCGCGTGATCGGATCCCTCCGATGCGGTCAAGTCGAGTCGATCCCAACCGTCGGGAGCGGTGAAATGCATCCCCGGGTCGTCGTAACTGAGGGAGCCGGCGGCAAGCGCAGCACGCCCCAGCTGTGCGAAAACCAGCCCAAGGAGGGCAGCCACGAAAGCGAACGAGCGAAGCGTCATGCGAACTCCAGGACTTCGGCGAGCGCGGGCAGCGAGACCGCGTAACGATACCCAACGTTGCGATGGTCGTCGTCGAACTCCTCGTGGCGCACCTCGAGGTCCATGCCCCGCACCCGCTCGGCGAACATGCGGGCGCCGATGTCGAGCGCGTATTCGTCGCGGCGGCCGCAATCGAGGTAACGCAGGCGCAGGCGCGACAGCTCCATCAACTTGTGCAAGCACATCTCCGCGGGGTCGTAGGCGAGCCACCGCGCGAACACGTCGTCGCGCATCTCGCCCGTGTTCAGATCGAACGGCAGGTCAAAGGCGAAGGGTTCGGCAGCGCGCGGCGAGTACGCCGCCGCCTGCCCGAGCAGCATGATCGCGTGCATCTCGTCGTCCGAACGCTTGTTCTTCTTCTCGAACGCGTCGACGAAGGCCGCCGGGTCGCGGCCGTGACCCTCGAGAATGCGCTGCGTTCGCGCGAACTCGGGGATGTACGCTCCGCGAAAATTTGAATCGCCGCTGTGCGAAGCGAACGCGCAAAAGACGCCGGGATAAGTCATCGAGAGATAGAGCGCGCCGAAGCCGCCGGTCGACTTACCGGCGACGGCGCGGCCGCCTTCGTTCGGAATCGTCGGGTAGGTCGCGTCGACGTGGCCAATGGCGTCGCGCACGGTGTACGTCGCGTAGGCGCCGTTGTGGATCGAGTCGACGTATTGCGAGCCGCCTAAACGATTGTTGCCGTCGACGATCGCGAGCAGCATGGGGGGCATCTTACGCTCGCGGATCAGACGGTCGGCCCATTGCACGACGTTGGTCTCCCAGGGCCGCGCGGAGACGAGCGCCGCGACGTCGCCGGTGTAGCCGTGCAGGATATAGATGACCGGATATCGCTTCGAGCCCTTCGGGTCGAACTTCGGCGGAACGTACACCGCTAGCGGACGCACCGATGGGTCGCCGAGCGGATTGTTCTGCAGGGCGGGGGAGTCGATGAAATCGATGCGGACGTCGCCCGCGAGGCCGAGAAGTTTGCCGAGTTCGCTCTTTGCCACGCCCCACTGTACACCTCGAAAGGACGCGGCTCCCGCGTTGCGATAGCACAAGCGCAATGATTCGCGGCATCGGCTTGCGGGGTGCGGTGGCGGTTAACGTCATCACGATGATCGGCATCGGCCCGCTGATCACGATCCCGCTCGTGCTGGCCGATCTTCATGGGAGCATCGCGCTCGTCGCTTGGGTCGTCGGCGCGCTGATCGCACTCTGCGACGGGCTTGCGTGGGCTGAGCTCGGCTCGCTCTATCCGGGCTCGGGGGGCACTTACGTCTTTCTGCGCGAGACGTTCGGGGACCGGAGCTGGGGCCGGATGCTCGCGTTCCTGTTCACCTGGCAGATCGTGCTCTCCGCGCCGCTGGTCCTAGCCAGCGGCTATATCGGCTTCGCGCACTATGCGGGGTACTTGTGGCCGCGCCTCGGAAACGACGCGCGGTTACAAGGCGAGGTTGCCGCGGCCGTCGGCATCGTGACGCTCGTTGCCCTGTATCGCCCGATCACGACGATCGGCAAGCTCGGCATCGCGCTTGCGGGCGTTGCGGTTGCGACGCTCGGCGCGATTATTGTCGCCGCCGCGTCGCGGTTTTCGGCGACGCAGGCGCTCTCGGGCGACGTTCACGTCGGAACGCTTGCGGCGCTGGGGGCGGGACTCGGACCGGCGCTCGTTATCACGCTCTACGATTACTACGGCTACGGTCAATCGTGCACGGTGAGCGACGAAGTTCGCGACACGCCGCGCGTGTTGCCGCTCTCGGTCGTCGTCTCGATCCTCGGCGTCGGGGTTCTTTACGTTCTCGTGCAGCTCGGCGTGCTCGGCGTCGTGCCGTGGCCGCAGCTCGTCCCGGCAACCGCCGGCGCCGCCGCACCGGATGCGGCCAACTACGTCGCCTCCACCGTCGTCGAACGCGCCTGGGGAGCGCCGGCCGCGGTCGCCGTCACGGTTGCGATCTTGGCCACCGCGTTCGCGTCCGTGTTCGGCAATCTGCTCGGGTACTCGCGCATCCCGTACGCCTCTGCGGTTGACGGAACGTTCCTGCGCCCGTTTGCCCATCTCGACGCGCGCGGGCGCTTTCCCAACGTTTCGCTCGTCACGATCGGTTTGCTCGCGTTGCCGGCATGTTTTCTCTCACTCGGCGACGTCATCAACGCGCTGACCGCGGGTCTGGTCATCATTCAGAGCATCGCGCAGCTCGGCGCCGTCGTTCTGCTCCGCGTTCGTGGAATTCGCGCGCCGTATCGCATGTGGCTCTTCCCGCTACCGCTGCTGCTCGCGCTTGGGGGCTGGATCTACATCTTCTGCTCCGCCGGAACGAATGCGATCGTTTTCGGTTGCGTGACGCTCGCGGCCGGCGTCGTCGTCTACGTCGTGCGCGCGCGCTTCGCACGGGACTGGCCGTTTCTTCTGAAATCCGCAACGGCAGCGGGCCTCGTCGCCGCTGCCGTTGGAATGAACGCACACGCTGCGCGCGCGCAGGCTGCCCTCCCGACCTGGGGCCATGCGGCGACCGTGGAGGTCGAGGGTAATCCCGTGTTCGAGGTCGACGGGAAACCGTTCTTCGTCTACGGCGCGGCTTTTTTCTACGAGCGCCTTCCGCGCGACCAGTGGGCTTCTTCGATGGGGGCGCTTCAGCGGCTCGGCGTTAACACGCTCGATCTTTACGTGCCGTGGAATTGGCACGAACGCTCCGACGGGGATTTCGATTTCAACGGGCGCACGAATCCGCGCCGCGATCTCGACGATGTCCTGGCTCTGGCCAGGCAGTTCGGATTCAAAATCTTTCTGCGGCCCGGTCCCGTGATTCGCAATGAATGGCGAAACGGCGGCTATCCCGCCTGGCTGCTGTCGCGTCCCGAGTACGGTATGCCGCTGCACGATCTGCTCGAGGGCCGCTATCCGCCGGCGGCGACGCTGCAGAATCAGCATGCCGACGATGCGGCCGCCCAGTGGATGAACAACGCAACGCACATGACGTACGCGAAGCGTTGGATCCAGCGCGTCCTAACAGAATGCGCGCCGGCGGCGGACCTGATCCTCGCGGTTGCCCTCGACGACGACCAGGGTGCGTACATCGATAACCAAACCTACCCGGCGCCGCATTTCGATGCCTACATCAACACCCTGCGGGATTGGGTGCGCGGCGTGACCGGCCCAGAAGAGCTCGTGTACATTAACACGTATCAGATGAAGGTTACAGCGCGAGCCCCCGTGTGGGCGATGGGCAACTGGTATCAAAGCGCTGCCTATTCGATTGGCGCGCACGATCGCGCGCAGTTGGAATTCTCGATGGGTTTACTGCATACGCGTCCAGGTCAGCCAATGATGGCCAGCGAGTTTCAGGCAGGTTGGCTCGAGCAGCCGGACGACATCCGCCCGCGCCCGGCCGATCCATCGAACACGTTGCTGGCGATGGCGACGATGATCGGTTCGGGCGTGCGCGGCATCGTCAACTTCCCCGCCCAAGATACGATGTATCCCGCCGGCTGGGAGGTTCCGTTCGCAAACAGTTTCTACGCCTGGGACGCCGCGCTCGCGTTCGACGGCTACCCGTCGGCACGGGCTGCGCCGACGGCTGAAATCGGAGCCCTGGTGCGCAGATTCGGGCCGGACCTCGCTGCGTCGCGGCCGATCTTCGATGCCGCCATTGTGTATCTTGGTTCGAGCTTGCGCGCCGATGCTTCGACGAACGATCGCTTCTCCGATGTCGAGTCCGCCACGATCGACGCGCAAGAGCAGTGCCGCAACGCCTCGCTAAGTTGCGCGCTCGTCGATCCGTCCGCCCTCGACGATCGCATGCTGCAGCACTATCACCTCTTGCTGCTGCCGGCCCTTTCGGACGGTTCGCGGTCCTTGCGTGTCGACGTTACGACCCGTCTCGCCAGGTTGCGGCAGCGCGGCGCGTCGATCTTGGACGCGAGCGATGGAGCGGCGACGTTCCTGAGAACTCTTCGTTCTCGCGGTCTGCGACCAACGGTGGCCGGCGTCACCGGTGCGACGTTCGCGAAATCAAGCAGTGACCGTGTTGAGGGATTTCTTTCGGTCCCGAACTACGGCTTGCTCCCGCTACACGTTGCGCACGCGACGATAGCCGACGGGAGCAAGATCCTGCGTCTTCCGCCCTTTGACGTAGCGGCCCATAGCGCGCTCGTGGTTCCGGTCAACGTCGAGCTCGCGAAATTCGGAACGGCCGTCGGACGGATGCTCGTGAGCGATTGCATGCCGCTCGACTATGCCTTCGACGCTCACGAGGGAGGCGCAAATTTCTCGCTGCGCCCTTATACGTCGGGAGAAAACGAGCTTACCCGATATGAGGTTGCCGATTATGGACATCCATGCTTCGCCGACGTGGACTATGGCGCCGGAGAACGGCAAATTCAGTTGGACGGCAAACTCAACCTGGTTATGGGTCCTGGCGGCCGCGAAAACGCCGAAGACATCTGGTTGCCGCTCCAAAGTCCGGTTCGCAGTCCCCCCGCGACGGCCGTGCGAGTGGACGTCGACCTCCCCGGGTCGTTTCTCGCGCCATTCATACGCGGTTGGGCGTCATCGGCGGTCGACGATTTCGAGCGTGATGGTTCGCGTGCGAGCGTGCTTGAGAATTCGATGGTGGCCGTCGTCGTCGAGCCCGAGGCGGGAGCCCGGGCCTTCCACTTCCAGGATCTCGAGACGGGACGCAACTGCTTCACGACGGTCGGCGCTCTGCGCGACGACGTCGCGGTCGAGCCGCCGCTTTTGACGTCGGATCGCATCGCGAAGTACACGCACGACTTCCCGGCAGGGATGTTCAACCGCCCGTATGACGCGACGCCGGCGACTGGAACGGAAAGGAGCCCCGCGACTGCGTCGTTCTCATACGACGCGCCCGACGTCGTCCCGAACGGCGCTCGGTTTCGCCGAACGATAACGCTTGCGCCCGGCGAACGCGCCTTCACGATGGACGAAAGCGTTGAGTTCCACGGACCCGGTGACGCGAGCGCGCAGCGCGCGGTATCCGTGACGTCGCTATCGGTCGGTGCGGCCACGACAATGGACACCGAGCGCGTCCTCGCGCCGGAGAGCTCGGCCTTCGTTCCGCTGTCAACGGTGCACGTCAGCACGGGGCACGCGCTCGGTTACTACGACACGGCGACTCACGAGCTCGCGACGATCGCCTGGCGCGCCGGTGACGTGGAGGACGCGACGATCCTCGAGCGGCGCTACTCGATCGTAACGCGACTGATCCTCGCGCGCGGGCGTACGGCACATCTCCGGTACGGCTACGACACCGCTCCAGCGATCGAGGACGCGAACCGCCTGGTCGCGGCGGCCGACGCCGCAGCGCAGGTCGCACCGTCGGCTCCGCGAACCCCCTAGAGCCCCATGGGGAAGTGGCGGAACGGTCTACGCGATCGCCTCAAAAGCGATTGAGCTCATGCTCTTGTGGGTTCGAATCCCACCTTCCCTACCAAGTCCCGAGAGGGTGAGGCTGCGAACGCGAGTGTGTGAACCTTATTGATTTTTGAACCTGGTCCGTTGCGCGGCGACGTGCGGGTCGCCGGCGACAAGTCCATCTCGCATCGTGCCCTGATGCTCGCCGCGGCGACAGCCGGGACGTCGCAGATATCCCAGTCGAACCGCGGTGAAGACGTCCTCGCCACGCGCGATGCGATCGTGGCGCTCGGGGCCGAGGTCGAAGATCGCGGCGAAACGGTCGTGGTCACGGGCGGAAAACTGCACGACCCGCACGGCATGATCGATGCGCGTAATTCGGGAACGACCGCACGCTTGCTGATGGGGCTATGTGCCGGGCGCGGAATCACGGCGCGCTTCGATGGCGATGCTTCGCTGCGCCGCCGCCCGATGGAACGGGTCGCCCGGCCGCTGCGCGCTCTCGGCGCAGAAATCGCAACCAATGCCGGCCGGCTGCCCGCGAGCGTCGTCGGGATTCGCTCGCCGAACGGCGGGGAGTTTGCGCTCGAGATCGCGTCGGCGCAGGTGAAATCGGCGATTTTGCTTGCAAATCTCGACGCGCGCACGACCGTCCGCGTCACCGGTGACCGGCACTCGCGCGATCATACCGAGCGATTGCTTCGCCGCTTCGGGCGCGAGATACGCTTCGACGGCGAGACGATCGAACTCGAACCGGGCACGCTCGCACCGCGCGACGTGCGCGTCCCCGCCGACCTATCCGGCGCCGCGTTCTTCCTCGCTGCGGCGGCAATTACGCCGGGCAGCGACGTCTTGCTGCGCGAGGTCGGCGTGAACCCGACGCGTACCGGCGTCATCGACGCGTTGCGCGCGATGGGCGCCGATATTGACCTCTCGAACGAGCGCGACCTAGACGGCGAACCGGTCGCCGACATCCGCGTGCGCTACCGGCCGCTGCATTCGACAACCTTGGACGGCGATATCATCGTGCGCGCGATCGACGAGATCACGATCCTCGCCGTCACGGCGGCGCATGCGACCGGCACGACCTACATCCGTGACGCAGCCGATTTGCGCGGCAAAGAGTCCGACCGCCTTACGACGATTACCGAAACCCTGCGCGCGTGCGGCGTCGCGGTGACCGAGCAATCCGACGGGCTCGACATCACCGGCGGCGGCGCGCACGCGCCGGAGCGGACGCTGCTCACGCATGCCGACCACCGCATCGCGATGGCGATCGCGGTGCTCGCGGCCCCGACCGGGCCGCACGAAATCGACGACGAAGGCTGCATCGCCGTCAGCTTTCCGGATTTCGCGCCGCTCTGGAGCGGCGCACAACTCAGCGCCCGCTAACGACCGAGCGAAAGAAATCGCGTGTCGAGGACGCGGCTTGCGCGAGCCGGGTGCGCGCTTGCTGGATATCCGTAAGCGCTTGCTTCGCGCGCGCGACGAGATCCGGGACCGCGCCGACGCTGCGCTCGGCGATCGCAAGACGAGCCTCGGTGAGCGCAAACGTCCGTTGCAGCGGAAGGTCGCCGTAGGCGTCGAGCCGTTTTCGCAAAGCGCGCGCGCGGGCGGCAACGAGCAAGATCCCAGCGACGACAAAAAGCAACGCCAGCAACGCGCCGCCACCGATCACGTACAGGTCGAAATGCTCGGGGACGGCGAGCGTCAAGCCGCTGCGTCACCCTTTCCGCCGGAATCGCCCTTTCCGCCGGCCGATTCGGTTTTCGCCGGAGCCGAATCGCTTTTCGCCCCATCGCCTTTGGGCGCATCGCTCTTGGCGGCGTCGCTCTTCGACGTGTCGCTCTTGGAGCTATCGCTCTTTCCTTCGCTCGACTTGCGTGAATCGGTCACGTAGAAACCCGAGCCCTTGAAGACGATGCCGGCGGGCCGAAACAGGCGCTTGAGCGCGCCGCCGCAAGCCCGGCACACGTCTTCCGTCGTCTCTTTGAAACCGTGCTTGATGTCGACGACGGAACCGCAGTTCGCGCACTCGTACTCGTAAATCGGCAAACTCTACTCCCTCGCTCGGCGGCTTAAGCAGCCGCCCGCACCTTACTGAAAAGTATAAGCGTTCTTAGCAGTTTCCGTCAACGACTGCTAATGGAGCTTTAGAAATCGGCGAGCAGCTCGTCCGGGGCCACGTCCTTGAACTCGACCAAGCCTTTGAAGTGGACGAGTGAATCGACGAGCGCCCGGTCGAGGCGGCGCCGGGCAGTCATCCGGTCGATCAGCGCGCCGAGGACGCCTCCGTAGGACGGGTAGTCGACCCGGACGACGATTTTCGAACGGCTGCTCTTGCGCTCGATGCGGAAGTCGATCCGGCGACGCAGCGAGTACGCCCCGACGAGCGAGACGATGTAGCCGTCCAAGAACTGATCGACTTCGTAGAGCTCCTCTTCTTCGCCCGGGATGGCGCCGCGAAGGGCGACCTCGCTGCCGAGACCGAGCGGGGCCGACTCATCGACCCGCCTGGCGGTTTTTGCGAACGACAGCCACACGGGCCACTTCTCGACCTCGCAAATGAGGGAGAACGCGGCTTCGGGGCTGCTGCCCAGGTCCTGACTGCACGTAAGAGCGTTCGGTGAACGACGCTCGACCGCTCCGTGGGTTGCGAGCATCCGGTTCCATTCGCCGCGGCCGGTGCGAGACCTGGCTCGACCACAAGATATTGTGTCCACCGCGGCGGGGGATACAACCTGTGGGGAGGTTGTGGAGCCGTGTGAGTAAGTCTTAGTTTCCGCCGCGAACGTCGCCCGCGCCGGCCCCGCGCGCGAACGCAACGAGCGTTTCGATTCCGAAGTCGAGTGCCGCCTCGTCGACGCGGAACTCGGGGCTATGCCCGGGATGGATCGAACCGGCCGCTTCGCTGCGTATCCCGAGACGAATCAAAAGCCCGGGCGCGCGCTGCGCGAAATACGCGAAGTCCTCGCCGCCCATCGTCGGCGCGGGGCTCTCGACCGGGATCTTCGTGTGCGCGAGCATGAACGCGCGAAACGTGCCGGCCAAACCCGCGTCGTTAATCACGGCGGGATAGCCGTAAATCACCTCGAGCGTTGCCTTCGCACCGTATGCCGCCGCAACACCGTCGACGATGCGGCGCGCGCGCGCCTCGAGACCGTCGCGCACGGCTTGATCTTGCGAACGAAACGTTCCGGTGAGATGTACGCGGTCCGCGATAATGTTGTTGCGATAACCGCCTTCGATCGTGCCGATCGTTACGACGACCGTTTTCAACGGATCGATTTCGCGTGCTGCAATGTTTTGCAAGGCTAGCACGGTCGCGGCCGCGCAGGGAATTGCGTCGACCGAGAGATGCGGCGCGGCCCCGTGGCCGCCGCGGCCTTCGATCGTGACGCGAAATTCATCCGCGGCCGCATTGCACGCCCCGGCAATGAAGCCGATCGTCCCCGTCTCGAGGCGCGGGTCGACGTGCAACATCGCGACCGCGTCGATCTTTGGATCGTCCATAGCGCCGGCCTCAATCATCGGCAGGGCGCCACCCGGACCTTCTTCTGCGGGCTGAAACAAGAGGACGGTCGTACCGTGAAGCGTCTCGCGCTCGCGTTGCAGGACGCGCGCCGCGGCCAGCAGCATCGCCGTGTGCGCGTCGTGCCCACAGGCATGCATCTTACCCGGAACTTCGGAGCTGAACGGCTCCCCCGAACGCTCCGTGAGCGGCAGTGCGTCCATGTCGGCACGTAAGCCCGCCACCTTACCGGGCAATGCGCCACTCACGATGCCGACGACGCCCGTCTTCGCGACGCGCCGATGCTGGACGCCAATTGCATCGAGCTCGCGCTCGACGATCGCAGCGGTGCGCTCCTCCTCGAACCCGAGTTCCGGATAACGGTGAATCTCTCTTCGGATCGCAATCGCGCGCTCGGCGATCGCAAGGTCTTCGCCTGCGCTCATGACGGCATGGTTCCCGCGATGAGAGCGCGTATCCTTACCGGCCTAAAAGGTCGCCCGTATACGCGATCGCCCTGCTCGCTGTTCGGAAGTCTAGCGCTTGAGATTCCGCCCGTGATACCGGTCTTAACTTGGCTCAGCGCCGATCAAACTCGTTATTTGGCGATCTCCGAAGGTGCGTTGCTCGCGGTCGCCCTTCTTGCCGTCCTCGCGGCCCTTCTCCCGAGCCTGGACGCTCGCTTGTCGAGCAGACGCGGCGCCGTTGTGTTTCTCCTGCTCGTCTTCTTCGCTCTGATCGCGTCGCGCTGGCCGACATTCCCAGTCCTCACCGTGTTCAGTCACGATGAAGAATCGTACATCGCCGAAGCGAAGACGGCGCTGCATTTCCCAATCCCGTGGGTCGATTTCGATAACCAAACCGGAGGTCCGCTGACGGTCTTCCAGCTGGTTTTGCCGGCGTTACTCGGAGCGCAACTCAATTTTTTTACTTGTCGCGTCGTTGCGGTGGTCCTCGAGTTCGGCGCGCTCGCCGCACTCTATGGAGCTGCCGCGCTCTGTTTCGATGCAAGCATCGCTCGATTGGCGGTTGTTCCACCTTTGATCTTTTTGGCGATCACCGAGCGCGAGCCGTTCGTTCATTTAGGGAACGAACCTCTGCCGATTTTTTTGTCGTCCGTCATGATCGCATTGATCTGTCGGGCTTGGCGGCGCGGTTATCCGCCACTTCTTTATCTCGCGATCGGCATCATCGCGGGGATGCTGCCCTTTGCAAAGCTGCAATCGGTCCCGATTGATGGCGCGATCCTTTCCGTCGCCGCGGTAGCGCTTCTCGCTTCGAAAGACCTTCCGTTGCGGGCCCGCTTTGCGCGACTCGGCATACTGGCCGGCGGCACTCTCGTCGTCCCGTTGCTGATCGTTGGAGCCGTAGCGCTCGCGGGAGGCTTTCGCGACTTCTGGATATCGTACATCTCGAATGCGCTCGTCTACATGGAAAGCGATAAGCCGCCACTCGTGTATGTGACCCAGAACGAGGACTTCGGTCCGTTCTTCGATTGGCTCGGAGCAGTAGCACTTGGGGGAGGCGCGATCGTCGCACTCCGCTTCACGCGGATTCCGGCCGCGATGCGATGCGCGTATATTGCCGCCCTGGTCATACTCGTGGCGACCATCGACGCGATTGAGGCGCCAGGCCGTCCCGACCCCAACTACCTTCTGTTCGCGGTCATCCCGATCACGGCACTCGCCACTGCGGGGCTCGCGGCAATACTGTGGCTGATCGCGGGAGATTCGCGCGTGGGGCGGAGACGCGGTCTCGTCGCGGCGCTATTCGTCGTAACGTGCCTAATCGTGCAGCATGCTCTCGTGAGACCCAACTACGATTGGCTCGCTCGCGGCTATGCCGGCTACCAGCACGGCCTAGACCCCAATCCGATCGTTGCATCGATCACGGCGAACCTCAAGCCTGGCGAGCGTCTCGCGATTTGGGGCTACAGACCGGTGTACTGGGTAAACACGCCCACCATAATGGGAACGCGCGACATCACGACCTTTTGGCAACATTTCCCGTACTACAATCCAAACGGCGACTACTTTCGAGCCCGCTACGTCGAGGATATGACGCAAAACCGCCCTGAGGGGTTCCTCGATGCCGGCCCGGACTCGTGGGCTGATAACGGCGGTATGCAGGGCGGATATGAAACGTTTCCCGCGCTCGCGGACGTCGTGAACCGCGACTACGTCCTCAAGACCAGCTGGGACCGCAATCGATTCTTCGTGAGGCGCGACCTCGCCGAGCGGCAGCTGCCGTAGTTGCGTTGCGAGCCGCATCCCAAAAGCAAGCGCACCCCAGAGCAGTGCGTCGAATCGATCGCTCTGCGCGAAGCGCATGATCGCAAGTAAGGTGAGCAGGATAAAGAACAAAGACAGCGCGTGAACGTCCGCGTGCGACGCCTTGTACCAGGCCACGTTCGTGACCGCAAAGACGAGGCTCGCGGCGAGCGCCGGTAACTCCGCGGCGCCGAGGGACAATGCGAGAAGCCGGATGACGGTTGCGGCGCCGGCCATGGCAGCGGAGCGGGGGCGTCTGCAGCCCGCTCTGCCGTCACGGTAACGCGACCACCTTGGGATCGACGGTCGATACGGCGGCCGACCAGCGAAACGGGTGGACGAGCGGGATCGCGGCGACGTGTTGCCGGACCAGAGCCTGGGCCGAGCGATAGATCCCCGCGCGCGACGCATCGTCCGGCGCTTTTCTTCCGGCATCGAGCAGTGCCGCAAACTGCGCATCGTTCCACGTGAGGGCGAGTGGAGCGAAGGCCTCGTTCGGATCGCCGCTCGTCGCACGTGCGACGGCGATCTGCAATTGCGGGTTTCCGCCGGATGCGACCGGAAAGGCCGTCCCCGGCGCAGGCTGAACGTCGACCTCAAGGCCGGCCTCCGCCAGCTCGGCCGCGATCAACTGCGCTGTGCCGCCGGGGTCCGGTACGAGCGCCGATGCGAGATTCGGATAAAAGAGCGACACCGGGCCGTGCGGGAAATTCGCGCCTGCTAGGAGCGCCTTCGCGTCCGGGACGTCGCGCCGAAGCGGTTCGATCGCCGCGTCGCTGCCGAGCATACCGGGCGGCAACCACCCACCGGCCGGTCCGACCTCGCTGCTTCCAAACAGCTTTGCGATCGCGACCGGGTCGAGTGCCGCCGCGATCGCGCGGCGCGCCCGTTCGTCATCGAACGGCGGCCGGCTTAGGTCGAAACCGAGGTAGCACACGGAGTCGCTTGGGCCGTGGAAGAGGCGCATGCCCGAGCGCGAGGCGATGTCGCGCGCGATCTGCGGGGTCGGATCGGTGAGAACGTCGATGTCGTCCTTCTCGAGCGAGAGCACGCTTGTCGGGGGATCCGGAATGAAGCGCACGACGAGGCTTGCGACGGGCGGCTGCGGGCCGTGCCAATGCGGATTGACGTTCATCGCGATATGGTCGTTCGGCCACCAGTCCTGGACCGCAAAGCGGCCGCTGCCGACCGGCAACTCGTCGAAAGCAGCGGTGCTGTAGCCAATCGCTTTGGGTGATCCGATGCTGAACGACGGCAGCGTAAGATCTCGCAAGAGCGGAGCGAATGCGTCCTTCGTCCGGATAATGACGGTTGCGGGGTCGGGCGCATCGACGCTCGTAATTTGACTCGCGTCGTCAAAGCCGCCGAAATACTGGGCGTAGGCGGGATATGGCGTATCGTCGTGGTTTGGGTCTTTCGTCAAACGCCAGCGATCGAAGTTAAGCTTGACGGCGGCCGCGTCAAGCGGCGTGCCGTCTGAGAATTGCAAGCCCGGCTGCAAGCGAAACGTCCACGTCCTCGCGTCCGGCGACACCTTCCACGATAGCGCGGCATCGGGTTCGACGTCGAACGTGCCCGGGCGCAACTGCACGAGCGTCTGAAAGATCTCCTTGCTGACCACAAGCGAAGCGGCGTCGTCGTGCCGNNCGGCGGCGAGCGCGAGTGCCAGCGCGAACCAACCGAAGCGTCGCTGCATCAAAGCGGTTACTGCGTCAGCTGCGGTGCGAGCAGCCAAATCAGACCTTCGTAGAGACCGAAGGCAGCGAACGCCGGCATCGCGATCGACATCGCGCGCGAGGGCCGGCGCTTCAAAGCGATGACCAGGAGCGCGAAGAGGAACGGTTCGAAATCGAGAGCGTGCCGCGCACCGTATTGCACGTCGCCCGCGCCGTAGTAGGTGAACGCCGGGATAGCCGTCGCTAGCGTAGCGGCCCACAACACGAGCGTCTCGAATCCTATTCCGGCGAATAGAGCATAGACAAACGGCAGGCTCGTACAGATGATGTTCATCCCGAAGAGCGGCGGTACGATCCACGGCGGTCCTGCGATGTACTTCGGCGCGTTCCAGAAATACGCCGCGATCTGGTGCGGGAGATAGGAAAGAGAAAACTCCGCCGGGTTGGCGCGCGAGTTGACGTCCATGATCCGATAGAACAGCTCGTAACCGCGATCGTAGAGCGTTCCCCAGCGCGACCAGTTGTAGCCGGCCCACAGCACGAGCGCGGCGAGGGCCGGCGGGCTGAAGCTGCGGAGAATCGCTTTGGGGCGCTTGCTTTGGTGCAGCAGCAACGCGAGGTAGAACGGCAACTCCGCAAGGAACGGCAGTCGCGAGAAAGCGGCCGCAAGCGCCCACACGGCGACGAGCCACGGCCGTTTGCGGCCGAACGTTTCGCACAGCGCCAAGAGCGAAAAACAGAACCCCGCAACGTGGCCGAGCATCCACACGTCGCCGCGGGTAGAACACACGAACAGACTCGTACCGAAGAAGACAAAGGCGGTCGCGGCGAGCGCGGGCAGACGGTCGAGACCGATTCGATCGCACAAGCGCCAGGCCGCGTAGACCGAAAGGGCGCCGAGGAAGTTGTCCAGCAGCGTCTGGTTCGCATTGGTTCCGAAGAAGACGACCGCCGGGAAGAGCAAGATTGCCGGGAGCGGACCCTCGATGATATAGGCGTGCCCGTGATAGGGCATCGCGTCGATCCAGTCGCCCGGAAAATTGATCCAGTTGCGCCCGTGTTTCCAGGCGTCCGCAAGAAAGACGTAGTTGTCGAACGCCGTCGGCGCCGCTCGCCAAACCAGCAGCATGAGCGCGAGCACGGCAACCGCGGCGAGTAACGCGAAGTTCTTAGCGAGCGGCCATCGCGTGGGCGAACTCATCCGCGGGCGTGGCCGCCCCGGGGCAGCTTCGGGTCGTAAATCGAGCGCTCGCGCGGACGCGTTCGCAAAGTTCCCGCACGCAAGGCCTCGATCCGGTCCAACGTAATCTTCACGTATTCGGGCACCACGTCACAGCCGATGGCGCGACGGCCGTGCATCAGCGCAGCAAGCAGCGCCGAGCCGGCGCCGGCGTACGGGTCAAGGAGCGTATCGCCGGGATCCGTCAACGCAAGGACCAGACGTTCGATCAGTTCGACTGGAAATTGACACGGGTGCAGGGTTTTCTCGACGTGGTTGAACTTGACATTCGGTAAGATCCAGACGTCGCCCGGGTTCTTGCCGAGAGGATTGCACGAAAGCCGGCCGGCTTTTGGCCCTTTGTAGTATTTCTTGCCCGGATACTTCGAGGGAACGCGGATCGCATCGAGGTTAAACGTGTACTCGTCGCCCTTGGTGAACCACAGGACCGTCTCGTAACGGCCGGAGAGTCGCCTCGAGCCGTGCAGCCCGTGCTCGAAGTGCCAGACGATCCGGTTGCGCAGCCGGAGTTCGTGCTTCTTGAAGATGGGGTAGAGGACGAGATCGAGCGGGAAGATCTCGCCGTTTTGCACGTGATTGCCGACCTGCCAGCAGAGCGAGCCGCGTGGATGCAGAACGCGCACGCATTCGGCGATCAGGTGCGCTTGTGCGCGAACGTAGTCGTCGAGCGGCGTCCCGGCCCGCTCGTAGGCTTTACCGATGTTGTACGGGGGCGACGTTACGACAAGCTTGACGCTTTCCGGCGCGACGTCGCGGATGAAGTCGAGGTTGTCCGCACACGCGACCCGCGCGTCGAGGGCGGACGGAGCCTTAGCTTCGATAGCGCAGGAACGCCGGCACCTCGATGTCGTCCATGTTGACCGGCGCGACCTTGTCGAACTTCGTCTCGAAGTTGAGGGCGGTCAGGCTCGGGTCGTACGCGCGCCGGGCGCCGAAGCCGGCAGCCAGCACGGTGATCCGCACCCGTTCCTTCATCGCGGGATCGATCGAGGCCCCGAAGATGATTTGGGCGTCGGAGTCGACGGCGCGCGCGATCATCTCGGCCGCCTCGTTGACCTCGTACATCGCCATGTCCGGGCCGCCGGTTATGTTGAAGATGACCCCCCGCGCGCCTTCGATCGTGGTCTCGAGTAACGGCGAAGCGATCGCCTTCTGAGCGGCGTCGGCGGCACGGTGCTCGCCCGTGCCCTCCCCGATGCCCATCATCGCGGAGCCGGCATCGGTGAGAATCGTCTTGACGTCGGCGAAATCGAGGTTGATCAGGCCCGGCTGCGTGATCAGGTCGGAGATGCCCTGGATACCTTGACGCAGCACGTCGTCGGCGTATCCGAAGGCCTCTTGTAGCGGGGTTCGCTTCTCGATGATCTGCAGCAGACGTTCGTTCGGGATCGTGATCAGGGTGTCGACCTTCTGCTCGAGATCCGCAATCCCGCGTTCCGCGAGCAGCATCCGCTTACGCCCCTCGAACGAAAACGGCTTGGTGACGACCGCGATCGTGAGCGCGCCCGATTCGCGCGCGAGCTCCGCGATGATCGGCGAAGCACCGGTGCCCGTTCCACCGCCCATGCCGGCCGTGATGAAGACGAGATCCGCGCCGTCGAGCACCATCGCGAGATCTTCGCGCGATTCCTCGGCGGCCTCGCGGCCCGTATCGGGGTTCGCCCCGGCGCCCAGGCCGCGCGTCTTGCCGCCGCCGATGTGGACGGTATTCTCGGTCTTGACGTTGCGCAGCGCCTGAACGTCGGTGTTCACCGCGTAGAACTCCACGTTCGTCAAGCCGGCTTCGATCATCCGGTTTATGGCATTGCAGCCGCCGCCGCCGATGCCGAGTACTTTAATCGTCGCGGCGTGTTCGGGAGTGTAGCGTTTCGAGTCGGCCATCGGTCCCTCCGAAAAGAACGTGAGCTGTGATTTTTGCGCCGCGCGCGTTAGTTCCAAAGATCGCCGAACCAGCCGGCAACTTTGCCAAAGACGGTCGCACTGCGGCCGTTGTGCCAGGTCGCACCGTCGCCTTTCGGCCCAAAGAGCACGAGGCCGACGGCGGTCGCAAACTCCGGCTGCCTGACCGCGTCGGTGAGCCCCGTGACGGACGTCGGCACGCCGACGCGCGCCGGCAAGCCGAAGAACTCGGATGCCGCTTGCTCGATGCCGTGCAAGTGCGCGCCGCCGCCGGTGATCACGACTTCAGCCAAGATGACCTCGCGCGGCAGGCGCTCGGCGAGCTGCGCCTTGGCGAGGCGAAATATCTCGAGCAGGCGCGGCATGACGATCGCACGGAGCTGTGCGCGGGTCACGGTTACCGTCGTGCGGCCGTCGAGCGTCTTCACGACAAAATCGGCGCGTCCGTGCTCGTCATCTTTCACGGCCGAGGCGATGGTGCGCTTGATCAGCTCGGCTTCGGCGGTCGAGGTCTTGAGGCCGAGCGCAATGTCGTTGGTGAGAATGTTCCCGCCGACCGGGATCGTCGCCGTGTGAATCGCTCCGCCGCCGGAGTAGACTGCGATGTCGGTCGTACCGCCGCCGATGTCGAGCAGCACGACGCCGACGTGCTTCTCCTCGGCGAGCAAGGTTGCTGCCGACGACGCAAGTGGTTCGAAGACCAGACCAGCGGGCTCGAGGCCGGCCCGGTGCACGCATTTTAAAACGTTCGTGATGAACGTGTTGCCGCCCGTGATGATGTGGGTGTCGACCTCGAGTCGCGCGCCGCTCATGCCGACCGGGTCGGTAACGCCATCGTGGCCGTCGACGGTAAACTGGCGCGGCAGGGCGTGGATGATCTGCCGTTCCGCGCCGACGTTGATCAGCTTCGAGGCGTCGACGACGCGCTTGACGTCGCTGCGCACGACCTCACGATCCTCGCCCGAAATCGCGACGACCCCGCGGTTGTTCGTGCTCTGCACGTGTTCGCCGGTCACCCCAACGTAGACGTGCGAGATGTGCACGCCGGCCATGCGCTCGGCCTTCTCGGTTGCCGCCTCGATCGAGCGGACGGTCTCCTCAAGATCGGTGATGACGCCTTTGCGCAACCCGGTCGAAGGTGCTTCGCCGACCCCGATGATTTCGAGACCGGAGGCGGTGGCAGTGGCGACCACGGCGCAGGTCTTGGTCGTACCGATGTCAAGGCCCGCGATGGTCGTGCCCCACTGCGACTTACTCAACCGTGAGCGGATCCCATGACCCTACATATTGTGGTCGCTGCGGGGGATTCCTTGTCTATATAGTGTTTATAGGCTGTGAGGCGATGTGGATGGCGGGCCTCGCGGGGCCCGAAACTCGACCACCGGGGTGGCCGGCGCGCGAACGTCGACGGCCTCGACCTGGGTCGCGCGCTCGCCAAGTTCGGCCAGGATCGGGCCGACGAGACGCTGCTTGCGGTCGAGGTCCGCGTCGTCGCCGAACTTCACCTCGATGCCGTCGCGGAGCGTCGCGTCGAGTTCGCCATACCGATCGTGCGCGAACGCGCCGAAGCGTCCGGTATCCGGGCTCAGGACTCGCGCGTCGCTTTCGAGGTCGGTGAGTTCAGGATCGTTTACAAACGCGCCCGGGGTCGCAGCGAGCGGCGCCTGGAGCGCAAAGACGACGAGATCCCGGCGCGAGCAGCCGGCTTCAACGACGCGCAGGGCGCGGTCGATCGTCGACTCGTGGCCGCGCGAATCGCGCACGCAGGCGTCCGGGGTTCGCTCCGTCACGTCGATCCACACGTTCGCAGGCGGACGCCGATGAATGCGCACCGTCGCAACGTACGGGATCGCCTCGATGCGCGCCGCGATCGCGCGCGGGTCGAGCAGCCATACGTTCGCGCGCGGATCGATCGCAGCTCGTCTGACGACATCCGAACGCGCAACGCGTGACAGCCCGGTGACCGCGAGCGACTGCAGGTGAAATTCCGGCAAATTCACCGCGACGGCACCGCCCCAAGCCCCAAGTCCGGCGACGACAACGCCGACGATCCAGAACGGTCGCAGGCGGCCAAACGACGAGCGCTTGCGGCGCACGGGTCGCTTCACGTCCGCTTAAGGTTGCGCGTGCGTTCGTGCGCGACCTTTTAAGAGCCCGGCACGTTGCGCCGGGCTTGTCGTGGTTTGTTGCCGCCGTTGCGCCCGGCGGAAGTTGTAAGATTGGCCGCATCGCACCGGCTGCTGCCGCTTGGCGCGACCAACGAGCTGCTCGAGGCGAGCACCGTCAGCTCCGCGGTCGAATCCGGCCTGGCGTCGTCAGCGCGGCCGCGGTCTTCGGTGGGCCAGCGAGCGTGGACCTGGTGAGCGGCGCATGGAACCTGCCGGTGACTTCGTATCAGGCCGCCGGCGCTGCGGATCCGTACTTGCTCACCGCGAACTCGGTGAAGATAAACGTCACGATCGTCTGTTAACGACGCGCGGCAGCACTCCCCATAACCAAGAATTGACGAAACTTCCGCGCCGAGCTGTGAGCGCCCCATAAGATGATTCAGCGCCGACGTCTGGCCGCTCTCAGCGTGATCCACTTTGTCTTTGCTCACGCCAACGCACGCGACGCTCGCGAAAGAGTAATTATGTTCGGCTAAAGCTTAGGAGATCAGCGTTTCAGCGGATCTGTAGCCGCGAGCGACTGCTGCTGCGCTCAAAGCTCCAGCCGCTGCGTAAGCGTCCGCAGCTGTCGTGAACATGGCGCACCTTGCGTTGTCGCCCTTGAGTGTCGGCGCGCACGCAGCCGCATCGTCACCCAGCCCCGAGTATGCAAACGCATTTTCCAAGAGGCGCGCCACCTCACGCCGATCTTCGGCAATTTTGACCGCACGGGTTCGGCCCGGGAACGCCGGCCGGGTTCGCGTATGCCGGCGCGGCGTTAAGGAGTGTTGGCAAGAGCGCAACCGCCAGAGTGGCCCATATAGGTCTTCTCATAGCGCCCTCTTCTCTTGACCGGCTACATTTTCAGCGCGCGACTTTCAGTAGGCGTCTTTTCGGTCGGGCACGCGTAGCACGCGCACCTTTCGGACCACGCGGTCAAGCTCGAAGAGCGCGCGAAAGGGCCCGACGGGCAGCCGTCGCGTGTTCGGTTCGCCTTTGAGCATCTTTACGTCGAGGCCGCGGCGAAAGGGATCACGCGCAAGGTTTTCGAGTGCGGCGCGGATTCGATCGGCGACATCGACCGGGAGCCTGTCGAGATCCTTCGTGGCGCGAACTTCAAGCTCGACGCGCCAGGGCTGGGGTGCTTTCATGCGCCGCCAAATTGCTGAGAAGGCGCGCTCGCGCAATACAACCGGTGGCCCAACCATGCCTTCGAGTTCGAGCGTGCGACGCGGGTTCGTTTCGATTGTCCGCATTTTGCCGACCTTATCTGAGCCGTCGTCCGCCCAGAACTAGCTTTTCCGGGCGAGCTAGCTTGCGCGGTCAGCGCGCCGCTCGAAATACTCGTCGAGCGGGACGTAGGACCCGCGCCCTGTTCGAGCGTCGGCGATGGCCGCGCGGTCCTCGTCGTCGAGCGATTCGTCGTCGAACGGGAACGCGTCTTCCCGTTCTAAGAGCAACGTGATGAGCGCGAACGAGAGCGTGGCTGAAACCGAGGCAATCGAAACAAATGCGAACGTCATGGCGAGGTACGCCGACCACTTGGCGGCCTTGTGCGCCCGCAGGTATGCAAGCGCACCTTTAACGGGATCGAACCCTTCAGGAAAGTCGGAGCTGTCGAGCGTCGGGTTCATCCTGAAGCTAGATACTACCACGCGCGGCTGCGTTTTCCGCGCGCAACCCGCCGCCGGCCCGTCACAGGTAGGCCCGAAGGGCGGACCCGGCGCCGATTGGCCCCGTCCCGCTGGCCGCTGGACCGTGACGCGAAGGGTCGTTCTGCGGCGCACTCGCACTCGAGTAGAAACAAAAAAATCGAACATCAATAGGGCCGAGGCTTCCCTCGGCGCAGGTTGTGTCGGTCTTCGATGTGAGCTACTCGGCGTAGTTCTCCCGGCCGACCTTCGGACGGGCTACCGCATCGCATTAACTCACGGCGCCACGGAAAGCCGGTTCTTTTTTCGCTATTGAGAGCATTAGGGATTCCGATGTTGCAGCTCTCGTCAGGACTTCCAGAACATGACGAGAATGCCGCCGGCGAGAATGAGCGCGCCGCCGGCAAGGATCGGCGGCCCAGGGCGGACATCGAAGACCAGCAAATTTACGAGTTGCGCGACGACGAAGAAAATGACGACGTATCCGCCAAGTAGACGGCCGAAATCGAGCGGCCCGATGTTGACGAAAACACCGTAGGCGAGCAGCACGAGACCGCCGAGGGCGATCAGTGAAAGCTGTGAGGCGCCCGCGTAATGCTTGAGTCCGAGGCGGACGATTGCGTCCCCGCCGACCTCGAGGCAGGCAGCGAAGAGAAGCAGCAGCGGCGTAATGACTGGGTTCATTTTGCACCAAGCACGAAACGATCGATCGCCTCGGCGACGCCGTCGTGTTCGACATCGTCAACAACCGCATCGGCTTCCGCCTTCAATTCGTCGGGCGACGAGCCCATCGCGATTGCAAAGCCGGCCGCGCGCAGAAACGGGAGATCGTTGTAGGAATCGCCGATTGCGGCGACGCGCTCGATCGGCACGCCTGCACGCGCCGCGACCTCGCGGAGCGCGACGCCTTTATCGACGAGCGGATTGAGGATTTCGACGAACTCCGGGTTCGAGCGCGTAACGTACGCGGTGTCGCCGAGTGCTTTGCGCATGACCTCGAGCGCCGCGGGCGTGCGCTCGGGTTCCATGACGAGATTGGCCTTCGTGCTGTCGCGCCCGGCAAACTCGCGCGGCAGCGACGGAACGACGACCGGTTCGGTTCCCGCCGTGCGCGCGTAGAGCTGTGCGTACACGTTATTCTCCTCGACATAGAAACGATCGTCGTGGTAGAGCTGGACGTGATAGCCGTTGGCCTTAGCGACCTCGTAGACGCGCATTGCAACGGCATTCCGAAGCGGCACCTCGCGTTCGACGCGACCGGTGCGCGCGTCGGCGAGCACCGCGCCTTGATAGCAGATCATCAGCCCATCCAATCCGAGCAAGTCTGCAATCGGCTTCGTCGCGACGATCATGCGCCCGGTCACGAGCGTCACTTTTACCCCGCCGGCGAGCGCGCGCTTCACGGCCTCAATGACTCCCGGACGAACCGGCCGGCGCGGTTCGACGAGCGTCCCGTCGAGATCGATCGCGAGCATCAGCGGCGGCAGTTTCGGATATTCGTTCACGGCGTCGTCGCATTCGACGCTCGCCTGCGAGTACCGCCGCACCATTTGTCATCCTGAGCGTAGGGCCGGAGGCCCGAAGTCGAAGGACCGCNNGACAAAGCTGGTATTTTCACCTTAGCGAAGCGCGCCGCGCGGCGCGTAGTCGAAGGGCGGACGGAATATGGCCGAAACACGGCTGTGGTTCGACTACGGCGCTGCGCGCCTCCGCTCAGCATGACAAACGGATTACGAAGTGCGACGTAAACGGGCGGTTTTGGCGTGCGCTGAGAGGCCCTCGAATTCGGCGAGTGCGGCGAGGACCTCGGCGTCGGCTTGCATGCGCGCGCCGCTGTTTTCGACGAGGGCCATCGTGCGGTAGAAATCGGCGGTGCGAAGGCCGGATGAAAAACGGGCGGCGCCGGAAGTCGGGAGGACGTGATTGGAGCCTGCGATGTAGTCGCCGGCGGCGACGGGCGTTTGCGCGCCGACGAAGATCGCGCCGGCGCGCGAGATCTCGGGGAGAAGCGACTCGGGGTCGCGGACCTGTAGTGAGAGATGCTCGGGCGCGAACCGGTCGATGACTTCGAGTATCTCCCGGCGGTCATTGGCATGGACGAGATATGCGCGTTCGGCGAAGACGCGCTCGACGATCGGCCAGCGCGGCAGGCTCCGCGCGAAATCTCCGTCGAGCAGGACGGCCACCGCTTCGAGCAGCGCGCGATCCTCGCTGACCGCGGCGACGCGCGCGTCGGGATCGTGCTCCGCTTGCGCGCAGAGTTCGCCCGCGACGAATTCGGGATTGGCCCCGGAGTCCGCGACGACCAGCACCTCCGAGGGACCGGCGAGACCGTCGATTCCGCAGGTGCCGAAGATTTGACGTTTTGCTTCGGTGACGTACGCGTTGCCGGGCCCGACGATCTTGTCGACGCGCGCGATGGTAGCCGTGCCGTAGGCGAGCGCGCCGATCGCCTGGGCGCCGCCGACGGCATAGAGCTCGTCGACCTCGCAGAGCGCGCACGCGAACAGAATCGCGGGGTGGGTCGTTCCATCCCGCCTCGGCGGCGAGGTCACGACGACGCGCGGGACGCTCGCGATCTTCGCCGGGACCGTCGTCATCAGGACCGATGACGGCAAAACCGCGCTTCCGCCGGGCACGTACGCGCCGATCGCACCGAAGGGCCGGATCAACAGGGCGTTGCGCGTCCCGTCGGCGTCGCGCAGTTCGATCTCGGTTGCGCGCTGACGTTCGTGGAACGCAGCGATGCGCTCGCGCGCGAGGCGCAGGCCGCGCGCGATCTCCTCGGGTACGAGCGATTCAGCTTCGGCAAGCGACGGGATAGCGACGCGTAAGCTCGCCTGCGTGGCATTTGGATCGTCGAAGCGGCGCGTGTACGCGACGACGGCGTCGTCCCCGCGCGCACGCACGTCGGCGAGAATCGCCGCGACACTTTCGACGATCTCCCGCGCGGGCGCCCAGCCGCCCGCATAGAGCCCGGCGAGCGCGCCCTCGTCGTGCGCCTCGACGATCGCGATCATGCGCGAGCCTCACCATCGAGTTTCGCGAGCAGTGCGGTGATCGCAGCGTACTTCGCGCGGAAGCGAATCGGGTTGACGATGAAACGCGCTGTCGAGGTTGCGATCTCATTGACGACGACGAGGTCGTGCTCGCGGAGCGTGTTGCCGGTCGCGACGAGATCGACGATCAGGTCGGCGAGGCCGACGAGCGGGCTCAGCTCGACCGAGCCGTGAAGTTTGATCAGCTGTATTGGGACGTCCCGTTCGGCGAAGAACGACTCGGCGGATTTCTCGAACTTCGTTGCCACGCGCAGGAACGTCGGCAATGGAGCGCCTTCATGGTAGCGGTCGCTGCGCCGCCCGGCAACGACGAGACGACAGGCCCCAAAGCCGAGATCGGCAAGTTCGCAGACGCCGCCTTCGGCCTCCCACAGGACGTCCGCACCGACGATTCCACAGTCGGCAGCTCCGAATTCAACATAGGCGGGAACGTCGGTCGGACGCAGGAGCAGCAGCGCCGTCCCATCACTCGTGGTAACCGTCAGACGCCGGCCGGGATCCTCGGGCATGTCGATGCCCGCCGCGCGCAAACGCGCCGCGGATTCCTCGTACAGCGCCCCCTTGGGGATCGCAACGGTGAGTGTCACCTTCGAACTCCGTTCGAGAACATGGTCGAAAGTATAAGATGATTCCGCGTATGGCGCAAACCGATTGGAACGATTTCGGCGCGTTCAACGGCGAGCGTTAAACAGAGCCGGACATTTTCTCGCGGGCGTGGCGGCGCTCCGAAAGGATGAGGATGCGCTCGATGGAGAGCGACCAGCCGACGGCGCCGGAGGGAAACCCGAAACGTGGGAGGAGCGTGTCGTAGCGGCCGCCGCCGCAGAGCGCGAAGCCGACCTCGTCGGCGAACCCTTCGAAGATGAAGCCGGTGTAGTATTCGATGTCGCGCAAAAGTGAAACGTCGACGTTGAGGCGCTCGCCGTAGCCACGCTCGGCAGCGCGCGCGAGGACGCCGCGCAGGCGCTCGATTCCGGCGAGACCGGCGTCGGTATGGCAGAGGCTGGACGCGGTAGCGAGGACACTTTCGCGGCCACGCGTCATCGCCAGGCGCACGACGGCATCGATCGCCTCCGGCGCTCCGGTGCCTGCGAGGCGAGCGCGCAGGGCGACGATGTTGCGGCTTGAGATCAGGGCCTTTGCGTGCGCGATGCCGCGCGCGTCGAGCTCGAGGCCCGCGAGCACGCCGTCGACGATCGCGACGTGGTTGATGTCGAAGTGCGCGTCGCGCAACTCGAGGGCGTCGAGCGCTTCGATCGCCGTGAACAGGCTCTCGGTGTCGGCGTCGAGGCTTTGCGGGCCGATTAACTCGAGGCCGGCCGTCGTGAACTCGCGCATGCGGCCTTCCTGCGGNNCGCAACGCGATCTGCGTGCCGCTCTTATCCGCGAACAGATACGTCTTCTCGGCAACCGCAGTACCCAGGCCCGCCTCGAGCGCGTCGAAGCGCTCGAAATTGGGGGTCTGCACCTCCTCGTAGGCCCAGCGTTCGAAAACGCCGCGGAGCAGGTTTTCAATGGCGCGCTTGCGGCGCAACTCGGCGGGCAGCCAGTCACGCGTGCCGGGCGGCAGGCGCACTAGATCGGCGCTTCCCAGACCCGCGAGCGGCCGAAGATCGACTCGAGTTCGCGCTGGACGTAAATCGCATTCGAGATCCCGCGCGGCAGCTTCTCCGTGTCCTCGCCGACGTGCATCACGACCGGGACGCTCCCCGGCGACTCGTCGAGCAGCCGCGCGAGCGCATCGATCTCGTTTACGGATGCGGCGCTGACGTGCCAGCCTTTCGGGGTGGCCACGACTTGGCGGCGTTCGTAGGGTTTGACTTCGTTGACCGTGACGGAGAGTTCGAGCGGAGCTTCGTCGCCGGGGACCGAGCCGCGCCGCTCGCGGAAACGGACGCGGCCCTTGAGCGTCACGATCGCATCGGGGACGAACGCGGCTTGCAATTGGGCATACGTCTTGGGGAACACGATAACCTCAACGCTGCCGCTGATGTCTTCGATCGTCGCGATCAGCATTTGTTGTTGCGCTTTGGTCATCGTCCGGCGCACGGCCGTCAACATGCCCGCAATCGTCACGAACTCGTCGTCTTGCTTGCCGCGCAGATCCTTGATCGCGACCGCGCCGCCGCGCGCGAGGGCCTCCGCGACGTCGGCGAGTGGATGGCCCGAAACGAAGATCCCGAGCGTCTCCTTCTCCCAACCTAAGGCCTCGAGCACGGGCGGCGCCGGCAACTTCCGCAGCGCCGGCTTCAATTCGTCGTGCGCCGCCTCGATCTCGCCGAACAGCGAGGCTTGGCCCGACTCCCGGTCGCGTGCCGCGCGGCCCGCGATCTCGAGCGCCGTATCGAGCGCGTCGAGCTTCTCGGCGCGGTTGCCGGGCAGTGAATCCAGCGCCCCACATTTGATCAGCGCTTCGAACACCTTCCGGTTGATCTGCTTCGAGTCGGCGCGTTTGACGAAGTCGAACAGGTCAACGAAGCGGCCGTCCTTCTCCCGCGTCTCGATGATCGCGCGGACGGCGCCCTCACCCGCGCCCTTGATCGCCGCCAGGCCGAAACGGATCTCCTCGCCGACGACCGTGAAGTCGACGCGCGATTCATTGACGTCGGGCGGAAGCACGGATATGCCGACTTTCTTCGCTTCCTCGAGGTACTCCACGAGCTTGTCGGTCTTATCTTTCACCGACGTCATCAGCGCCGCAAGGTATTCGTGTGGATGGTTGGCCTTCAGATATGCGGTCTGGTACGCGATCCAACCATACGCGACCGCATGGCCCTTGGGGAAGCCGTAGCCGGCGAACGGCTCGACGAACGCGAAGATGTCCTCGGCAAGCTTGCGCGCGATCCCGTTCTGTATCGCGCCGTCCACGAACTTCGCCCGATAGTATGGGACCTTTTCTTTCTGCTTCTTGCCCATGACCTTGCGCAACTCGTCGGCTTCGCCCATCGTGAAGCCGGCGACGTCACGCGCCATTCGCATTATTTGCTCCTGATACACGCCGACGCCGTAGGTCGGGCCGAGAATCGGTTCGAGCTTCGGATGCAAATACTTCGGTTTCGTCCGCCCGTGCTTATTGCTGATGTACAGCGGAATCCACTCCATCGGTCCGGGACGATAGAGGGCAACGAGCGCGATGATGTCGTCGAGCGCGTTGGGTTTGAGCTCGGCGACGACGCGACGCATGCCGTCGGATTCGAGTTGGAAGACGCCCGTGGTTTCCCCGCGACTGAGCATCTCGAAGGTTTTTTGGTCGTCGTCGGGGATGCGGGACAGGTCGAAGCCGGGATGCGTCGTGCGCTTGATTTCGTCTTCGGCGTGCTTCATCACGGTAAGGTTGCGTAGCCCGAGGAAATCCATCTTGAGCAGACCGATGCGTTCGACCCAGCCCATGTCGTACTGGGTGTTGACGTCGTCGTCGCCGAGTTTGATCAGCGGCGTCACGTCGACGAGCGGATCCTTCGAGATGACGACACCCGCGGCGTGGGTCGAGGCGTGGCGCGCCAAACCCTCGATCGAGCGGGCCGTGTCGAGCAGGTGACGGATCTGCGGCTGGCCGTCATACAGCACGCGCAGATCCGGGATTCCCTTGAGCGCCTGCTCGATCGAAAGGCCTCCCGGACCCGAGGGGATGAGCTTCGCGACGCGGTCGACGTCGCCGAGCGGAACCCCGAGCGCGCGGCCGGCGTCGCGGACGGCGGCGCGCGCCGCCATCGTTCCGAACGTCACGATCTGCGCGACGTGATCGGAGCCGTACTTTTCGGTGACGTAGGCGATCACTTCGTCGCGCCGCTCGACGCAGAAATCCGTGTCGATGTCGGGCATCGAGATGCGGTCGGGGTTGAGGAAGCGCTCGAAGAGCAGATCGAACTTAATCGGATCGAGATCGGTGATACGGAGTACGTACGAAACCACCGAACCGACCGCGGAGCCGCGCCCGGGTCCGACCGGGATGTCGCGGTCGCGCGCGTACTTGATGAAATCCCAGACGATCAGGAAGTACGATGCGAACCCCATCTTGAGGATGACGCCGAGCTCATACTCGAGCCGCTCGCGCAGTGCCGCGTCGTTTGCCGCCCGCTCGGCTCCGTACCGCGCGATCAGCCCGGCTTCGCAGATTTCGCGCAGATACTCCTCGGGGCTGCGCCCGCCGAACAAGCTTAGCGCGCCCGGCTCCTGCGGGACCGGATAAATCGGGATGTTGAACTGCTTCTCGGGGATCTTGATGTCGATGCGCTTGGCGATTTCGAGCGTGTTGTCGCAGGCTTCGGGGACGTCTTTGAAGAGCTCGCGCATCTCTTCGGGCGACTTCACGTAGAACTCGTCGGTCATGAACTTCATCCGGCTCGTGTCCTGGACGGTCTTGCCGGTACCGATGCAGAGCAGGACATCGTGGGCTTGAGCGTCGGCGCGGTTGAGGTAGTGCGAGTCGTTGGTCGCGACGAGCGGCAGCTTCATCTCGCGCGCGAGCTTGATCAGGCCGTCCGTGACGACGTCTTGCTCGACGATGCCGTGGCGCATGATCTCGATGTAGAAACGATCGCCGAAGATGTCGACGAACGACTGGGCCGCTTTCTTCGCACCCGCGTAGTCGTTGCGCAGCAGCGGCTGGGCGCACAGCGACGACATGCAGCCCGAAAGCACGATGAGCCCGTCGTGGTGCTTGGCGAGCAAATCCATGTCGATCCGCGGCTTGTAATAGTAGCCTTCGAGAAACCCCTTCGAGATCAGCGCGACGAGGTTGCGGTAGCCGACGAGGTCCGCCGCGAGCAAGGTGACGTGCGCCTCGTCGCGGACCGTCCGGTCGAACCGGCCGCGCGGGGCGATGTAGGCTTCGCAGCCGACGATCGGCACGATCGAGTGCTCGCGCGCTGCGTAGTAGAACTCCATCGCGCCGAACATGACGCCGTGATCGGTCAGGGCGATGCCGGGCGCGCCGCCGTCGGTCGTGCGGCGGCACAGATCGTCGACGCGACAGGCGCCGTCCAGCAGCGAATACTCGCTGTGGACGTGCAGGTGGACGAAGGAACTCAACGGCTTTCTCGGACGGACCTCGGCGCAGGAAACGGCTTCCATTTCCTTGGACGGAGCTTTAGCCCTGTACGCGACGAAAGAGGTTACGCATGGCGGAGGGACCCTCGAAGGACCCGAGCGCGGCCTGGCGCGAGCTGGTTTCGCAGTGGGAGAAAAACATCAACGCGCTTGCGAACCAGAACATGGCCTCGGACGAGTTCAGCAGCGGCTCGAATCAAGCGATGAATCTCGCGCTGCGGATTCAGCAAGGGATGGCCTCCGGGATGGCGACGTATCTTGCGACCTTGAACCTTCCAAGCCGCGCCGACATCACCGCGCTTGGCGAACGTCTGCAGGCGATGGAGGCGTACTTGAGCCGCATCGCGGTCGCGCTCGAGGAGCCCGCGCGGGGCAAGAGCCGCACGCGCGGGGCACCGAAGCGCTCGCGCCCGCCGCGGACCAAGCAGCCGCCCGCGCCGCTCCCATGAGCGCGACCCTCGGCGAGGCTCCCAAGCTGCAGTCCTCGATTGCGGAGCAAGTCCAAAGCGAGATCGAGCGCGCGATCCGGCGCAACATCAAGGGCCTCGAATATGTCGCCTCTCCTGCGCCCGCGGTCGGGATGACGCCGAAGGACGTGATCTACAAACGCGGCACGCTGAACCTCTACCACTACCTCCCGATGGCGGATGAGATCTACCGCGTTCCGATTCTGATCGTGATGGCCACGAGCAACCGCGGCTACATCCTCGACCTCGCGCCGGGCCAAAGTTTCGTCGAATTTTTGCTGCGCAGCGGCTACGACGTCTACCTGATCGACTGGTCGCCGCCCTCGCCCGACGAGCGCCGGCTGCGCTTTGAAGATTACACGCTCGACTTCATCCCCGAGTGCGTGCGCCGCGTGCGCAAGGATTCCGGCGTCAAGGACCTCACGCTCATGGGCTACTGCATGGGCGGCGTGCTGAGCGTCATCTACGTGGCCTTGCACCCCAAGACACAGCCGAAGAACCTCGTGTGTTTTACGACGCCGATCGATTTCCGGGCGATGGAGCTGTTCGCGAAGTGGTCGGACCGGCGCTACTTCGAGGTCGACCGGCTGGTCGACACGACCGGAAACGTACCGGCGGAGTTGATCTTCACCGGGTTTGAGATGTTGCGCCCGGCGTCGCGTTTGGCCGGCCAGGTTACGCTCTGGGAAAACCTCGGCAACGACGAGTTCGTGAAATCCTACCGGATGTTCGAGCGCTGGTCGAACGATACGCTGCCGCTTGCCGGCGAGTACTTCCGGCAAACGGTCAAGGACTTGCTTTGGGAGAACAGCCTCTACAAAGGCGAACTAACGATCGGCGGAAAGCGCGCGGACTTGCGTAACATCACCGCGCCGATTCTGCACGTCGTGGCCGAGCACGATCACATCGTGCCGCACGCCGCAGCGCGGCCGTTGATCGAGCAAGTCGGGTCTGCGGAAAAGGAAGAGATCATGCTCAAGGGCGGGCACATCAGCCTGGTCGCGGGAGCGAACGCCCAGCGGCGTCTGTGGCCCCGGCTCGACGCATGGCTTGGGGTCCGTTCGATATGACGGCCGCGGCCGCGCCCACCTACCCGCGAACGATCCCCACGAGCGGCGGCCCGACCGAAATTCGTTACATGGGCGAGGCGGACCGCGAAGCCGTGCTGGCGTTCGCGCGCGAGCTGCCGCCGCACGACCTGCTCTTTCTTCCGCGCGACATCTCGCAGCCGAAGGTTCTGGGTGCGTGGCTCCGCGAGATCGAGCGGGGCGCGATGACGAGCCTGCTCGCCGTGCGCGCCGGCGAGGTTCTCGGCTGCGCCACGATCGTGCGCGAGCCGCTTTCGTGGTCGCCGCACGTCGCTGAACTGCGAGTCGTCGTGCTGCCGAAAGCCCGCGGGCTCGGGCTCGGGCGCACTCTGAGCGAAGATGCCTTCGCGCTTGCGATTCCGCTCGGCATCGAAAAGTTCGTCGCCCAGATGACCGCCGATCAAACCGCGGCGATCTCGGTTTTCGAAACGATGGGATACCGCGCCGAAGCGTTGCTTCGCGATCACGTACGCGACCGCGACGGCAAAAAGCATGACATCGTCATGCTCGCTCACGACGTCGCCGCATTCGACGCGCGACTCGCAGCCTATGGTCTCGCCGAGCCCTTGGAATCGTAACCCCCTGTCATGGTGAGCGGAGGCGCGAAGCGCCGAAGTCGAAGCACCGCCGGGATATCGCATAGCTCCGTTGNNCACCGGAGCGAGCATGGACGTACGCCTCATTCGACCGACCGACCTTACGAATTACCTCACGATCCTCGAGCGGACGAGCGAACAGGATCGCTATCATCGCTTTCATCATGTGGTCGATGCCTTCGACCCGGCCGCTTTGCGGCGCTTCGTCGAGGACCGGCCGGACATGCTGGGCGTCATCGCTTTTGAGAACGGCGAACCGCTCGGGGCCGCGCATGCTGCCCTGATCGACGAGCGTTGCGCAGAACTCGCGATCGTCGTCTCAAAGGATGCGCGCCGGCGCGGGGTGGGCCGGGCGTTGGCCCTGGCGTTGGTCGCCGAACTCGAAGCACGGGGTTACTCGCGCTTCGTCGCACATGCGCTGCGCGACAACGTCGGTTTTACCCACTTGGCGCGCAGCATGGGCCTGCATATAGAGAAGGCCGACGGAGCGGACGCGACCTGGGTACACGAAACCGCAACGGTCGCCGCCCTGCGGTAAATGAAACGCCGTCACCCGCTGCGAACGAGCGGAGGCGATGAATCCGAGCGACGTTTTCGTGCACACCGGTACGACAAAAGCACGAGCCAACGGTGTCGAGCTGTGCTACCAGACCTTCGGCGATCCGGCGAATCCGCCGCTCTTGCTCATCATGGGGCTAGCGGCGCAGATGGTCGTTTGGGACGAGGACTTCTGCGAGCTGCTTGCTTCGAGGGGTTACCACGTCATTCGCTTCGACAACCGAGACGTCGGTGAGTCCACGTGGGTGAAGGACGGCCCGGCGCCCACGATGTCCGAAGTGCTGATGATGCCGTATACGGGCAAGAATATCCCGGCCGCCTACACCTTGCGCGACATGGCCGGCGACACCGCGGGACTCCTGGAGGCGCTTGGATACGACTCGGCGCACGTTGTCGGGCTCTCGATGGGCGGCATGATCGCGCAGGAACTCGCCGTGCATTTTCCCGAGCGCGTGCGCACCTTGACCTCGATCATGTCTTCGACGGGCGATCCGTCTTTGCCGCAAGCGACTCCCGCCGCGCTCGCGGTCTTGTCGCGAGACGTGCCGCCGGATAAGGACGGCTACGTTGCGAGCTACGTGCGCTCATGGGCCGTGCTCAACGGCGATCTTCTGCCCTTCAATGCGGAACGCACGGCGCGCACGGCCTCGACCAGTTTCGATCGCGGAATCAATCCTGCCGGCGTCGCGCGCCAGATGCTCGCGATCATCTCATCCGGAAACCGGACCGGGGCGCTCGGTTCGCTCGACGTGCCGACGCTCGTCATCCATGGGACCAACGATCCGCTGGTTCCCGTCGAAGCCGGCCACGCGACGGCGCGCGCCGTCCCCGGCGCGAAACTCGATCTCGTGGAAGGTATGGGACACACGCTTCCGCGGCAGACGTGGCCGCAGATCGCCGACGCCATCGCAGCCCACGCGCGGTGAGCCAGAAAGGACGGACCCGTATGGCCGACTATCCCTGGATCGCTTCCTATCCGTATCCGGTGCGTTGGGACGTGCCGATCAAGACGGGCCCCGTCCACGGCATTCTCGATGAAGCCGCCGCGACGTACCCCGACCGCCCAGCGGTCGAGTTCATGGGCAAGCGCGCGACGTACAGCGAGCTGCTCGCACTCGCGAACCGTGCGGCCGCGGGTTTTCAGAAACTCGGGGTCGGGCCTGGGGTGCACGTTGGGCTCTACCTCCCGAACACGCCGCATTACGTGATTGCTTTCTTCGGCGTGCTCAAGGCCGGCGGCACCGTCGTGAACTACTCGCCGCTCGATGCCGAAAAAGTACTCGAGCATAAGGTCGATGACAGCCGGACCTCGATGATCGTCACGCTCGATCTGCCGGTGCTGCTCCCGCAGATGGAATTGCTGCTCGAAAAGACCGAGCTAAAAAAGCTGATCGTCGGCGGACTCGCCGATCTACCCGGGTTCCCGCAGTGTCCGCGGATCGAAAACGCGCGGCGCGACGAGAAGCACGTCCCGTTTTGTGATTTGCTCGACAACGACGGGACGTACGTGGCGCACGATATCGGCGACCCGGCGCAGGCGATCGCCGTGCTGCAGTACACGGGCGGAACGACGGGCCTGCCCAAGGGCGCGATGCTGACGCACGCAAATCTCACGGCGGCGTCCCAGCAGTATCTTGAGACGACTCGCGTCGAGCCGCGCGTGCTCATCGAGGGACAGGAACGGACGCTCCTGGTTCTCCCGCTCTTCCACATTTACGCGCTCAGCGCGTGCATGCTGCTCACGATGCGGTTAGGCGCGGAGACGATCTTGCATGCGCGCTTCGACCCCGAAGCCGTACTGAACGACCTCGCGAACAAGAAAGTCACCTGTTTCTTCGGCGTACCCACGATGTTCACGGCGTTGCTCGGCCACGAATCGGCGAAGACCTTGGACCTGAGCTCGATCAAGTATGTCGCTTCGGGCGGCGCCCCGCTCCCGCTCGAAGTCGCCGCCGCCTTTGAGGCCGCAACCGGCGCCCGGGTCAATGAAGGCTGGGGCATGACCGAAACCTCGCCCTCGGGGACGTTCAGCCCGATGCGCGGCAAGCGCAAAGTCGGTTCGTGCGGCATCCCGGTGCCGCAATGCGTGCTCAAGTTCGTCGACGTGACCGATCCAGCCAAGGACGTCGCACTCGGCGAACGCGGCGAGATATGCATCAAGGGTCCCAACGTGATGAAGGGCTATTGGCGCAACCAAGCGGCCACCGACGCGCTGATGACCGCCGATGGGTTCATGCGCACGGGCGACGTCGCCTACATGGACGAGGACGGTTTCGTCTTCATCGTCGACCGGATCAAAGACATGCTGCTCTGCGGCGGTTATAACGTCTATCCGCGCAACATCGAGGAGGCGATCTACACGCATCCGTCGGTTTCGGAAGTGTGTGTGATCGGCGTTCCCGACGAGTATCGCGGGGAGAGCCCCAAAGCGTTCATCACGCTCAAGCCGGGCGCCGACGAGTTCACGATCCACGAACTCAAAGAGTTCCTCAAAGACAAGCTCGGCAAGCACGAGATGGTGCACATCATCGAGTTCCGCGCCGAGCTGCCGAAGACACCGGTCGGCAAGATTCAGAAAGCCGTCCTCGTCGAGGAAGAGGCCAAGCGCCGCGCGGAGACGGCCACTTCGGCGGTATAACGTCCATTACGATCTGACGGTCGTCGGCCTCGGCGCGATGGGCAGTGCGGTCGCCGCTCATGCCGCGCGTCGCGGCAAGCGCGTTTTGGGGGTCGAGCGGTTCGCACTCGGCCACGACCTCGGGGCCTCGAGCGGGCGAACGCGCATCATCCGCAAGGCGTACTTTGAGGCGCCCGCCTACGTGCCGCTGCTCGAGCGCGCCTACGAGCTGTGGACTGCGCTGGAACGCGAGACGGGCACGGTCTTGGTCGATCGCTGCGGCGTGCTGGTGGTCGGTTCGGCAACCAGCTTGGCGCTCGCCGGCGTCAGGCGCAGTGCCGCTCAATTTGCGATCGACGTCGAAGAGTACAGTGCCGCCAAGATGCACGAACGTTGGCCGCAGTGCCGGCCCCTTTCCGCCGAAGCCGGATTGTTCGAGCGCGACGCCGGTGTCGTCTTTCCCGAGCGTGGCATCGCCGCGCACCAGCGGATCGCGATCGCGCACGGCGCCGAGTTGCGCGCGCATACCGAGGTCGCGGCGTGGTCTCGGCGCGCCGGCGGCGCACTCGAGTTGCAGTTTCGCGGCGGCGCGCGCATCGAAACCGAACGACTGGCACTCTGCGCCGGACCGTGGATGGGTTCGCTTACGGGCGAGCTCGCGCTTCCGATCGTCGTCCAGCGCAACGTCCAGCTGTGGTTCGGCGCTCCGGCGGCCCAGCTTGGGGAGTGCCGGATGCCGGCGTTCTTCGTCGATCGCGCCGGCTTCCCGAAACCATTGTACGGAACGCCGGACTACGGCGACGGCCTCAAAGCCGCGCTCCACGGTTTTGGGGATCGCGTCGAACCCGATGCGCTCGACCGCGCGATCGCTCCGGAAGACATCGATGCTGTCGCGCGCGCGCTCGATGCGTGGCTGCCCGGCGCGGCCGCGACTTATCGCGAGGGCAAGGCCTGCATGTACGCGCTGACGCCCGACGAGCATTTCATCATTGACCTCGATCCGCGTGACGCAGGGATCGTGATCGCGGGCGGCTTCTCGGGACACGGCTACAAGTTTGCGCCGGTCGTCGGCGAGATCGTCGCCGACCTCGCACTCGACGGCGCGGCGCGTCACCCGATCGATTTTCTGTCGCTGAAGCGCTTTACAAGCCGGCGCCCTCCGTTATAAACGTCTGAACGGCCGCAACGCGGCGCTGGTAACCCCTTGCCATTACCGCTTCGCGTTCCGTCGAGTTCAGCGCGATCCTTGCGCCCTATATCCGCAGGTGACGATGGNNATCGCCGGCTCGTCGCCGATCGATGCGTGTCCGCAATTTTTCGATAATCTCCGCGCGACCGAGTTGGAATCGTGCGTCGCATCGATGGCGCCCAAAGGCTGGGGGTTGAGCGCGGTCGCCTTCAGCGGCGGGTACGCTGGCGCGTTCGTGCCGGATCAGGCGTGTCGTGACGTACAGAACGCCGTAGACGCCGGCGCCGCGCCGCAGCCTTCCCACGTGGTCGCCGCAATGTTCGCGTGCAGCCTTTCAGTTGCCACATTGGCGCCTCTGCCGGCGTCGGCGGTTTACTGCCTATGGCCGGGAGCGTTTGAAGAGGGCAGAATCCGCGGCAATTCGATAGGCGTGCTACTGGACTTCGACGGTACACTGATGGACCGCATATGGCGACGGTATATGGGGGCACATCGAGCCCGCGCGGTGGCGTAGCACTGACTACCCTCGCTAGGGTCCAAGCGCGGGGCGAGGGCGCTGCGAAGCTGCGAGCGATGTTTGTGAATGAGAAACTCTACATTGTCAACGATCGATACGCGCCCGGCTCCAGCGATAAGCAGTCTGAGTATTTCGCGATTCAGCGGTTCGGCTTTCAAGCCGACAAGCTAATACCGGAGGCCGAAGGCATCCTAAATCTCTCGCGGTTACCGGTCGAAATTGGGCCCGACTCCGGCAACGTCGACTGCTCTGACGTCTCGGGCTTTGATGGTGCGCTGCGAAAGTTGATCGAATCGGGAAAGCTGGATCAGCTTTGGACCCCGGTCGCGCCAACTTCAGCGCCTTGAAATTTCCACAAAACTCGGCGCGGCCTCCGGTGCAGAGCCGTGCTTCGCTTAGAGGTCGATGCAGTAGAATGCTTCGGGGTCGCCCGGATCGAGCTCGAGCTCGCCGGCGCGCCGATATCCGCGGCGCACAAAGAGCCGGTGCATTGCCACGTTGCTTCGGTTCGTCGACGAATAGAGCCGCAAGCCCGCGCATCGAGCTTCGACCGCGGCGAACAGCCGGCCCGCGATACCTTGTTCTCGGCGGTCGGGCCGTACGACGACCAGCCACACGAACGGCTTCGAAAAGAACTCGGCGTTCCACGCGATGAACGCGACGACGGAATCGCCCTCGCACAGGATCTCGACGTGGCCAAGGCCGATCTGACGTCGCAGGTACTCGTCCTTCTCCCACGGTGTCGCGTGCGCGACCTCGAGGATCGCCGAAACGTCCACGTTCTTCGCCGTACGAATGCACATGCAATCGCGCGTCAGGGTCCGAACGTGAAGGCGTTCGTCAGCGGATTTGCCTTTGCGTCGCGCATGTTAAGCGGCTGGAGATTCCAACGTGCTTCGATGAACGCGAGAATCGAGGCGGTTTCGTACTGCGTGTGATCGATAAAGCCGCGCTTCGCCCAGGGCGAGACGATGATCGCGGGCACGCGCGTTCCCGGACCCCAGCGGTCGAACGGACCGGGCGGCGCGACGTGATCCCAGCGGCCGCCGTTCTCATCGTAGGTGATGATGACCACGGTGGTCGCCCACTCCGGGCTGTTTTGGATCGCGCTGATGAGATCTGCAACGTGCTGCTGTCCCGCGGCCAAGGCGCTGTAGCCGGGATGCTCGTTGTCGTTGCCCAGCGGCTTTACGAATGAAACGGCCGGCAGCGCCCCGGCCTTGAGGTCGGCGAGGAAGTTCGTCTCGTCTTGTAAATGCGCGGCCTTAGCGGCCGTACCGTCGGCATAGTTTGTGAAGTAGGCAAACGGTTGGTGATGAAACTGGAAGAGCGGATCCGGATTGCCGGCAATTGCATTATTCCAACCACCCGAATACCACTTCCACGAAACGCCCGCCGCGGTTAGGCGATCGCCGATCGTCGGATTCGTTTGGTTCGGCACGAGATTTGCGGGCACGGCGTTCGCGGGGTGGGGTGCGTTGACCGTAAACGCGGTATTGACCGCGTAGCCGTCCGGGGTGACGAAGCCGTCGTGGACGATCTTGCCGCTTGCGTCGAGTGCGAGTTGGCCGTTCGGAGCCAGGGTTGCGACAACGCTCGCCGGCGCGTTCGGGAACGTCGGCGTGCAGACGCAGATCAACCACTGATGATTGAGGAACGAACTCCCGTAAGCGCTGTGAAAGTAATTGTCGGCGAGCACGTACTGCTTTGCGAGTATCCCTTCGGGAAGTGTGGTCGCGTCGAAGTGGCTGAGCACCAGGCCCGGATTGTCGCTCCACGTCACGAACTTGTCCATCTTGCCGCCGTCGATTTGCGCCTGCTCCTGATAGAAACGGTGTACGAGGTCGCCGGTTAGCTGCGTCGGCAGGATGTATTTCATCGCGTCGTACGGGGCGACCGGCAATCCCGCCGGGAAGTCCGGATCGGGGCCGGCACCATTAAGCGGCTGCGGCAACGATGCGATCGGATTTCCGGTGAGCTTATCGATTTGCGGAGCCGCGGCCGATGCGTTGCCGAGGCCATTCGCTCCGGGAAACGATCCGTACAGTCCGTCGAAGCTCCAGTTCTCCTGATAGATGACGATGACGTGTTGGATCGCGCTTTTCAAGGTCGGCGCCGTGGTGTCGCCGGCTGCGGGCGTGGGCGTCGCGCCGCTGCACCAGACGCTGAAGGCGAGTGCTGCAGCGAGCGCTACGCTACGCCGGAAGGACGAGGCGATAGAAGGATGGCGCAAAGAGAAACCTCCAGCGAACGTACGCAATACTACGGCGTCTTCGCCTAAGGCTCACTTACCTTTGCGCTGTCGACCGGCCTCCAGCTACTTCTTCGTTTGCGAGAACGTAAACGCGTTGGTCAGCGGGTTTGCGTGGGCATCGCGCGTTCCGAGCGGCTGGAGGCCCCATCGCTTCTCAATGAACGCCAGAATCGAGTCCGTCTCGTACTGCGTGTGATCGACGAAGCCGTGCCGCGCCCATGGCGAGACGATGACCGCGGGCACGCGCGAGCCCGGGCCCCAGCGATCGAACGGGCCCGGCGGTGGCATGTGGTCCCACCGCCCGCCGTTTTCGTCGTAGGTGATGATGATTGCAGTCGACGGCCACGCGGAACTGTTTTGGATCGCCGCGACGAGGCTTGCGACGTGCTGCTGGCCGGCCAAGAGCGACGAATAACCGGGATGCTCGTTGTCGTTACCGAGTGGTTTGATAAACGAGACCGCCGGGAGCGCACCGGACTTGACGTCGGCGAGGAAGTTCGTTTCGTCCTGGAGGTGGGCGGCTTTGGCGGCCGTGCCGTCAGCGTAGTTCTGGTAGTACGCGAACGGCTGGTGGTGGAACTGGAAGAGCGGGTCGGGATTGCCCGCGAGCGCGTTGTTCCAGCCACCCGAGTACCACTTCCAGGAGACGCCCGCGCCGCTGAGGCGATCGCCGATCGTCGGATTGGTTTGCTGCGGCACGAGGCTCGCCGGCGCCGCGCTCGCCGGGTGCGGAGTATTGACCGTGTACGCCGTGTTGACGACGTAGCCATCGGGCGTCACGTAGCCGTCGTGCACGATCGCCCCGTTTGAACCGAGCGCGAGCAGACCGTTCGACGCGACGGTCGCGACCGCGCTCGCCGGGGCGCTCGGGAACGTCGGCGTGCACGCGCAGATCAGCCATTGGTGATTGAGGAACGAACCGCCGAACGCGCTGTGATAGAAATTGTCCGCGAGGGTGTACTGCTTGGCCAGCATCCCTTCGGGCAACTGCGACCCGTCGAAGTAACTAAAGACAAGCCCCGGGTTGTCGCTCCAGGTTACAAATCCATCCATTCTGCCGCGGTCGATTTGACCTTGCTCTTGGTAGAAGCGATGGACGAGATCGCCGGTCAACGTGCTCGGTTGGATATACGTCATCGCGTCGTAGGGCTGGGCCGGCAGCCCGGCCGGAAAGTCCGGATCCGGGTTGCCGGCGTAGTTGAGCGGCTGCGGCAGCGACGTGATCGCCGCGCCCGACAATTTGTCGAACTGCGGAATCGTCGCCGAGGCGCGGCTCAGGTTGTTCGCCCCCGGAAATGAGCCGTAGAGCGCATCGAAGCTCCAATTCTCTTGGTAGATGACGACGACGTGTTGGATCGCATCCTGCAACGTCGCCGGCGCGGTGCCGGCCGGCGCGGAGGGGGCGGTCGTCGAGCTGCAGCCGGCGACGATCGCGAAACCGATGGCCAATGCGATAGAACGGCGAATAACCGTCGTGCGACGCAGAAGCATAGAAAAACCTCCAGCACGAGAAAGACGCATGCGCGAAGAGACACGTCAACCGTGAGGCTTGCACGCAAAGACTGGACTAAGGCCCCCTTAAATCATCGTTAAGGACCCGATCCCGCGCGGGGAACGGAGCGGCACGACGCCAACCAGTGTGCGTACCCGATGTTCTCGCAGCCTTCGATTCGCCGAGCGATCGCCGCCTTGACGCTCGCGCTCGTTTCCGCGTGCGCCCGCGGCGAAGGACCGAACGCGACAAGCGACGCGATTCCCGACGTGTTTCCGGCGATCCCGGACGTACGCGCCCACGACGGCGTGGCAACGCTCCGGCTCGACGCGATCCTCGACCCGGTCACCGGTGCGCCCGCGTTCACCTATGCGGGGACGATCGGCGTCGCGCCGACGATTCGGGTGTCGCCCGGCGACACCATCGATCTGACGATCGGCAACGGCTTTCCGTTTCGGCAGAATCAGATCAACGGCGTGAACATCCACTTCCACGGCTTGACCGTTTCACCGAATCCGCCGGCCGACGAGACGATCGTGACGCTCGCGCACGTCGGCCAGGTGCTGCACTACCGGGTCAAGATTCCGCCCGAGCAAGAACCGGGGTTGTACTGGTACCATCCGCATTCGCACCGGGAGGCGTACCGGGAAGTCACCGGCGGCATGTCCGGAGCGATCGTCGTCGAGGGACTCGAGCGGCACTTCCCCGAGCTCGCGACGATGAAGGAGCGAATCGTCGTCCTGCGCGACGTCGCGACGAGCGCGAACTACGTTGACGCCGACATGCCGATGCAGCCCAAGGCGGGAGTGCCTGGTGCGGTAGTGCCGCGCCCGCGCGCGACCAGCCACGGATCGTCGTGCCGGCCGGAAGACGGCCTGCAGCCGACCCTCAACCGGCTCGTCCATCCCCGGATCGGGATCGAGCCGGGCGAGCGCGAGTTCTTTCGGGTCGTCAACGCGTCGGCGGCGCGGCACTTCGATCTGTCGGTCGACGGCGAACGGTTGCAGCTGGTCGCAATCGACGGCGTCGCGCTCGATGCCTATCCCGGAACGGCGGCGGTAATCACGGTCGATCACGTCGTCATCCCGCCGGCCGGCCGCGCCGAGTTCGTCGTTACCGGGCTCGATCGTCCCACCGTTCTGCGTTCGGCGTGCTTCGACAGCGGTAAGACCGGAGACGCAAACCCGGCTGTCGTGCTCGCGGATCTCGTCGATCCGCGCACGATCTTCGGGCCGCCGCGGGCCGCCGCCGCTCCCGGCTCCGGCGCGGCAATGGCTGCCGAGCAGGCGAAACTCGCGGTCGCCGCGAGCTTGCCCCAAGCCGGCCACGGCCCCGAACTGCCGCCTCCGGTCGCAAAGCGGACGATCACCTTCACCGAGGATGCTAACGGCTTCTACATCGACGGGAAGAGCTTCGACATGAACGCTCCCCCCTCGGTCGTCGCTCGGGCCGGCACCGTCGAGGACTGGACGATCCTCAACCACACAGACGAGGTCCACGACTTCCACATCCATCAGATACACTTCGCCGCCGAGCGAATCGACGGGCGACCGGTCGCGCAGCCGCATTGGCAAGATACGATCGTCGTGCGGCCGTGGGGAAGCGTCGAACTGCTGATGGACTTCCGCGATCCGGTCATCCGCGGAACGTTCCTTTACCATTGTCACATCCTCGACCACGAAGATCAGGGGATGATGGCCAAGATACGCGTGATCTAGGCGGCTGTTCTCACCGGGCCCCGCCGCGACGCATCTCGCACGGCGATTGCATATACTGGCCTCATGCTCTTCTCGCGGCTCATCTGCATCATCTTCGCGTTTGCCCTGGCCGACCTCGCCGCCGGCTCGCTTCCGGGCACACCGCTCCTGCGCTGGACGGCGATCGGTACGACCGTTCTCTACCTGGCGATCCTCGCCCTCACGATGCGCCGGGCGGCGCCGTTTGCGGCGGCTCTCGGAGCGCTCGTACTTGCCGGGATTGTCGCGCTCGGCCAATTCGTCACCGCGCCCGGGGATCCGCACGGGCCCGCGTTCGCCCCAGCCACGTCGCAGATCTCGGTCGCGATCGTCGTTGTCGCCGCCCTTTTACTCTGCGGTGTCGCGGCGGTGCTCGGGCGCATCCCGGTGGTTGCGCGCATCGTGGTGCCGATCGTCGTCGCGATCGGTCTTACGCCGTTCGCGATAGCCCTGCTCGATGGGAAGCTCGATCCCGCATTCTCCGGCACGCTGGGATGGGTCGCTTGGACGGCTGTCGAGATTGGGCTGCCGCTCGCGGTGCTCGTCGCATTCGCCGCCGGCGCCGGCGCAGCACTTCGCAAGCGCTGGATGCGATCCGCAACGGCGCTGACACTTTGCCTCGCGCTCCTTGCATCGGCGCAAGTCGGTGGACGAGAGGCGGGTAACCGCGGTTTGCCTTCGCTCACCGCGTTCGAAGGCGCAGCAACGCCCCAATCCGCGACGCTGCTTGCGCTACCGTTGCCCGTCGCCTCGCCCATCCCGAGTATGGCAAGCGCAGCCCCCTCGATCGCTTCGACCGGGACATCGACGATCGGCGCGACTGCGGCGGCCGGCGCTGCCACGACGGCGGGACCCGTCATCGCCGCGAATCCGCCCACCGATTGCAACGATTCCGAACACGTGGCGACGGTCGGTGCGCAGATGAAGTCCGGTCTGTCGCAAGCCGCGGGTTTGTTAGGCTCTTCAGGATCCTCGGTCGCCACCGCGACGGCGGCACACGACGAAGCCTGCGGGCGGGCAAATGCCTACGTCGCGAAATTGACGACGCTCCGCGGCGTGCTCCCGAAGACCGATGACGACGTCGGCGAACTCGTGCGCTCGCTGCCTTCGAACGATCCGAGCGCTCTCGACGTTCTCGTGCGCGACAACGTCCGCCTCGATGCGTACGCCGGCATCTTGCGCGGCCCGCTCGGGACCTGGCTCGGACGTGCGGGTAGTCCGGCCGACAAAGTTGCCTTACTCGCGGCCATGCTCAAAGAAACCGGGGCTCACTTTACGATCGAGCGCGGGACGCTGAGCGACGCCGAGATTGCAAAACTGCGTGCGCTCGCGGAAGCACCGGCGGCGCCGGAAGCAGCCGCCACACCCGATCCGGCGTTACTGGGGGCGCTCGGTACGTCGCAGAGCGATTTGGCGGCCGCAAGCGAAAAACTTCAGCAGGAGATCGACGGCTATTTGGCCGCGGGCGTGAAGATATCGAACGATACGGCGGACGATCTCATCGCACGGCTCCGCGCAAGCGGCTCCCTCGCTGCCCAAGATCCGTACGCGGATTGGGACGAAGCGCTGCGCCCGCACGACTGGGTGCGGCTAGCGAACGGCACAGACCTCGATCCGAGCGCGCCGGACCTGGCGCCCGGCTCGCACCTCGGCTCTGCTGCGACGACGCAAACGGGCGGTGAAGCGATCGCCGGCACGCCGGCCGCAACCCTTGAGTTTCGCGTCATCGCGACGACTGCGCGAGGTTCGGCGACGAGCGATGCGACCGTACTCGACGTGACGCATCCCGCCTACGAAACGCAAGGCAGGATCGTGAGCGTCGAGATTACACCGCCGAAGGACACGACGATCGAACAGCTCGCCGTGGTGAGTTCCTTTACGCCGCGGTTTTCGCTAGACTCCACGACGGTCGATGGTACGCCGATCGACCTTCACCCAGCCGGCGCCACGCTTCGCAGCGTGAGGTTCGAGATCGTCAGCGCTATGCCGGGGAAGAAGCCGGTGACCTTTACCCGCGTGCTCGCCGAAAACGAGACCGATCCCGAAGTCTTCGCCCTCCACCTGGCGCGCGCGTTTCACGTAGCGGTGCAGGCGGAGCCGGCGAACGCTACGCTCGAGGTTCGGCGGACACTCGATTTTGCGATCGCTTCCCGCTCGCTCATCGAGTATGCATCGTCGGTCCGCGACGACGCGAAGCCCGCCAAGCTGTCCGCCGCACCAAATCCCTATCCGATCGATCTCGTAGAATATTTCGAACGGGCCGCGGCGCTGGAATCCGCACTCGCACGAGCCGATGGGGTGCGTTTCGCGTACGACCGGCCGCAGATCGCGATGCTCGTCAACGGCTTCGAACGTCACGGGGGGAAGACCGTGGCGCAGCAACGCCTCGACATCGTCGACAACGGGATGGCTGCGCTCGCGAACGACCCGGTGGCCGCATTTCGCGCCAACGTCGCCCGCGGAATTGCCGACACGTATGTGGAGGGCCAGGTGATCGACGCCGGAACGCAGCGCAGCGACACGCCGACGGTGTTCCACTTGGCCGCGGCACAAGGCGTGCCGCTCGTCGTTCTCGACGGCACGGCCGCGCGGCGGCCGGATTCCGCGCTGGACGCGCGGAGCGCAGGGAATCTCGCGCGCACGTTCGCTCTCGGTCAAGTGGCCATCGCACCGGCGCGTGCGGTAGCGACCTCCGGCACGGATGGCTATGGATGGTGGGCCATCGACCCGCACACGGGGGCCACCGTCGGCAGAATGAGCAGCGGCGCAGGCCAGGAGCTCGAAGAGGAGGACGTCACGTTCTACAACATCCTCAACAACGTGCTCACCTTCATCAATTTGGGATGGACGATCGCGCGCTGCTTGACGGGTACGAAGGCCGAGTGCCATCAAGCGATCTGCAACTTCGCCGCGTCGGGCGCGCTTGGACTCGCAGGCGGAGCCGCCGGAGGAGCACTCTTAGGCCAGGGGCTCGGCGCCGCGGTCGGTGGCACGGTCCTCGGCGGTATGCCGGGTCCAGGCCCCGGACTCGGGAGCTCCGGCTGCGGCTTCGCATTCCCTGCGTGAAGTGAGCCACGTTCCGCCGCCCCTTGCCGGCATCCGTATCGCGGCAACGGGCGCGTATCGTCCGGGAACGCCCGTCCTCTCCGCCTCGATCGACGAACGGATGGGAGCCCCAGCGGGAACCTGCGAAAAGCGTCTCGGAATTCGCGCCCGCCACTTCGCCGGCACGGAAACGACGAGTTCCATGGCGGTCGAAGCGGCACGCCGGGCGCTCGCCACGGCGAACTGGCGCCCCGAAGATCTCGACATCGTCGTTTCCGCAAGCGCCGTCATGGAACAGTGGATTCCAACGCAGGCCGTGCTCGTACAGCAGCAGCTGGGACTGGCGGAGCGCGCGACGCCGGCCCTGGATATCAACGCGACCTGTCTCAGTTTTCTCGCAGCCTTCGACACGATCTCCTATGCGATGGCGGCCGGACGGTACCGCCGCGTGCTGATCGTCTCCTCCGACATGCCGTCTCGCGCGCTCGATTGGAACGACGTCGACATTTGCGGCAATTTTGGTGACGGCGCCGCCGCCGTGTTACTCGAACGCGACGATGCGACGTCGTCGGCGATCCTCGCCTCGCGTTTCGAAGTGCATAGTGAGGGAGCGTACCTTTGCGAGATCCGCTCGGGCGGGACGCTCCTCGACCTGCGCGACGATCCCGAGGCGTTTGGTGCGGGCGTGACGTTCCGCATGGACGGCGAGGCCGCATATCGCGTCGCGGCCCGCCATCTCCCGGCGTTTCTGAAGCACTTGCTTGCAGCCGCCGGCGCGGGAGTGACCGTTGGCGATCTCGCTGCGATCGTGCCGCATCAGGCGAGCGCCGCAGGTCTGCTGCACGTGCGACGCCTCTGCCGGATCCCCAAACATAAGATGATCGACATCTTTGCCGACCACGGCAATCAGGTGTCGGCCTCGATTCCGACGGCGCTCGACGCCGCCGTTCGGTCGGGACACGTTCGTCGCGGCGACGTCGTGCTCGTGGCCGGAACGGCGGCTGGAATCACCCTTGGCGGGATGGTTCTGCGCTATTGAAAGCGTTCGTCACCGGAGCCACCGGGGGCCTCGGACGCAACCTCTGCCGCCGGCTCGCAAACGACGGCGCCGAGTGCACCGGAATGGGTCGCGACCCAGACGCGGGACGCTGGTTGCGCGATGCCGGCGTCCGATTCGCGAAGATCGATCTGGCGGATACCGCCGCGATGGCGGCGGCCATGGCGAACCACGAGGTCGTGTTTCACTGCGCTGCGCTTTCGTCGACGTGGGGTCCGGCCGAAGCCTTCCGCGCGGCCAACGTCACCGGCACGAGCAACGTGCTCGAAGCGGCGCGCCGGGCCGGGGTACGCCGCGTCGTGTTCGTTTCCACGCCGTCGATCTATTTCGACTTTCGCGACCGGCGCGACATTCGCGAGGACGATCCGCTGCCCGTTCGTCCGGTCAACGCATATGCCGCGAGCAAACGTGAAGCGGAGCAGATCGTTCGTGGCGCCGCGGCCGCCGGAGCGGATTGCGTGACCGTGCGGCCGCGCGGCATCGTCGGTCCGTGGGATCAGGCCCTCGCGCCGCGACTCGCGCGCGTCGCGCGGCGCGGCTGGATACCCGTGCCCAATCGCGACGCGCTCGTCGACGTCACCTGCGTCGCCAACGTCGTTGACGCGCTCTTGGCGGCGGCGGCAGCCGGCCCCGGCATTTCGGGACGCGCGTACAACGTGACGAACGGCGCTCCGGTCAGCGTCGGCGGACTGTTGCGCGACGTGCTCGACGCGCTGGGGCTCGCCGCACGTCTCGTCCCGATACCCGCGCGCCCCGCCATCGCGTTTGCGCGATTGCTGGAAACGATCGCGCGCCGAACGGGGGGCGGCGAACCGCCGGTGACCGCGTACTCCGTCGGTCTGCTCGCGTACGATCAAACCCTCGACATCGGAGCCGCGCGCCGCGATCTCGGCTGGGAACCGCGTCAATCGCTCGCCGACGGCCTCGCCGTCACGGGCGCATGGTGGAAGGAACGCAATGGCAACGGTTGAGGTCTTTGAAGCCGGGCATTGCCGGAGTTTCCTCTGCTTGGCGCGGCGCGCCGACCCGTGGCGCGTGGGGAACTTCCCCGCGACCTTCGGACTGATCGAATCGCGCGGCGGCGAGATCGTTCTCTTCGACACGGGATACGCGCGCAACATCGATGCGGCGATGCGCCGTTTCCCGTTTCCCCTCTATCGCACGCTGTTGCCGATCACCCTCGGCACGGACGCGGTCGAGACGCTGCGTCTTCGCGGCATCGGCGCGGACGCGGTCGGAACGATCGTGATCTCGCATTTCCATCCCGATCACATCGGCGGTCTGCGCGATTTTCCGCAAGCCCGTTTCGTGTGCTCGCGCGAAGCGTGGGACGACGTCCGCGGCAAGACCGGGCTCGCCGGCTTACGCCGTGGCTTCCTTGGGGACTTGCTGCCGCCCGATTTCGAAAGCCGTCTTTTGTTCGCGGAAGACTTCCCCGCGGCGCCCGACGCCCCGGCAAGCGGCGCGCACGCGTTTGTGGCGGGTTCCGAGCGCATGGTTCTCGTGCCGCTGGCCGGCCACTGTGCGGGGCACCTCGGCCTGATCGTCGAGCGAAGCGACGGCCGCCGCGTCCTGTTCGCGGGCGACGCGGTGTGGCGTCTCTCGTGCATCGACGACGGCATCGGCCCGCACGCGATCGGGATGGCGATCCAGCACGATCGGCGGGCCTACGCGTCCACGATCGATTTGCTCGCCCGCATGAAACGCGAAGACCCAGCTCTCGTCGTGGTCGCCGCGCACGATCCGGCGCACGAAACCGCATGAACGGCGCGGCGGAGATCTTCGTGCACTTTGCACGTGCGCGCTGGTTTCGGACATTCCGCGACCGTGCGGCGCTCGAGCGCCGCCAGGAACGCGGCATGAAGCGTTTTCGCCGCGAGCTCCTGAGCCGCTTGCCGCTCTATCGCGATCTCGCGCAATTGCCGCTCGGGGCTTTCCCGATCGCCGACAAGGAATTCGTGCGCGAACGCTTCGCCGGCCTCAACGTGCTCGGACTTTCGTACGACGAAGCGCGCGGACTTGCCGAACGCGGTGAAGAGCGCAGCGGCATCAGCATCGGCATGTCGTCGGGAACGAGCGGCAACCGCGCGCTGTTTCTCGTCGACGCACACGAACGCCGCACGTGGGCGGGCGTGATGCTCGCGCTCGCGCTCCCGCCGGGCGGGTTGCTGCGCCGACATCGCGCGGCGGTCTTGCTCGCGAGCAACAGCCGCCTGTACCTGACGACGCGCGATAGCGGGCGGCTCACGTTCCGCTTCTTCAACCTGCGATCCGGCTTGGACGCACACGTCCGCGAACTCGAAGCGTTCGACCCGACCGTGCTCATCGCACCGGCACACGTCCTCGGGCTGCTCGCGCGGCGCCAATCGGCGGGGGCTTTGCGGCTGCGGCCCGAGCGGGCGTTCTCCGCCGCGGAAGTGCTCGACCCCGCCGAAGCTGCGGCCATCACGCAGGCGTGGCCCGGGCCGGCCCATCAAATCTATCAATGCACCGAGGGCTTTCTCGGGATCACGTGCCGCCTCGGCACGATGCACCTCAACGAAGACTACGTTCTCTTCGAAAAGGACTGGGTCGACCAAGGCCGCCGAGCCTTCAATCCGGTCATCACGGATTTCTCGCGCCGGACGCAAGCGATGGTACGGTACCGTATGAACGACATCCTGATCGCAGCGGATCGCCCGTGCCGATGCGGTTCCCCGTTGCAAGCGATCGAGCGCATCGAGGGCCGGCGCGACGATTTGCTCGTGTTCGCAGGCCCCGCCGGCCGGCGCGTCATCTTGTTTCCCGACGACGTCCGCGCGACCGTGCTCGATGCGGCGCCGGCCGCCGGTGATTTCGGCCTCGTCCAAGCGACGCCCGATCGCCTCGAACTCGCACTCGCGGGCAGCGTGCCGCCCGAACAGCACGCTGCCGCGCGCGACGCCCTCGCCGCCGCCGTGACGCGCCTCGGCGGAAGCGTGCCCGCGATCGCATCGGTCGAGTACCAGCCGCCGCTCGATCACGCGGCCAAGCTGCGTCGCGTGCGCCGGACCTTTCCGTGGCCGGAGGAGCACTGATGGCGCAGACCGTGTTGATCACGGGCACGCGCGCGCCGGCGGCTATTGATCTCGGGCGTTCGTTTGCGCGCGAAGGCTGGCGCGTGCTCGGAGCCGACCGGCTCGCGTGGCCGATTGCGCGCCGTTCGCGCGCATTCGCCGCACACCACCGGCTGCCGCGCGCGAACGCCGATCACCGCGCGTTCGCCGATCGGTTGATCGCGCTCGTGGAACGCGAAGGGGTCGACTTGATCGTGCCGACCTGCGAAGAAGCATTTTTCATCGCCCGTCACAAGGAACGCATCGAAACCCGCTGTCGCGTTGCCGTCTCCGATTTCGAAACGATGCGCAAGCTGCACGACAAGACCGGGCTCCCGGCCCTGGTCGCGGGGCTTGGCATCGAAGCCCCCGAGACGTATCGAGCGGAAACGCGCGCCGAATTGGAGGATGTGCTCGAACGCCTGGGCGACGGCGTCGTGTTGAAGCCCGCGTTCTCGCGCTTCGGCTCGCGTGCGCTGATCCGTCCGAGCGCGGCTGCAATCGCCATGGTGCGGCCGGCCCCGTGCGATCCATGGGCCGTCCAGCGGTTCGTGGACGGCGACGAGGTGTGCATCTACGGAGTGGCGCGCGACGGCATCCTCACGGCGTTTTCCGCGTATCGTCCGGAGTATCGCGTGGGGAAGGGTTCGAGCATCATGTTCCGGCCCGCGATCGTCCCGGCGCTGCAAACGTTCGCGAGCGCGTTCGCGGCCCGCTACCGCATCGAAGGGCAGTTCGCCTTCGATACGATCCGGGCACGCGACGGCCGCTGGTTCGCGCTCGAATGCAACCCGCGCGCCACGAGCGGCGTCCACATGTTCGATCCGGCCGACCGGCTCGCGACCGCATTCACGGGCGATGCGATGATCCCGCAATCGCGCGACGGCGCGAGCATGGTTGGTCTCGCGATGCTGCTCATCGCGCTGCCGCGATCGCTCGTGTTCGGCGGCTTTGGCGCGGCCGCGCGCGCGTGGCGGCTCGCCGAGGACGTGGTCGCGCGCAAAGGCGATCGCGGCCCCGGCCTGACGCAATGGCTCGCGCTCGGCGAGGGTCTTGCCCTCGCGCTGCGCCACCATTGCTCGCCGCTCGCCGCAACGACCTCCGATATCGAATGGAACGGGGAGGCGCTCTTAGAGTAGCAGCTCTTCCTCGTGCACCGCCTCGAAATCGGAAGGCAGCGCATCGCGTTCCAACAAGCGTGCGATGTGCGGACGCATCATGTCGAGACGGGTCGAGGTGAAGCGGGGGCCGCCCCAGCGCGCGATCGAAGCGCGTTGGAGTTCGACGATCCGCCTATCTTGGCGCAGCGCGTACGCAAAGAACGGTGCGATCGCCGCTTCCTTCAATCGCCCGGTCAGCGCGTTCCCCGGCACCGACATCACCGCGAAAATCGCAACCGCGTCGCTCTGCGCCCGGGTGAAGTATGCCGAGATCGCGAGCTCGATGCGGGTGCGCGAGCGGTACTCGAGTTCGGCGATGGCGGGACGGACGAAGCGCGCGAACGTCGTCGCTCGCTCGCGTTCGAAGAGCCGCGAGATCAGGCCGTTCTGTTGACCCTCGCCGGTATATTGAATCTCGATGCGATCGGGCAAGCGGCGTACGCGCGCGCGAACGCGTTGGCGCGCGGACCCGCTGCGAATGAGCCCGGCGTGAACGAAATGCGTATGAAAGCCGTCGAGAAAGTTTTCCGCGATATCGACGAGCGCACCGCGCGCCGTGGTGCGCCACACGAACGCATGGCAATCCTGCGCGCCCCAAAGCGGACCGAGGTACGGTGGCGCGAGTTCGCGCGTCCCGCTCGCGAAGACGAGGCCGCCCGTTTCACACGTTTGCGCCGCGGCGACGCGACGGGTTTCGTGGTCGGCACGGTCGCTCGGGCCCAGGCCAGGAATCGCCGCACAACGGCCCGCGGCATCGAAGCGCCAGCCGTGATACGCGCATTCGATCGTTCCGCACGTTGCCCGTCCTGCTGAAAGCGGCGCCATCCGATGCGGACACCGGTCTTCGAGCGCTGCCGGCGTTCCGCTCGGGTCGCGAAAGACGGCAAGCGGCGTCCCGTTGACCACGACGCCGAGCGGCCGGCTGCCAAGATCCCGCGAGCGGCAAACCGCCCACCAGCCGGGGGGCCACGCGTCGATCGGCGGCGGCACGCTCACAGATCGTACGTTTCCATCAGCGGCACGGCAATCCGTTGCAGCACTGTCCGAAGGAACTGCAGCGGAAGCCTGCGGGCCGCGGGGAGATGACGCGACCAGACCGCGGTGTATTCCACGACCGGTTTCGCGCCGCGGAGACGCTTGAAGCCGCCGACCCCGGCGCTGATGTTGAAGCTTAGCCGGCACCGTTCCATTTCTTCGAAGCTCATCGCGATCGCCATCCGGTAGAGACCCGCCGATTGCGGCAACGCGAAATCGTAGCCGACAAGCGGCGTCGTCATCACGGCATGCGAGGCGATCGTGCCGGCCACCATAACGAGGCTGCCCCGGGCGTCGCGCAACCCTTCGATGCGCATGAATCCGGTGCGCTGCGCGAAGCGCAGGAAGCCCGGAGCGAACGCGGGGTTGAGGTGCGAATACTTCCGCAGATACAACTGCGCGTAGAGGTCGGCCGCTCGAACCCAATCGGCATCGCCGAAGCTATGGGCACCGGCGCGCTGCAGCGGCGTGCGTGCGAGAAGCTTCGCGTCGATGCGGCGGTTGTGCGTCGGCGCGTCGCCGGGCTCGGCAATCCACACTTGTCTTGCCGGCACGAGCTCCCAGCCGGTCGCGCGAAAACGCGCGAGCAGGCGCGCATGGTGGCGGAAATTCAGCGAACGGAAGGCGAGGAAATGCTCCGGGAAGCGCTCGGCAAGCGACGCCGTCAGAGCGGCGAGACCGGCACCGTCCCAGGGCGGATACAGGTTCGTGGAGAGCAGCCAGTTGTTGACGCACACCAGGCGGTCGAGTCCGGCCGTTACGAGCGCCCAGTCCATCGCCTTGACCGCGCCCGCCAAGAAGGGGCGCGCCGGACGAAGCGGGACGTTGCCCACCTCGTGGAGCGCGTACGGACCGTACGCGGAGCGCATCGAGACGACCCAACTCGGCTCGGCGTTTGCGGCCGGCCGCAAGACGGTCATCGGAACGAGGTGACCGTCGATCCGAATGCCGTCGACGTCGACCGGCGCGTTGGAAACGAGTGCCGTAGCGCCATGCTCCGCGACTTCGGCGAGAAATCGCGCTGCGAAGTCTTCGGCCGCCGGCCTATCCGCTCGCCCGAGCCTCGCGCAGCGCGCGCAGTTCGTTGATTTCCCGCGGCGTCATCGGCGCGCGATTTCGACGCGAATTGCGGCTTTCCAGTCTCGCCGGCTCGTGCGACCGGGGCGCCCGGGACGGCGGGGCGGGGCCGGACGGGCTTCGCGTGGGCGTGCGACGAACGTCCTTTGGTCTTCATCCCCGTGCCGGTACTATGAAAACTGATTTCATGACCATTAAGGGGCGCAGCGCTTGATCAAACACGATGTCGTGGTCGTCGGGGGCGGGCTTGCCGGGATGCGGGCCGCGGTCGAGGCGGCCGAGGCCGGCGCCGACGTCGCGATCGTCTCGAAGATGCACCCGGTCCGTAGCCATTCGGGCGCGGCTCAGGGCGGCATCAACGCGGCCCTCGGCAACCGGGAAGACGACTCGCCGGAGAGCCACGCCTTCGACTGCGTCAAGGGTTCGGACTATCTCGGCGATCAGGACTCGATCGAGGCGATGACCGAGGACGCGCCGCGCCAAATCGTTTGGCTGGAGCACCGCGGCTGCATCTTCTCGCGCATGCCCGACGGGCGGATCGCCCAACGTCCGTTCGGCGGGGCGGGTTCGGCGCGAACCTGCTACTCGGCCGACGTCACGGGCCTCGTCATCCTGCACACGCTGTGGGAGCAGCTGGAGCGCTTCGGCGTCAAAGTCTACGAAGAGTTTTTCGCAACGGCGGTGTGTGTCGAAGACGGCATCGGGACGGGCGTCGTCGCGTACAATATGCGCAATGGTCAGCTCGAACTGGTCACCGCGAAGGCGACGATTTTCGCGACCGGCGGCCTCGGCCGCGTTTACGCGAAGACGACGAATAGCTACGCGTCGACGGCCGACGGGATGGCGATCGCCTACCGCGCCGGCATCCCGCTGATGGACATGGAGTTCGTCCAGTTCCATCCCACCTCGCTGAAAGAAAACGGCGTGCTGCTTTCCGAAGCGGCGCGCGGTGAAGGCGCTTACCTGCTCAACAGCGAGGGCGAGCGCTTCATGTTCAAGTACGCGCCAAACAAAGGCGAACTCGCCTCGCGCGACGTCGTCGCGCGCGCGGAGTGGACCGAGATCATGGAAGGCCGCGGGATCGACGGGTGCGTGCTGCTCGACCTCCGCCACCTCGGGCGCGAGAAGATCCTCGAACGGCTGCCGCAGATTCGCGAGCTGGCGCTCGACGCGACCGGCAAAGACGCAATCGATACGCCGATCCCGATCCTACCCGGGATGCACTATGCCATGGGCGGCATCGAGACGAACAAGTTCGGCGAGACGAAGATTCCCGGCATCTACGCGGCCGGCGAGTGCGCGTGCGTCAGCGTCCACGGATCGAACCGCCTGGGCGGCAACTCGCTCCTGGAAACGATCGTTTTCGGGGCCCGCAGCGCCCGGCACGCGATCGGGTATATCAAGGATGTCGGCAGCGTTCGCCAGTCGGAGCGCACCCTGCGCAGCGAGCGAGAACGCATCGACGGCATCCTCGCCCGGTCGGGCGGCGAGCGCCACGCCCACGTCCGCAAGAAGATGAATGCGGTCATGTCCGAGAACGTCTTCATCTTCCGCAACGAAAAGGAACTGCAAACGGCCGTTTCGGGCTTACGCGAGGTGCGCGAAGCGGCCAAAACCATGACCGTGATGGATAAATCGAAGACGTTCAACACCGATCTCATCGGGTTACTCGAGACGGAATTCCTGGTCGACATCGCGCAGACGATCGCCCTTGGCGCGCTCAACCGCACCGAGTCGCGCGGCGCGCAGGCGCGCACGGACTTCCCCGACCGCGACGACGAGAAATGGCTCGTGCACACGCGGATGACGTATACCGGCGCCGACCCCACGCCCGACTACGAGCGCAAGGTGACGTTCACGAAGTACAAGCCGGAAGTGAGATCTTATTAGTATGTCCAAGATCACCCTCGATCTCTTCCGCTTCGATGAAGCGACGGGCGAAGACCCGCGGCGCGAGCGGGTCGACATCGACTTCCCCGAGACCTCGACCGTTCTCGACGCGCTCGAGTACGCGAAGGCCGAAGTCGACGGATCGATCACGTTCCGCCGTTCGTGCCGCTCCTCGATCTGCGGCTCGTGTTCGATGAACATCAACGGAACGACGGGGCTCGCGTGCAAGACGCCGATCAACTCGGTCCTGCGCGAAGACCGCTCCGTGCGGATCGATCCGATGCCGAACTTCGAACCGATCAAAGACATGGTCGTTCACATGGACCCGTTCTGGGACAAGTACTCGCGGCTCAAGCCGTACTTGCAGCCTGCGGACAAGGACTCCGATCACGAGCGCGAACGGCGCGTCTCGCCGGAGGACATGAAGAAGCTCGTCGCCGTGGCGAACTGCGTGATGTGCGCGACCTGCTACGCGCTGTGCCCGGTCATCAGCGTCGACCCGTCGTTCGCCGGTCCGGCCGCAATCGCATACGCCTACCGCTTCATCGAGGACAGCCGCGACGCCCAGACGAGCGAACGCGTCGCGCAGATCAGCGACGACTATTTGTGGCTGTGCGCGCACTGCTACGCTTGTTCGTACTGTCCCAAGCACGTCGATCCGCACGATCGCATCATCGACACGAAGCGCAAGTCGGTCGAGCTCGGAATGACGAACGCCCCCGGTCCGCGCCACGCGCTCGTCGTTTCAAAGACGATCAAACAGACCGGGATGCTCGCGGAGAACGAAGTGATCGTGGGCACGGTGGGCAAGTTCAATTTCAAGGGCTTGCTCAAGATCATGCCCCTCGGTCTGCGGATGGCCGCCAAAGGAAAGGTCCCGCCCCTCATCATGCATCCGGTCCCGAAGGTCGACGAGATTCGCACGATTTTCGACGCCATGGAGGTCCCCGTCGCATAATGGCCACCGCAATCACCGACCCACTACCGGCGAAGCGCCGCTCCAAGTCGGCCCAGATGAAGCGCTACGGCTTCTTCCCCGGCTGCGTCGCCAAGGAGTCGTGCACCGAACTTTTCAACTCGACGATGCTGCTCGCCGACCGGCTCGGGATCGAGCTGATCGAGTTGACCGCCGCCTCGTGCTGCGGCGCCTCGGTCCTGAACGACGTGAACCGTGACGTCGCGCGGGTCCTCAACGCGCGAACCTACGCGCAAGCCGAAGCACTCGGGCTCGACGACGTCATCACGATCTGTTCGACCTGCACCGGACACATGCGCGCGGCCAACAAAGAGCTGCTCGAAGACGAACGTCACATGGAGCACGCCAACGCGATCCTGGGCAAGTTCAATGCGTCGTATCAAGGGACGGTCTCGGTGCGCCATCTCCTGTGGCTGTTAATCGACGACATCGGGCTCGACGANNCGTTCTACGGCTGCCACATCATCCGTCCGGAATCGGTCAACGGCTGGGAATCGGCCCGCAACCCGCATTCCCTCGAGGATCTCATCGAAGCCCTCGGCGGCGAAGCGATCGACTACGCCGGCAAGACGCGCTGTTGCGGCTTCCACGTCCAACTCGAGAAGGACGGCATAGCCCCGAACATGGTCGGCCAGAATATGCGCATCGCCAAGGACAAAGGCGCGGAAGCCGTCCTCACGCCGTGCCCGCTGTGCCATCTCGCCCTCGACGGCTACCAAGCCGACTCGGTCGCGCGCTGGGGCCGCACCGACCTGCCGACCTTCCACCTCCCGCAACTCGTCGCGCTCGCGCTCGGCGTCGACGTAACCAAGCTCGGGCTCAAGCGCCACGTCATCTCCCCCGGCGCGATCCTCCAAGAACGCGACCTCGCCCCGATGCACGTCGCGTAGCGGCGCCCGGGACGGTTTCGTGCTTTCGGCGAAAGTAATCGGCCGGAGGCGAAACAATGGCACATGTTTCGGACGCGCGGCTAGGCGCCATTGGCGAGGGGCAGCCGATCCAACGCCGCGAGCACGCGCACATCGATGCCTGCCTTAGCTGCCGGCGCGTTCTGGCCGTCCGTGGCGCGACACTGCCGCCCCCGCCACGTCGCAACCCGTCTGGGCGCGTGCTATTCGTCGCCGGCTTCGCGGCGCTTCTTATCGTCGTTACCGCAGTTGCACCCGTCCGCTCGCTAGCACTCGGATTCGTCGAGATCTTCGAGCCGCGAAACATCGCCTTCGTGCCGATGACGGCGGCGGATTTCGAACAAATGCATGCTGTGCCGGATTTCTCTGCTCTCGGCGAGGTGCACGAAATAACCCAATCCCAACACACGCAAGCACCCGATGCACGCTCGGCAAGCGCGATTGCCGGTTATCGCCTCCGGCTGCCGCAGGTTGTGGAGGGCGCAAGCGCATCGCAATTCGAGATCTTCCGTCCGGGCATCGAGCAGCTGACCTTCAGCAGCGCGAAAGCGCGCGATTGGGCCGCCGCCCATGCCGTTGCCTTGCAACCGATGCCCGCCGGCATGGACGGATCGGTTATCCGGGTGGCGTTCGGTCCGATCGTTACCGCTGCGTACGGCGTTCCTTTCGCGCGCCTCCCGATGGCGCCGCCGCGTGCGAACGAGAACCTGCACCGAGTACGATACCGAATTGAGGTTCAGCGCTCGACACACTCTATCGCTTGGTGGGGCTCGGGCCGCCCAACGGTGGTCGTGCAAATGCCCGTTCCGCGGGTCGGCTCGAGCGGCGTTTCGGTGCAAACGATCGAGGCGTATCTGCTGTCGCAACCGGGCATTCCGCCCCGGCTCGCCGCCGCGTTTGCGGGATTGCGCGACCCGTCGACGACCTTACCGATCCCGATCCCAATCGACCGCGCCTACTCGCAACCGATCTTCGTCGACGGCGTTTGGGGCATCGGCATGGGGGATGAAACCGGGCTCGGCGCGGTTGTCGTCTGGTCTCGCGGCGGTTTCATTTACGGCGTCGCCGGTAGCGGTACTGCACGAGAAATCCTCGCCATCGCCAACTCGCTGAATTGACGCCCGCTCCGGCAATCGAAGCGCTTGGCCTTGCGAAGCGCTTCGGCCGGATTACGGCGCTCGACGACTTTACGCTGACCGTCGGGCGCGGCGAAGCGTTCGGATTCCTCGGCCCGAACGGCGCGGGCAAGACGACCGCCGTCAAGCTGCTGCTCGGGCTCTGTCGCCCGACATCCGGCGCTGCCGAAGTGCTGGGCGCACCGCTTGGGGATCGCGATGCCCGGCGCGCGGTGGGCTATTTACCCGAGCTGTTCCGCTATCAGGACTGGCTCTGCCCACGCGAGGTTCTGGCCTTTCACGCGCGGCTCGCCGGCATCTCGCTGTCGAGCCGCACGGCGCAGATCGACGAGGCACTAGAAGTCGTGGGGCTCGCCGCGCGAGCGAACGATCGCGTGGGCAAATTTTCAAAAGGAATGCAGCAGCGGCTCGGGCTCGCCGTCGCGCTCCTGGGCCGGCCGGCTTTGGTTTTTCTCGACGAGCCAACATCTGCGCTCGACCCCGTCGGACGTCGCGACGTGCGCGCGATCGTCGAACGTTTGCGCGCGCGCGGGGCCGCGGTCTTCCTCAACTCCCATCTTCTAACGGAAGTCGAACGCGTCTGCGATCGCGTCGCATTCGTCGACCGCGGCCGCGTCGTCGCCCAAGGTACGGTTGCCGACATTCTCGGCGCCGCGCGCGCGGTGCGTGTGCGCCTCGAATCCCCCGACGAAATCGCGCTTGCGATTCTCGAGCGCTATGGAAGCGTCGATGCGAAGCCGCCGTGGTTTACGTTGCGGGGTATCGCAGAGGCCGACGTGCCGCGCCTGGTTGCGGAGCTCGCTGGGGCGGGCGCCTCGGTCCATGCGATCGAGCCGACGCGCACGACGCTCGAAGAGCGCTTTCTCGAACTCCTGCGGGCCGGCCATGCCGATCTTGACGATCGCCACACTAACCCTGCGTGAGGCGGTCCGGCGGCGCATCGCCGCCGTCGTCGGCGCGCTCAGCATCGCGCTCGTAGCGCTGATCGCCTGGGGGTTTTGGAAGCTCAATGCCGCTATTCCGATGAAGGAAGCCGCGGTCGGTGCCGACTCCGCCTTGACGATCTTGCTCGCCTTCATGTTCAGCGTCGTGCTCGGCATCGGCTCCGCATTTCTAGCCGCGTCAGCGATTGCAGCCGACGTAGACAGCGGCGTGGTACTTGCGATCTTGCCGCGACCGATCACGCGCACCGAGTTCGTGCTCGGAAAATGGCTCGGGCTCGTAACGCTCGTGCTTGCGTACGCGACCATTTTCGGCACGTTAGCGCTCTTGGGGATCGGCTTGGCAACCGGCTACCATCCGCCGCATCCGGTCTGCGCGCTCGCCTATCTGGTCGCACAGAGCGTTGCGCTGCTTTCGCTTGCACTACTCTTGAGCACGCGCCTACCGGCGCTTGCCGGCGGGGTTCTTGCGGTCGCGCTGTTCGGCGTGTCCTGGATCGCCGGAATCACCGCAGGCATTGCGCGGGCCTTACATGCCGACGCACTCGCACATGTCGCCGCCTTTGTCGGGTTGCTCGTACCGACCGACGGCCTCTGGCGCGGAGCGGTCTTCGACCTAACGCCGGTGGCAGTGCTCCTGGCCGAAGCGAGCCGCGAAACCAGCAACGTGAACCCGTTCGGCGTGACCAGTTCGCCGCCGCCGGCCTTCCTCGCGTGGAGCTTCGCTTGGCTCCTCGTGGTGCTGACCGCAGCCATCTGCAGCTTTCGCGCCCGCGACCTCTGAGCTGGCTCCGCCGGCGGATTTTGGGTGGCCGGACCGCATCGGCGCTTCAGGACGCGCGAAAATGTGACGATTGTTACGGTAAAGGCACCTTTTCGAGCTGTGAGGATCATGGACTACACGAGCGCACCGAGCACGATCAGCCTGGGCGACGACGAGATGCGCGTCGTTTTCGGGATCGAGGACCTTTGCCGGCATACGATGATCTTCGGATCCTCGGGGTCCGGTAAGACGACACGCGCCTACAACCCCATGCTCCTTGAGATGCTGGGGAAAATGCAGTGCGGCGCTTTTATCATCGCGGCGAAGGTCGAAGCCGTCGGCGAAGCGCTTGAGATTGCGCGCCGCGCCGGCCGTGAGGCGCCGCTGGTCATCGAGCCCGGCAGCGCCGTGGGACTCGATCTCCTAAGCGGCAGCCCCGACGTCGACGCGATGTATTTCCGCGACACCTTCGGCCGGGTCGGCGAAGAAGCGAAACAGTGGGTCGACGCGGCCGTGGCGCGCATGAAAAACGCCCTGCGGATGCTCAAGGCCGCGGGCTCGCAGTACTACACCTTCGAGCACCTCACCGGCTACTGCTTCGACGAAAAATTTGCTGCGATGGTCCGCATCCAGGCGATGGAACGCCTGCGCGCGATCTCCCACGACACCGACGAAGCCTGGACGATCCGCGAAGCGATGAGCTACGAGGACACGCGCTACAATCAATTCACGCCCGAGACGCGGCGCGCGGTACAGTTTGCCGTCTCGATGTTGCTCGAGCCGTTGCGCGACGTCGCGATCTCGCGCACCTTCGCGCGCAAGAACAACCTCGTTCAAGTCGAATCCGTCTTTGACGGCAAGATCATCATCCTGCACGTGCCGCGCACGAAATACGAGCGCGCCGCGCAAGCGATTTACACGATCGCAAAACGCCGGTTCTTCACGGCATGCGAGAATCGCCGCGCCGACCCGTCGGTCGATCAGACCCGGCCGATCGTCTTCGGCATCGACGAATACCAGCTTTGCATCTCNNTCTTCTTCAAGACCGACGACGACGACACGCTGGCGGTGCTCGAGCGCGCTACCAAACACAATGTCAATAAGATCGACACGAGCGAGCTCTTCTCGATGAACCGCGATCAAGCGCTCTGTCACGTCACCGTCGGAGACGACTCGGTCGACGCCATCCTAACAATGAAGCCCCTTTTCCTAACCCCCGACCCGTCCCGCGCCGCCCGAACCCTCACGCACGCCTAGCGCCGGCGGTCAGAAAACAAAGAAGCGTCGCCGGTTTCCCGTTGACGCTCCTTCGCCCCCTTGCCTCTTGCGGACAAGCTTTTTAGCATGGCGCGCAGTTTAATCCGCAGCGATATGCTTCGCTCTTAGGATAGCGCATTTCGGTTCAAATTTCATGCGCTGGAGGGTAAAGAGTTCTTAGCTTTATCAATGATTTGGCGCACACGATCGACGGGTAAAGCGTAGAATTTCAGGCCGTGGGCGCCCGCTAGCGTGCGCGCCGAGAACAGCGCGTCGTCGACCGCGGCCTCCGTTGCTTCAGCGGTCGCGCCGAAGAGTGCGTCCATGACGTCGTCCTGGTTGACGAGCGATGCCGCGACCGGAGCCGACGGATCGCGCGGGTAGAGGTGCGTCGTGCTGAAGGCGATGAGAAGATCGCCGCTCGATTTGTGGGAGGTGAGTCCCGTGCGGCCGAGGCCCAGAACCGCGCGTTTCGCGAGCTCCGTCAGTTGACGCCCGTCGAGCGGCGCGTCGGTCGCGATCGTGACGATGACGCTGCCGTCCGCTGCGCGCCCGCGCGTCCGCAACGCCGCATTCTTCGGGACACTCGGCAACAGTTCGTGCGCGAAGATCCTTCCGATCGGAACCCCGTCGATGTGCAGTTCCTCGCGCGAGCCCGTGTTGGCATTGACGAGCACGCCGACCGTGTATCCGCCGTTTTCCTTGGAGACGACGCGCGACGCCGTCCCGATGCCGCCTTTGAATCCGAACGCGCGCATTCCGGTTCCCGCACCGACGTCGCCGCGCTCGAACGGCCCGGTCGAGGCGATGTCCAGCGCGTGCACCGCGTCGGACGGAAGCACGTGGCGGCCTTGAATGTCATTGAGTCCTTGATCGTCGCATTCGGCGACGACCGGCAGCGGGACGTCGTCGCGAATCCCGAGCTCGGGGTGCTTGCGGATCATCCAAGAAATAACGCCGTCGTCGACGCGTCCGACGTCGAGCGTGTTCGTCAAGGCGATTGGAGCCTCAAGGAAACCTGACTCGTCGACCCAGTGAGCACCCGTCATTTCGCCGTTGCCGTTGAGGTCGTAGGTCGCCGCCGCGACGCGCTTGGTCCACGGGTCGTCGTTGGGCAGGACGACGGTCACCCCGGTTCGGACCGGGCCTTTGCCCGGCACGAGCGGCCCAGGCGTACCCTCGATCTTCGTCACTTGCCCGACCCGCACGCCGGCGACGTCGGTGATCGCGTCGTTCGGACCCGGCGGCAGGACGCCGATGGTAATCCCGGGTGTGCGCCCGGCGGCGCCGCCGGCGAGGAGCGCGAGGCAGACAAAGAACGGGCCGGCGGCCCGGCGGAGGGAGCCCATACGGGGGCCTTCCCCGCTCAGGCCGAAAAACCGAGGCTATGGTCCGAGAATTCTTTCGCCACGGCAGCAACGCGATATTGGCCGGTGGCGCCGTGTCGCTCGTGGCCGCGTCGGCTTTCGGGGTCCTCAAGCAGAAACCGGTGCCGCTGGCGATCGGGGCCTTGCTCTTCTTCCAGAGCGAATACACGACGCACCGCTACCTCTTGCACGCGAAGCCCTCGAAAAACGCGTTCATTCACGGGCTGCAACGCCGGCTCCACTACGATCACCACGTCGAACCGGCCAAACTCGAGCTGCTCTTCTTGCCGCCCTGGGCGCTTTTTCCGGCGATGGCGCTGTACACGGGGCTGTACGCGGCAATCACACGCAACAAGGACGCGACGGCATCGCTCTTGCTCGGGAACATCCTCGGGCTCTTGTACTACGAGTGGGTCCACTACGTCGCCCACATCCCGTTCAAGCCGGTGACGCCGTACGGCCGCTGGATTAAGAAATACCACCTCTGGCACCACTTCAAGAACGAGAAGCTCTGGTTCGGGGTCACCAACCCCTCGGGCGATTATGTGGTCGGCACCTACCTCGACGTCGCCGAAGCCGAAAAAAGCGGCAGCACCCGCGTGCTTTTCAGCTAGATTCTGTGACCTCTGTAATTTGGTTTCGCTACCTAAGTCGCTCCAAGAAAACCGGTTTCAGGGTATACTACCGGTAGAGTCCGCCTGCGCGGGGTTCTGTTTCCTGTGGCCGCAGGTGGCAAAGGTCTGTTGGAACCAGAGGTCTGCGAGTACCGTAGACCCCCGTCTCTGGGAGGAACGCCGCCATTCTTACACTGCCCCCGATCGACTCCGGCCTTCGCAAGCACCTCGAGCAGCTCGGCCTCGCCGGAGCAGCGGCCGTCCACCGGAACCTCTCGGTTCCCAGCCTCTACGAGCATGCGCTTCGTAAGGGCGAAGGCGTGCTTGGGGCCGACGGCCAGTTCGTCGTCGAGACGGGCGAGCACACGGGACGCTCGCCCAAGGACAAATTCTTCGTGCGCGAGCCGGGCAGCGAAACGCACATCGATTGGGGCGAAACGAATAAGCCGATCGACGCGGCGACGTTCGATGCGCTCTTCGATCGCGTTGCGGCGTACCTCTCCGAGCGTGAGATTTATGCGCTCGACGCCTACGTCGGTGCCGACGAGCGCTATCGCTTGCCGCTGCGCGTCATTACCGAATACGCCTGGCACTCGCTGTTCGCGCGCGATCTTTTCATCACGCCCGAGACGATCCCGCAAGATTTTTCGCCGCAGTTCACGGTCGTCGACGCGGCCGAATTCATAGCTGATCCGGCGCGCGACGGAACGCGCAGTGGAACGTTTATCCTCGTGAACATGGCGCGCAAGATCGT
>PMHP01000156.1 GCA_003158195.1 Vulcanimicrobiota bacterium | reverse complement strand
AGCCGGCCGTCATCACGAGACCGTGACGCGCGGCGAGTTCGCGATAATGCGCGATCTGGCTTGCGGAGTGCGTCGGGTAAAAGGTCTCGAGGCCCGCGAGGCCCGCGTTGACCAGCTCGTCGACGATCGCTTCGTCCTTGAGCCGGCCGGGGTGGGCGAGCACGGCCACGCCGCCGCTGCGGCCGACGAGCGCCACGGCTTCGTGCGGCAGCATGTACGTTGAGGGGACATAGCCGGGTTTGCCTGCCGTCAAGAGCGTGCGAAAGGCGGTCTCGATGTCGGGGACGTAGCCGGCCCGAATGAGCGCCCGCGCGACGTGAGGACGCCCGAGCGCACTCTGCGAATGTCCGGCCTCGGCGCGCACGCTCGCGACGTCAAGTTGGTAGCCGGCGAGCGCCAGCTGCTCGATCATCTGCTCGGCGCGGCGCGCGCGATGCCCGCGGTTGGCTTCGATCGCCGCCCCGATTTCGGGCGCGTCGACCGGAAATCCGAACCCGAGCACGTGGACCTCGTTGCCGCGGTACGTCGTATTGAGTTCGATCCCCGTGACGACGGTCGCGGTCCCGCCCGCGCCGTCGAGCTTCGGATACGCGCCNNCGTTGCCGCGATAGGTCGTGTTGATCTCGATCCCCGTCACGATTCGCGCGCTGCCCGCCGCATCGCCGAGCTTCGGGTACGCGCCGAGCGAATCGTGATCGGTGATCGCGAAGATCTCGACGCCGCGGGCGCGCATCGCCGCACCGAGTTCGGGGGGCGTGAGCGTACCGTCGCTCTCGTTGGTGTGACAGTGAAAGTCGACGAGCACCCGGCGCGCTACGACCGCGCCCGGGCTTTGGCCTTCTTACGCGACTTTACGAAGTATACGAGCACGCGCTTCTCTTCGCGGAACCCCACGAGACTGCGCTGCGACTCGGGATCGCGCAGCGCTTCGATCGCGTAGTCGACGAGTTCCTCGGCCGCACCCTCGTCGTCGTAACCATCCTCTTCGGCGGGGTGGCGGTGAAGTTTGTCGCCGAAGCGCTGGGCGAGGACGGCAACCAGCAGCTGCAGCTCATCGCGGCTGAAACTGCGCGCGTCGCGCGTGATGCGAACGAACGCGGTACCCGCGTGGCTCTCGCACTCGACCTCGAGGACCTCGGGCGTCTCGCCGGAGATGCCCAAGAGCGAGCGCACGTGCTCGCCGACGGACTCGCCGATCTCGCGTTCCAGCGCGCGGCCGATATGGCCGCCGATCGCAAAGGAAAGCGTCAGCGATCCCGCTGCCGGATGCGAAACGATCGTCGCGATCTCCGGATAGCGCACCAAAAGCGCGATGATCAGCCCGACGGCGTCGGACGATTCGCTCGGCATTCGGCTTTTGATCGAGCTGCGCATGGGCCTCGGAGCGGTTGGTGGGGAGAACGGGGTGCCGGCGCGAGTCCGGGCGGGCTAGGTTCGAACTGCCCCGGCGGGTCCCTTGAAGGAGTTCCCAGCTTTCCGCAACCCGCAAGGAATGCCCGGGTGGGGGCGAACGGAGTCCGGCAATATGACCCTTCGCCGGGCGTTTTGGGCGTTGCCCCTCGCCGTCGCGGTTGCTGTCCTGGCGCACGTCGCCGTTTTCGGCTTCAGCCACGCGCCGGGGGGCGGTCGTGCCCCTGAGCTTCTCTCGGCCCTGGGGACGATGCTTGGGCTCGGCCTCTTCGGGGCGTTTCTGGGAGGGGCGCTTGGGACCGCCCGCGGCTCTATCACGACCGAGCATCGCCTTGGCTATGCCCCACTGTGGCTTGCGGGGGCCGCCGCCGGCGCGTTCGCGCTCATCGAGTTTTCGGAGGGGCGGCTGGCGCTCGGGCCTTGGCTGGAAGCGCTGGCGGCGATCCTGCCGCTCGCCTTCGCGGTCGCCTTTGCCGCACTGTCGGCCGGTCGGGCCGTTCGCCGCGCGGGCATCCGCCTAACAGCGCTCGGGCGCCTTCGGCCGCGCGACGCACGATCGATTTTCGTCACCCGCCGCGCACCCGTTTGCGTACCCGCCTACGTCGTTTCTCCCGGCAGGCGCCGGGGACGAGCGCCGCCCTTCCTCAGTCCGTAGCGCCACGTTCCGAGCTGCGCCGAGCCGCAGCCGTTCACTAGCGTTTGCGTCATTTGAGGAGATCCCATGCGACCGTTTCCCGCGGCACTGCTCGCCGCTTTGTTCACATTCATCGCCCTGCCGCCGCTCCCGGTCCTCGCCGACACGACCGGCCTCGTGCGCGGGACCGCGTCCTATGGCAACAAGCCGGCCGCGGATGTCGCCATCAGACTAACCGGCGAAGGCGCAAGCCTGCGCACGACCAGCGACGCGTCGGGCGCCTTCGTGTTCTCGCGCGTGCCGTTCGGCCACTACACGCTCGTTGCATCGAAGAGCGGCGTCCCCGATTTCACCGAACCCGTTGACGTGGCAAGCGACGCCATCATCACGCTGAACTTCGACATGCAGCTCAAAGAGATCGGCCGGACGCGCTCGGCCTTCGTGCGCGGGACGAGCGCGAACCCGGTCTCGGTAAACTCGCTCACGCAGCAGCAGCTCGCGGCATTGCCCGAAAACCAAAGCCTCGACAATATCATCGAGACCCTCCCGGGAATCGTGCGATTCTCCTACAACGAGCCGGTCGCGCACGGCTTCCACGGCCTCACCTACGAACTCGACGGCGTACCGCTGCCGCTCTCGACGACGTCAAACTTCAGCGAGATCATCGACCCGCGCAACATCGATTCGCTCGAAGTGTTCACCGGCGCGTTTCCGGCAGAATTCGGCGGGAGCCGCCAGGGCGCGGTCGTCAATATCATCAGCCACCGCGTCAACGATCTGGAGACTCCGGAGTCCGGGTCGTTCACGATGGGTGCCGGCTCCTACGGTGACCTCCAAGGCGCGCTCACCGAGAACCTGCGCCTCGGCGGGACGCAAGTGTTCTTCAACGCAAACCAAGAACGAACCGATCGCGGGGTCGATCCGCCAACGTTCGTTCCGGTTCACGACAACTCCAACAGCGGCAACGAGTTCCTGCGAACGATCACCAACGTCGGTGCGCGGGATACCTTGACGTTCGACGGATCGAACAGCACCTCGATCTTTCAAATTCCGATCAACTCAACCGCTAACCCGAACGATCCGATCGTCGTCCCCCCCTCGACCGACGACGTCCAGCGCGAGTACAATCGCTTCTTCAACCTCGTCTACACGAACAACGCCGCGAACGGCACGGCGTTCACCCAGATCGCACCGTGGTATAAATACGATCGTGTCGTTTACGCCGGAGACGTGGCCGAGGATCTCGCCGGCGGCACCCCCGGATTGCGTCAGGATCGCCATTCGCAGTTCGAGGGTCTGCGGGTAACGCACTTTCACGTTTTCGGCAACAACGCCGTGAAGATCGGCTTCGACGGCTCGATCGAAAATTTTGCGGGGAACGAGACGATCACGTACAACACCAACGCGGCCGGCGAGATGGTTCCCGTAACGACCTTCGGCGACAACTCAGCGCAACGTGGGACGCAGATCGGAGAGTACGTCGAAGACAAGTGGACGCCGACCCAATATGTCACGGTGAACGGAGGCTTGCGCTACGACCACTCGACCGGCTACGTCTCGGGCGGTCAACTGAGCCCGCGCATCGAGATCAACGGCCAAGTCGATCCGCAGGACATCCTGCACTTCTACTACGGCCGGCTCTACGCCGCGCCGTTCTTAGAGGACACACGGCGTGCCGCCGCGATTTTGGCGGGCGTGACGAGCCCGATACCCTACACGCTCCAGCCCGAACGCGACCAGTACTATGAGTTCGGCCTCGAACATGCACTCGGACCCACCACACGGTCGACCCTCAACTTCTGGAAGCGCGACGTCACCGATGTGCTCGATACCCAACAGCTCGTCAACACGCCGATCTTCGCGGTCTTCAACAACTCGATCGGAATCGCCGAAGGCGTCGAGGGCCGGGTCGACTCGCGGTTTGCAAACGGGGACTCGTTGTTCTACTCGGCATCGCTGTCGAAATCGAACGCGGGCGGCGTCTCGGGCAGCACGTTCTTGTTCTGCCCGACGCTCGATCCGAGCTGCCTTTCCTCGCAATCGGATGTGACGCTCGGGCCCGAAGACCACGACCAGACCTTCGCTTCGGAGCTGGGGTATACGAAGCGTCTCGGGGCGGACCGCTCGTTTTTCGCGACGATCGAGCCGCAATACGGCACCGGCTACCCCGTGGAGTTCCAGAACGGCTCGGGCCGCCTGCCGCCGCACCTGACCCTCGATGCATCGGTCGGGCGCGACGCGAAGCGCGGCCCGAAGGAATCGCGGCTCGGCTTCGTCGCTACGTTCACGAATTTCACGAACACGAAATACCTTTTGAAGATCAACAACGGCTTCAACACGACCCAGTGGGGACAGGGCTTCCGGGCCGACCTGCGCGTCACCGCGCCGTTCTAAGGAGCTCGGGCTCCGGCTTCCGAAGGGTCTCGCGGTGCGGCACTCGTGGATTGCAATTCTCTGGCTGGCGGCCACGCTCGGCGCGGGGCCGGCCGGCGCTGCCGTCGAGCGCATCGCGGGGATCTTCGCGGCTGCGAACGCGACGCCGCGAGCGACGGCGAGCTTAACCGTCGAGCGCGCGGGCCCGCTCGAGGCGAAGCTCGATCTGTGGGAGGCGGCGCACGGCTCGCCGATCCGCAACTACGATCTCGACATGACCAAGCGCCTGCACATGATCGTGATCTCGGACGATTTCCGCTCGTTCCAGCACGTCCATCCCACCCTGGGACCCGACGGCCATTTCACGATCGACCTTCGCGTTCCCAAACCCGGCCGCTACGAGATCTACGCGGACGCGGTCCCCCACGGCCTCGGCAATCAGGTCTTTCGTTTTCCGGTAATCTTTGGCCGTGCAACGCCGGCGGCGCCGGATCTCTCGGCGACCGGCAAGACGGCGAATGCGGGCCCGTACACCGTGTCGCTCGGCGCAACCACGCTGCGCGCGAGCGCGATGACGATGCTGAACGTTCGCATCACGAAAAATGGCGCGCCCGCAGAAGACCTGCGCCCCTATCTCGGTGCCGCTGCGCACGCCGTATTCATCGACGCGGCCACGCTCGACTACGTCCACGTTCACCCGCTGCTCGGCACGCCCGGCATGGGCGCGACGGGGGGCATGAACATGCCGGGCATGGACGAGCCGGCGGCTCCGCCGCCCTCGCTCCCCGACGACGCGAAGGTTCCAGCATCGTTCGCGGTGCACGTTTCGCCGGTCCGGGCTGGACGGTACAAACTGTGGCTGCAATTTCGCGGCTCGAACGGCCTCAACGTCGCCCCGTTCGTCCTCGACGCCAACTAGCGTCGCGTGGACGAAGGAAAGGAAGAATGAAGGTTCTCATCGCGATTCCGAATGACGATTTCGAGCCGTCGGAAGTCGCCGTTACGTGGAAGGTCCTCAAGGAAGCGGGGCACACCGTCAGCTTCACGACGCCCGACGGCAACCGCGGCCACGCCGACGATCTCATGCTCACGGGTCAAGGCCTCGATGTGTGGGGCGCGATCCCCATCCTGAAAGCGGTAAAGCTTGTCGGCGGCGTGCTGCGCGCCGATCGGGCCGCACGCGACGCCTACGCCGAGCTCGAGCGCGATCCCGCATTCCTCGCGCCGGTTGGTTACGACAAGCTCGAGGCTGACGCGTACGACGCGCTCGTTCTGCCGGGGGGCCATCGCACCCGCGGAATGCGTCCGTACCTCGAGAGCCCGCGGCTTGCCGCGGGCGTCGCCGAATTCTTCGACGCCGGCAAACCGGTCGCGGCAATTTGTCATGGTGTCGTCGTCGCGGCGCGCGCGCGCTCGAAGATCACCGGGCGATCGGTGCTCTATGGCCGCAAAACGACGTCGCTCACCTGGCGGCAAGAACGTTTGGCCTGGACGATCAATCGCATCGTCCGGTTCTGGGATCCAAACTATTACCGCACGTACGTGGAAAGCACGGGCGAGCCGCCGGGTTACCGCAGCGTCGAGGCCGAGGTCACGCGTGCGCTCGAGCAACCGCAAGACTATCGCGACGTTCCACTCGATGCGCCCGACTACGGGCGCAAGACGGACGGACAACATCGCGACACGCCGGCCGACGCGCGCCCGGCGTTCGTCGTGCGCGACGGCAATTACGTTTCAGCGCGCTGGCCGGGTGACGTCAACACCTTTGCGAAAACGTTCGTCGAGGTGCTCGCGGAGCAAAAGGCCGAACCTTTGACCGTCCCCGTCCCGCAGGCTTAACAGAAAGGCATCATGGATCTCTCTTTTACTCCCGAGGAACTCGCTTTCCGCGAAAGCGTTCGCGCCTTTCTTGCAGCCGAGCTGCCCGCCGACGTGCGTGCGAAGATGCAGGCCGGTCGCGAGCTGACCAAAGCCGACTACATCGCGTGGCAGCACAAGCTGAATGCGCGCGGGTGGCTGGCGCCGGGGTGGCCCGTCAAGTATGGCGGCACCGGGTGGAGCGTCGTACAGCGGCACATCTTCGAAGACGAGATGGCGATGGGCTGGGCGCCGCGTCAGATGCCGTTTGGGGTCTCGATGGTCGCGCCCGTGATCATCGAGTTCGGCAACGACGAACAGCGCGCGTACTACTTGCCGCGGATTCTCAACAGCGACGACTGGTGGTGCCAAGGCTATTCCGAGCCGGAGGCGGGCTCCGATCTCGCCTCGCTTAAAACGCGAGCCGAACGCGACGGCGACGACTACGTCATCAACGGGCAGAAAACGTGGATCACGCTTGCCCAGTTCGCGAACATGATCTTCGTCCTCGCGCGCACGGACCCGAACGCGAAGAAGCAAGAGGGCATCTCATTCATCCTCGTCGACATGACGACCCCCGGCGTCACCGTGCGGCCGATCGTGACGATCGACGGCGGCAAGGAGATCAACGAGGTGATCTTCGAGAACGTCCGCGTTCCCGTAGCGAACCGCGTCGGCAAGGAAGGCGAGGGCTGGACGTACGCCAAGTTCTTGCTCGAGCACGAGCGCAACGGCACTGCCGGCGTCGCGGGGTCGTTCCAGCTGCTCGAGCGGCTGCGCGCGGTCGCCGCACGGCAACGCTTCGACGGCAAGACGCTGCTCGACGACCCGCGCTTCACCGAGCGGTTGGCGACGGTCGAGATCGAACTGACCGCGCTGTCGTACGCGCAGTTGCGGTCGCTCGCGGCCGAGAGTTCGGGCAAGCGCCCGGGGCCCGAGTCGTCGTTCATCAAGATCACCGGCACCGAGATCCAGCAAGCGATCGCGACCCTGATGATGGAGGCCTCGGCGACGAGCGCCGTCGATCCCTCCGAGCGCAGCGCGCTCTGGTACTTCAACATGCGCAAGACCTCGATTTACGCGGGCTCCAACGAGATCCAGCGCAATATCATCGCCAAACGNNGAAGGTTTTAGCCGCGAACATTGGGCGCAGTTCGCGAGCCTCGGATGGCTCGGAATCGCGTTCCCCGAAGATCGCGGCGGCTTCGGCGGCTCGGCCGTTGAGACGATGATTCTCGCCGAGGCGTTCGGGCGCGGGCTCGTGCTCGAGCCGTTCGTCCCAAGCGTCGTGCTCGGCGGCTCGGCGCTCGCCTACGGCGGCACGTCGCAAGCCCATCACGATCTGCTCGAAGCGATGATCGGCGGCGAAAAGCTGCTGACGTTCGCCTACGCCGAGGAACGCTCGCGTTACGACTACGGGCTCGTCGAGACCGAGGCACGCGCCGCGGGCGGGGATCTGCTCATCACCGGAAAAAAACTCGCGGTTCCCTTCGCTGCCGCGGCCGACACGTACGTCGTCACCGTGCGAACGGGCGGCGAAAAGCGCGACCCCGGCGGCATCAGCGTGGTGCTCGTCGACCGCGACACCCCCGGCATCACGCGCCACGACTACCGGACCGTCGACGACCGGCGCGCTTCGACGATCACCTTCGACGGCGTCCGCGTGCCGCGCGCGAACGCGCTCGGCGAACCCGGGGCGGGGCTACCGCTCGTCGAGCGGATCGTCGACGCCGGCCTCGGCGCGCTCGCCGCGGAGGCGGTCGGCAACGCGTCGGTCCTCTTGCGCCGCACCGTCGAGTATCTCAAGACGCGCAAACAGTTCGGCGTTCCGATCGGCTCGTTCCAAGCACTGCAGCACCGCGCGGTCGACATGCTGATCCAGGTCGAACTCGCCCGTTCGATCACCTACTACGGGACCATGGCCCTGGTCGAAGACGCCTCGCCCGCCGAACGCATGAAGGCGCTCTCTGCGACGAAGGTTCAAGTCGCCCGTTCGAGCCGCGTCGTCGGCGAGTCGGCGATCCAGCTTCACGGCGGAATCGGCATGAGCGAAGAGTATGCGATCGGCCACTACTTCAAACGCCTCTCGATGATCGAACTCGAACTCGGCGACGTCGACTTCCACTTGACGCGCTACCTCGCGCAATCGCCCGCATCATCCGCAAACGTCACCCCCTCCGAGAACGGCATCTTCGAACCCGAAGCCGGAGCCGTAGCGTTCTAGCGCTCGTCTAACCGAAGGCCGCCGGCATGTCACCCTGAGCGAAGCGCNNCGACGAGCTCAGCGTGACATGGCTGCGCTAGCCCGTTTGGCCGAGCAATGTGAGCACGCCGTACCACAGACCCAAGACGACGCACACGACCGAGATCCCGATCGCGACGACGTTTCCGAGCAACGAGTTAACGCGCGATGCGAGGATCTTCTTGTCGTTGCTGAGGACGAGTAAAAATCCCAGAACGATCGGCAGCACGATCGCGTTTCCGGCTTCGACGTAGAGCGTGATCTTCACGAGCGGCAAATTCGGAATGAGCACGATGCCCGCCGATAGCACGACGATCGCGGCGTAGAAACCGTAGAAGCGTTTGGCTTGCGTGCAGTGGAAATTCAGCGAGCACGGCCACTCGAACGCCTCACCGAACGCCCACGAGGTTGCAAGCGAGACGACAAACGCACCGAGCATCGACGCCCCGATCAGGCCGGCTCCGAAAATAATGCCGGCGAACTTCCCGGTGAGCGGAATAAGTGCGAGCGCCGCGTGGGCGGCATCGGTCACGGAGATGTGGTGGACGTAGAGCGTCGCAGCCGTCGTCACGATGACCGCGATCATGATGATTTGCGTCGCGACCGCGCCGATGGCGGTGTCGAGCCTCGCGAAGTTGATATCCGGGAGTTTGAGGCCTTTGTCGACGACCGCACTCTGCTGGTAGAAGATCATCCACGGCATGATGACGGCGCCGATGTTGCTCGCGATCAGCAAGAGATAGGTGCGGTCGCCCAGCGGCTGCGAGCCGAATATCCCGTCGCGCAGAATCGACATCGGGGCTGGGTGCGCTGCAAACGCGGCCGGGATGAAGAGCAGTTCGAGCAGACACAAGCCGAGCGCGGCAAATTCCGCGCGGCGGTATTTTCCGGAGAACGACACGCCGATCAACACGACGGCCGCGGCCACGACCATCAGCGCGGGATTCACGCCGAAGATGAGCGCGGCACCGGCGATGCCGATGAACTCCGTGACCAGAGCCGCGATGTTCGTGATAAGCATCGTCCCAAGCGACACCCAGCACCAGGCGAGGCCGTAGTTCTCACGGATCAACTGCGCGTGGCCTTTGCCGGTCGCCGTCCCGAGCCGCACCGTCATCTCTTGCACGACGTAGAGCGGAACGATCAGCAGCAGCTGCAACAGCACGAGCTTCATGCCGAACTGCGCGCCCGAACTGGCCGCGGTCGTAATGCTGCCGGCTTCGGTGTCGGCGAACGCGACGATCGCACCCGGCCCCGCGATCGCAAGAAAGCGCAGGAGCCAGCGGCGCCAGGACGGGACCGGCGGAGCGGCGATTTTCGGGGCAGAGATTGTCGCCAAAAAAGAGCTCCGTCGGGCTGGGTTAGGCTAACCTGCGTCTGCAGTTAGTTACACCTAATTATTCCCCTGCGGGTGCCCCGCTTGCTTGGCGCTCCGGGCGCGGGGACTTCCTCCCGGCTTTCCCCAATACCATCCTGAGATGGGTGTCCCGCGTGCCCCGGTCGAGCCCCCAACCCCCGAACAGGCGGCGTTCCTTGAGCGGGCGATGACCGAGTATGGGAAGGCCACCTACAATTTCGCGCTCCGGCTCACCGGGAACGAGGCCGACGCCCGGGACCTGTGCCAAGAGGCGTTCATCCGGGTTTACCGGGCCTGGCGCTCGTTCGCACCGGGGACCTCCTTCCTCTCGTGGATCTACCGGATCGTAACGAATCTGCACCGGGACGAACTTCGGAGGCGAAAAGGTCGTTATCAGGAGGAGATCCCCGAAGACAATGCCCCGCAGGAGTTCGGCGGCGCGCGACCGCTTGCGGTCACGCCGATCGACGACTACGTCGACCGGCAGCTCGGTGAACCGCTTTCGAAGGCGCTCGCCCTGCTCTCGCCCGAACAGCGCCAGGTCTTGATTCTCGCGGATATCGAGGAGTACAGCTACCAGGAAATCGCGGAAATCATGGGATGTTCCATCGGCACGGTGCGCTCGCGCCTCCACCGCGCCCGCGCCCTCCTCCGCCGGCTCGTCGAACGCGCTCAACAACAACAACGATGATGATAAACGACCACCTTTCAACCGACCTGCTCGTGGACTACCTCCACGGCGAACTCGCCCCCGAGGACGATGCGCTGGCGCACGCCCACCTTGCTTCGTGCGCTGCGTGCCGGCGCGAGTACGATCTCGAGGTTTCGCTCAGCGAGACGCTGCGTGCCGCCGCGCGGGCCGAAGAGCGCGAGATGCCCTCGATGATCTCCGCACTAATCTGGGAGCGCGTTCGCGGCGCCCGGCCCGGACCGCTGGCGCGCGTCGCGGCCCTGTTGCGGCCGATGGTCGCCGTTCCGGTCGTAGCCGCGCTGCTGCTCGGCGGCTGGTTTGCATCGCCGTACAGCCATCCCGGAACGCGGCCGACGGTCGACGCGATGTACTACCTGGAGACGCACGCCGCGCAGTCGGGCTCGCCGCTTTCGCTACAGCCCGGACCGCCCGCCCTCGAGACGTCGATGATCGACGGCTCGACGTCGCCGCTGATCGCCGAGCACGTCGAGTCGAGTCATGTGACCGACGCGCTCGATGCTGCGTTCTGATCGGCTAACCGGAGCGCTCGCAGCGCTTCTCGTCCTGGCTGCCCCGAGCGCCGCGCCCGGCGCGCAACCTGCGCAAGCCTCGCCGACGCCCGCGGCGACGGCGACGGCGATCCAAGAGGATCCGTCGGCGCTCTTGCGCTCGAGCATCGACGCGCCCCGTGCAGTCTCGTATGTCGGCCAGTTCGAAACGGTTCGTTTCGCCTCCAGCCGGGCGAGCGCCACGATCGTAAAAGTCGAACACCGCGCGCCCGAGCTAACCCGGCGCTGGTACGTGGCGCCCGAGGCGCTCTACGGCGATTACGTCATAACGCGCGGCATATCGACCTATCAATTCGACACCAAGCACAGCCAGGAGACCGTTACCCACGGTCCGGCACTCGACGATCAGATAGCCGCGAGCGGCAACTTCGATCGCGTGTTGCAGAACTATCGCGCGATTTACGACGGCAGCGCGATCGTCGCCGATCGGCCGACGGTCTCGATCGCCCTGATCAATAAGTACACGGGCGAACGCGCGATGCGCGTCTGGATCGATCGCGAGACGCATCTGATCCTCAAGAAGGAAGAATACCATGCCAACGGCGCGGTCGCAGCTCAGACCCGTTTCGAGGATCTGCGCTACACCACGTCGATTCCGAGCGACATTTTCTCGGTCGACCCGCCGGCCGGCTTCGCCCGCATCGCGGGCGCAGCGGTCGCGACGCCTTCGTCGGACGTCGACAAAGTCATCAAAGAAGCCGGCTTCGCGCCGTACAAGCCCAAGGAATTACCGCAGGGCTTCGATCTCCGCAGCGGCGACGTAACGACCGTCAACGGCGTGCGGACGCTGCACCTGCTCTACTCGGACGGACTGCGCTCGATCTCGCTCTTCGAGAACGCAACCGACGCCGCGGCCGACTTCGGCAGCCTGCGCCCCAAGACGATAACCTTCGAAGGCCACGACGCCCAGTACGTCGAGGACGGCCCGACCACGCTGCTCACGTGGAAGGAACACAACATCTACTTCGCCCTCGTCGGCGACCTGCTCCGCAACGAACTCGTCCAGATCGCGACCAGCGTCGTCCCCTAGGCGCTGCTAGCCCTTCAAGCCCATCTTCGGATCGGGTTTTTTACCGGCGACTGCTGCGCCGAGCGCGTTACGTAGATCCGAGTCGGGGATCTCGCCGTCACGGATCGCTTCGACCTTGCCGCTCGGGCCGATCAGGACGAGCGTCGGGTACCCGGATTGCAAGTATGCGTGCGCGACGTCGAGGTTGGGGTCGAACGCGATCGGGTACGTTACGCCGAACTTCTGAGCGAAGTTGTAAACGTCGGCTTGCGATTCCGGCGAGGTGTGGTCCATCCCGAGCGCGTCGCCGTTGACCGCGACGAAGTTGACCTTGTTCTTATACTGGGCGTAGAGCGGGTCGAGAACTTTCACTTCACGCTGGCAATGCGGACACCACGTAGCGAATACCTCGAGCAAGGTTGGTTTTCCGTCCGGCTTCGAGAGTGAGAACGGCCCCGCCGTCGTCGAGAGCGAGAAATCTGGCGCCTGCTGCCCGACCACGAGAGGCGACGCCGCCGTATTCGGAACCGTTGCCGCTTCGGGAACGCGGTTCGCAAGCGAAATCGCCACGATCACGATGATCGCGAGCACCACGACCGATCCGATGGCGATCGCGTTTCGGCGCTGCGCGAGCGGGGCGCTCTTCTTGGTGTTGATGATCTGACGACGGCTCATGGCGAGTGCGCTTCGCGACCGGAACGGAAGTAACTGCTCGGGAAGAGCAGCCAGTCGAGCGCGAATGCACCCGGCCCGCGCACCGCGACGACGATCGACGCGCAAGCCGCCAAAACGTCGAGCGCGACGTGGCCCCACGAAGGCGGCACGGGCACGCCCGAGCCGAAGCAACCGCAGTCGGCAGCGATATGGCGAATCACAAGCGAGGCCACCGCTGCCGAAAAGATCGAGAACTGAACGGCCGCAATCCAGCCGGCGATCCGCGTGAAGAGTCCGCCGATCAGGTACGCGCCGACGAAGATCTCGAAATACGGAAGCGCGACGCCGAGCGGCGCGACCACCGCCGAGGGCAGGATGCGGTAGCCGGCGATCGTGACGGCCGTACTCGCCGGTCCATCGTGCGCCTTGAGCACGCCCGCGACGAGCAACACGCCCCCGAGCACGAGGCGTAGCGCGAAGATTAGATACGCCAAGCGTCGATCGCGTCGAGCACGGCACGCTGCGCGTTCGGGACGGCCGCGAAGTCGGCCGGCTCGGCGTTCGCGGCCGCGTCGTTCGCCCGCAGCGTCGCCTCGACCGCGGCGGCCAAGGTCTCGATGTCGTACCCGCCCTCGAGGCAGTATGCGACGCGTCCACGCGCGTACGTCGCGGCGACTTCGGCAATGAGGCTTGCGAGCGCACGCGCTGCGACGGGACCGTCGACGCCGAGATCTCCGACCGGATCGCCCGCGGCGAAGTCGTATCCCGCGCTTACGACGATCAGATCCGGCCGGACGCGCGCGGCGACTGCCGGTAGCAAGCGTTGCCAGGTCGCGATAAATGCTTCGGTACCGTAGCTATGTGGCGGGAGCGGCAGGTTCACGATCGCGCCCGCGGGGTCGAAGCGCTGCTCGCCCGGTCCGCCGGTTCCCGGATACGCCGGAAAAGCGTGGGTCGAGACGAACGAAACGCCGTTCCCCGCGGCGGCTTGCGTGCCGTTCCCGTGGTGGTAATCGAAATCGACGACGAGTGCGCGGCCGCCGTGCGCGGTCGCGAACGCGCGCGCNNTCCATCGCGGCCAGCGCTCCGCCGGCGGCGCGCCGCGCGACCGAAAGCGACGACGCGTCGATCGCCGTGTCGCCGGTCGAAAGGTATCCGGCGCGCGCGCCGACCGTCTCGACGTCGCGTTTGACCCGCTCGAGGTAGGCGTGGGGATGCACGCGCTCGAGCTCGGCGTCGCTTGCGTCCCGCGCGGCAACGCGATCCTCGAGCAAACCCGCCGCGCCGAGCCGGCCCGCGACGTACGCGACGCGGTCGGGCGACTCGGGGTGATTCGTGCCCCGAAGGTGCTCGGTGTAAAGTTCGTCGTAGACGACGATCATCGCCGGAACGCTTAGCTGTGCGCCTTCGGCGTCGCCGCCGGCTTCGGCGCTCCGCTGCCACCGAGACTTGCGATCGCCTTCGCGATCTCCTTATCGAGCGGCGTCCCCGGCTTTACGAACGCTTTGAAGCGTGTGTAGAGCGCGCGTGCCTGCGAGCGGTCGCCGTGGCCGACCGAACATTTCGCGTACACGTAAAGCAACTGCGGATTCTGCTTCATGAAGTCCGGAGCTTTGTTATCGATCGCGTGAAAGACGTCCGTGCACTCCTTGTAATTCTTCAGCTCGAGGTCGGCCGCGCCGAGCCCGGCAAGCGCCGACGGCGAGTGCTGCAGCGAAAACGATTGGAGAAACGACGTCCGCGCATCGGAGTACTGATTGTTCATCGCCTCGATTTGGCCGAGCTTGCCGAGCACGCCCGGGTCGTTCGGTGCGATTTCGTTGAGCCGTTTGAAGTATCCGAGTGCATCGGAACGTTTGTTCTGGCTGACCGCGTATTCGCCCAGGCGATCGAGCGCCTGCGGATTGTCGCGTGCGGAGCCGAGTGCCTGCTTCCACTCAGCCTCGCCGGCGGCAGGATCTTTAGCTAACTGGAAATCGGCATCGCCGTATGCGACGTGTACCGCAGCGACGTTCGGGTACGTCGCCTCGGCGCGCTTGAGGACGGCAAACGCGTCGTCGTTCATCTTCTCGTCGCGATAGACTTGGTATTCTTGCACGAGCACTGCGGCCTTCGCATCGTCTGTCGTCTCGACGGCGAAGAGCTGCTCGAAGGTCGCGATCGCGCCCTTCACGTCGTGACTCGCTGCGAGCAGACTTGCTTTTCCAAGCAGCGCGTCGGGCGATTTCGGGTCGACCGTCAGCGCCCGATCGAAGTCTTGCGACGCAAGCGCAAGCGCCTTTTGCGAAACGTAGGCGCGCGCTTCGAGAACGATCGGCATCGCGTCCTTGGGGTCGAGCTTCGCGGCCGCTTCGAATTGCGCGCGGGCGTCGTCATACTTGCCTTCCTGACCAAGCACCAATCCGTAGTTCTCGAAGACTCGCTTGTCGTTCGCATTGAACGTGGTCGCGCGCTTCGCGATGCGCTCGGCATCGGCTGCCCGCCCGGTCTGCAGGTAGAGGTTGGTAAGCGTCAGGAGGATCTGGGCGTTAGTCGGATCTTGCGTCGTGGCTTGCTCGAAATCTTGGGTTGCGTCCTTGATCCGCCCGAGCCCCTGGTTGGCGATGCCGTCGAGGTAATAGACCTGCGCCGTCTTTGCACCGAGCGACAGCAGGCGCTGCGTGAGCGCGAGCGCGCGGTCGTTCTGGTTCTCCGCCAAATAATAACCGGCGAGATCCAGGAGCGCATCCTTGTCGCTTGGATTTGCCTTGATCTTCGCCTCGAGGCGAGGAATGGCGACGTCGGGCGCTTCCGGAGTCGCGGTCGGCAGCGGCGCGGGCGTAACGTCAGAGGAGGAGGATGGGCTCGGCGCGGGCTTCTTCGGACTGCCCCAAACGCTCTGCGCGGCAGCGAACGAAAGGCTTAGCGCCAGGGCCAAGGCGACGAAGTAGCGAGCGGTGTTTTTCAATCGATTCGTCTTTCGGTTACGCGTGCACGGTGGCGCGCAATTGCTTGGTCAGCTCGGGGACGATTTGGAACGCGTCGCCGACGACCAGCAAGTCTGCGAAGTCCCCGATCGGGACGGAGCCGTCCTTATTTATGGCAACGATTGTACCAGAGGTTCGCATTCCAACTTTGTGCTGAATTGCGCCCGAGATCCCGACCGCGATGTACAGGTTGGGGCTGATCGTCTTGCCGGTCTGCCCAATCTGCAGGCTGTACGGGACCCAGCCGGCGTCGGCGGCCGCGCGCGACGCGCCGACGGTTCCGCCGAGCGTATCGGCGAGCGGCTTCAGGAGGGTTTCGAACGGTTCCGGACCGCCGAGCCCGCGGCCGCCCGCGACAACGACCGGCGCCTCCTCGAGCCCGAGTTCACCCGAGACTTCCTCGGACTCGCTTTCGATCAGCATGAGGTACGTCTTAGCTGCCGGTTTCTCGACGGTTACGATCTCGGCGCCGGAGCCGCCGGCTTCTGCGGGAAACGAGTTCGGACGGACCGTCGTGACCCCGTAATCGGCCGGCTTAAAGGCGCACGTGGTGATCGACGTGCCGCCGAGCTTCGGTGAGATGCTGCCGATCTTGCCGCCCTCGAGGGCGATGCCGGTGACGTCCGAGGTCAAGCCGGCACCCAGCCGTGCCGCAATGCGTCCGGCGATATCGCGTCCCTGCAGCGTGTTTGGGATGAGGATTACCGCCGGGCCGACGCTCTTGGCCACCGTCTCGAGGTAATCGATCGCTGGGTCGAGCAGGTAGCGGTCGACGTCGGGATCCTCATTGACGTGGATAACGTCGAGCGGGTAGCCCTTCAGCGTCTCCGCGAGCGCTTGCGCGCCGGCACCAACGACGACCGCGTGCGCTTTGCCGCCCAACGCGTCGGCGAGTTTGCGCGCTTCGGTTGCGAGTTCGAAGGTGACCTTGCGGGTCTGGCCGCCTTTGTGCTCGACGAACGTGATGACGTGCTGCATTAGACGAGCTTACGCTCCTTTAGAAAGTCAAAGATGATCTTCGCGCCCGAGGGGCCGTCCTCGGCGACGACGATTTGGCCCTTGCCGCGCTCGGGCGGCTTTGCGATCGTCAGCAGCTCGGTCTTCGCGCCGTCCGTCCCGATCGGGCGGTCGAGCGCGAGTTCGGCGACGGGCCAGACGGCGATCGTCTTTTTCTTGGCCCCCATGATGCCTTTGAGCGAAGCGTAGCGCGGCTCGCCGACGCCCATCGTCACCATCATGACGGCCGGCAGCGGCGCGCTCACGGTTTGGTGGCCGCTGTCGGTCTCGCGCACGACCCGCAGCTTGCCTTCCTCGACCTCGATCTTCGCGGCATTCGTCAGCCCGGGCACGCCGAGGTACTCGGCAAGTGCGCCCGAGACGCCGCCGGTGTTGCCGTCTTCGGCGAGGCCCCCGCAGATCACGAGATCGAAGCCGTTCTTCTTCAAGGCCTGGGNNGCGCCCATCGCAAGCGCTTTGCGGAGGATTTCTTTGCTCGTCTCGGGGCCCATCGTCAGTATGGTGACCGTCGTGTCGCCGCCGAGCTTCTCTTTGAGCTGCAACGCCGCTTCGATCGCGTACTCGTCGAACGGGTTGATGACCGTCTCGACGCCGGTGCGAACCAGCCGCTTCGTCCCCGGATCGATCCGCTTCTCGGAGTTCGTATCGGGAACGAGTTTAACGGTGACGACGATTTTCAAACGCAGGCGAGCCTCCGGAAAGCGTGTGGGGCAAACTCACTGCGATTGCCTGTTCGGCCCCGGCGGCCCTCCTCGGCAAACGTCGCACCCCGCCTTCGCATGGCGAAAAGGACAGCGTTAGGACGTGAGCGCCGCGCTTTCCCAAGACCGCCGGTTGCCCTGGCTGGCGGTCCTTATGCCGCTGCCGTCGAAGGCCGGGTGTCCATCGGGATGATGGTGGAATCGGTAGACACAGCAGACTTCCCAACTGGAGCCGATCGGACGGAAACGCCGATCGGGATGCGCTCAAATTCGGCGAACTCTTCCGCGCCACGCGCGATGACAACGCCGAGCCAAGCCGATTGTCGATCGGAAGGTGTAGAGACTGGACG
>PMHP01000060.1 GCA_003158195.1 Vulcanimicrobiota bacterium | reverse complement strand
CCCGCCGTCAATCCTCACCGCATCGCACGCCCCTCTCCGTACCAATAACGCGGGCGCAAGGATTTCCCAAGTCCCTCGGAGCCGTCCGCAAACGCTTTTTCTGTGCCGTGAAAGACCGGCACACGTTTGCCTTTTTCCTTAGGCCGGCGCAACCGATGGGCGCCCGGCGGATCGAGTATTCGGCGCCATGCGGATGCCACCGAGGGACACGCTGGCCAGCTCTTCTTCGGTAGGCGCGCGAAAACGAGTCGCAATCAGCGGATCCGTGGCGACCTTCGCCTTGACCAACGCCATCCATTCCGCCTTCGCGCGCGGTACGTCAGCGTCGGACAACCCGGTGCTCTCGCGCCTTGCAGCGTCGACTTTCGGGCCGTAGTTCCGCGGTTCCGCGAACGGCGCCGTCGGTGCGATCGGACGCTTCTCGGGCTTGCCGTCTACGAGAGCGTAGGCCGACGATCCGGGAACGTACATGATGCCGTTCTCGACGTGAAACGTCCAAACGCGCGTGTCGAGATACATCGAGCAACCGGCCACGATCGTTCGTCGCGCGAGCGCACAATCTTCAGAGCCGTCTCCCTCATCCAACGCCCAGGGGCTCGGGCCGAGGCGCTCGAGAAAACTACGGCTGCATGCAAGCACGTGAGAGCCGATAAAATGGCACGGAATAATTCCGTCGGTACTGCGAATGACATCAAATCTTACCGGACTCGTAAGATCGGCGCTCTCGTAAGCTGCCGGCGCCGAGAAGTGCATTCGCCTTCCGTGAACGGTGCCAATGATCTTGGACGGGTCGGTTGTCCACGAAAGCATCCGCTCCAGGCTTCCGCGCACCCAAAAAGCATCCGCATCCGCCCAGACGATTTGCTCCGAGCCGCCGGCCAACGCGCGTTCGGTGAGGCGATTGCGCGCCTCGTCTACGGGGAGGCCAACCTCCGTAAGGAGTTCGTACGCAAAGCCGACGTTCTGTTTCAGTGCGAACTCGGTCTCGGGTTCAACCCGATCTCGAATCGGCATGCAGATCGCGATCTTGCTCGACATCGGTGTGCTCCGTCGCTTACGCAGCGCCCGCGGAGATCGGGATCGGCGGGACCGCCTGGAGTCCCGGGGCGCCGATGATCGTCAGCGGCTTGACGTTGAGTTCGCCGGGCAACTCGGAGAATGCGAAGACCTCCGCCGTCAAGTTGAAGCGTGACAGCATTTCGGAAAGCGTTCGCCGGAAGAGGCTCGTGCAGAGCACGGTGGCTCGCCCGGCCGGCATCGTGCGCGCGTAGCTTTCGATGCGCTCGCGAACGTAGAGCGCAAGCTGTGGATCGGGAGCATCGCCATGATTCCACTCGGCGCTCATCCGCTTCTCGAACTCGGGGTCGAACATGATCACCTGCAGTTCGCCCAGATTCCGCCGGCGCAGCATCGGCGGCACGAGAATCTTGCGCGCCGCGTCGGCCAAGTCGCGTGGATCGCGCGAAGTCGCGCTCGCTTCCAGGATCGCCTCGAGCGTCGCCACCGGATCGCGCGGCCAGACCCGCTCGCGCAACAAGATCGAGAAGACCTTGTGCAGTGTCGGAGACGGCAGTTGTTCGGTACCGATCTCGGCGCAGATGACCGGAACGGTTTTCTTCAGGTGCTCGATCAGCGTGTGCAGCTCTTGGCGCCCGAAGAGTTGGGCGGCGCGCATCCGGGCGACCTCGGCCACGTGCGAACCGACGATCGAAATCGGATCGAAGACCAGCGCTCCACGCGCGGTCGCGGCCTCCCGATCCGCGATCGGGATCCATTTGGCCGGCAAACCGTACACCGGATCGAGCGACGCCTCACCGTCGACGGTGGCGAGGATGTCGGCGCGGGCGACGGCCAACAGTTCCTTCGTGCGCAGCACGCCGCTTCCGACGAGTTCGTCACGCACGCGAATGCCGTAGGTGCCCGGGTCACGCATCTGATCGTCGCGCAGGCGCACGCCGGGGATGACGATTCCGGTTTCGTTCGCGACCGCGCGGCGCACCTCGCTGATGCGGTCGAGCAGCGCCTCACCGTTCTCACCCTGAAGCATTCCGACGAGGTCGGCCCCGAATTCGACCGACAGCGCTTCGACGCCGACCAGCCCCAGCGCCGTCTCCGGGCGCCGCGCGTTCGAACGCTCGGCCGACGCTGCCCCGATTTTGGCCGCCTCGTCCTTCGCGCTCTTCTGGCGCGTCGCGTGGCGCGCCAGAAGCAGCAAGCCCGCGCCTAAGATTGCGAACGCAGCATGCGGCATCGGCGGAAAGGCCGCGAGCAGGAACGCGAGGCCGGCAGCCGACCGCATCACGTCGGGCCGCTGCATGACTTGCGCCGCAAGATCTTCGCCGAGCGAGCCGTCGGCGGTCACGCGAGACACCATCATGCCCATCGCCATGCAGAGCATGAACGACGGGAGCGTCGTCGCGAGCGCGTTGCCGATCGAAAGGATCGCATACGTTCCGAGCGCCTGCTGCGGCGACATCGCACAGTAGAACACGCCCATCGCGAGGCCGCCGAGCAGATTGCAGACCACGATGATCAGCGCGGCGATCGCATCGTTCTTGACATACTTCCCGGCGCCGTCCATTGCCCCGTAGAAGTCGGCCTCTTTTTGTATCCGTTCGCGCTTTCTGCGCGCGCCTTCTTGATCGAGCACGCCCGCGTTGACGTCCGCGTCGATCGCCATCTGCTTGCCGGGCATGGCGTCGAAGCGTGAAGCGGGCGGCGACCTCCGCAACGCGCTGCGAGCCGCTGGCGATGACGATAAACTGCACGGTGATGAAGATCGCGAACACGATCAACCCGACGATCAGATTCCCGCCGACGACGACGTTACCGAATGCCGGAATCAAGTGGCCGACGCCGCCGGGAAGGTTACCATGTTCGAGGATCAGCCGCGTGGCCGAGATCTCAAGGAGGAAACGGAAAAAGAGTGCGACGAGGAGCGCGGGAGCAAACGCCGAGAATTCGAGCGGTTCGGTGACGACGACGCTGACCAACATGACGAGCGCGCAGCCGACGATGTACAGCGCGAGCAGGCCGTCCAGAACCCAAGTCGGCATCGGAACGATGACGCCGAGCGCCAGCGCCAGCATGACCATGCCGAAGCCGTACGTGAGATAGCTCGGTTTGTTGTTCACGCCGTGCGCCTCATCTTGGAAAGTGCCATCACGATTTCCGCGACGGCGATGAATGTTTCGTGGGGGATGTTCTTACCGACGCGCGACGTCGCGTAGAGCGTGCGCGCCAGGGCGACGTCTTCGATGACCGGGATTCCGAGTTCGGCCGCGTGGGCCCGAACGCGGAGCGCGACGTCCTCGACCGCCTTGACGAGAACGCGCGGCACGGGAACCTCCGGCGGCCGATATTCGAGGGCGACCGCGACGTGTGTCGGGTTCGCGACCACGAACGACGCATTGCGAACTTGGGCCAGCGCCCCTGACGCTAGCGCGCGATGGCGCTGCCTGCGACGGCCGCGCAACTGTGGGTTGCCTTCGTTCTCGGCCAGTTCTTTCTTGAGGTCGTACAGGCTCATGCGCAGTTTCTTGAGCCAGCGTTTGCGCACGAGCAGGAAGTCGGCGACCGCAAAAAAGCTCGCGACGGCGAGAGCACTTGCGATCCCGCGCTGCGCGCCGAGGCTTGCGATCGAACCTAGGGCTTGCAGCGAGCCGCCGCCGCTCACGCGATTGAAGACGAGATTCGCCGTTGGAATGAAGAACGCCGAGGCGACGACGAAGGCCAGGACCGCGCGGGCCGCAGCGACGGCTGCCTCGCTCGCGAACATCCGCTTGAGATTTTCCGCCGGGTTCATCCGTTCGGGTTTGATCGTCGGCGGATGAAACTGGAGGCCGCCGCCTTGGACGGCGCCGCACACGGTGCCGGCGACGGCCGTCGCCACGAGCGGAAGGAGCGCGACCATTCCCATCGTCGCAGCGATATCGTTCGGAAAGGTCCCCGGAGCGCCGGCCGTGCGCCCGAGCCACGTTCGGCCGAGCGCCGCGACGACCGGCAAGACCGCAAACGTAACAACCGCACCCGTTCCGAAGCTGAAAACCGTGATCAGCTCTTGCGAACGCGCGATGTTGCCTTCACGTTTTGCGCGCTGGATGCGGCTGTAAGTCGGCTCAAAAGGCTTCTCGTCAGGCATGGCAGTCGCTCAGCGCGTCACGAAGGGCAAGTACAGCCATGGCTTGCCGCCTTGCGCGAGCACGACACTCAGCATGACGAGCGTCGTGAGCAGTACGACCGCGAACAGCACCGGGAACGTCAACAAGAAGTTGTTGAAGCGCGGAACGATGCGCGCGATCGCCCCGAGGCCGATGCTTGCGACCACCCCGAGCGCAAGCGCGGGCCCGGCGACGAGTAGTGCGGCGCGCATAACGAGCACCGGAATGCCGAGCGCAAACGTCCCCAGCCCGTGGACCACGAGGGAGCCCGGCGGAATGCTGTGGAGGCTGTCCCCCAGCGCAAGCACGATGAACTGATAGCCGTCAAAGATGAAGAAAGCGGCAATGAATCCCAAGCCCCAGAGCTGTTGAAACGATTGGCCCGAGCCTGCCGTCGCCTCCGGATTCGCAACCTGGATGCCGACGTAGTCGTCGAGCACGCGGCCGCCGGCCGCAGCGCCCTCGTAGAGGACCGAAGCGCCGAAGCCGATCGCCGCCCCGACGAGCAGCTCGAAGACCAAGGCCACAATGAGCGACGGACCGCCGAACGCGTGCCCGACGACGAGCGTTGGGACGAGCGCCAGCGCGAGCACGAACGCTAAGGCCGCGCGAAGCGGAACGGGGACGCTCGGGTGCGAGAATCCCGGAGCGCGTGAAACGAAACCGATGCAGCGCGCGAATACGAGCGCGCCGAGCTGCGTCACGGGGAACTGCGCACGATCGCCGGTGCGCTCGCCAGCGCATCGTCGAAGAGCGTCGCACAGAGTTTGAAGCCGAAACCGCCGAAGGCGATAAAGACCAAAGCAACGGCGACGATTTTTGGCAGCAACGTGAGCGTTTGCTCCTGGATTTGGGTTGCGGCCTGGGCGATTGCAACCAGCGTGCCGACGAGCGTTGCCGCGAGCAAAATCGGCAGGCACAGCACTGCGCCCACCGAGATCGTCTCGCGAAGCAGGTTATCGAAAACCCCCACGTCCCAAGCCTAGCCGCAAATTGTGCGCAAACCGTGTAAGCATCGTGGGCAAATCGTGTCGGCGGACCGGACCCCTTGAAAAAAAGCGTCGACCACGTGACAAGGCACCTGAGGTTCGTAGTTCAAGCGGATCGCTTAGCGGCAACGGCACCGGGACAGGCGAGGGATCACCGATGATCAATGCGGATCCAGGCTCGATTCTATCGACCGGGACTGGGGCCGGAATCAGTTCTTCTGTTAGCGGGCTCGCGTCCGACCTTGCCGACGCCGCCGCGGTCATCGCGCGCGCGCCGGCCGATTCGATCGGCAGCGGACGGCCAAGCGGTCTGACGTCCAATCTTGCCGACGTCGTGGCAAGCTTCGCGTCGGTGCCCTCCGGTTCGAACGCAGGGTCGCCGCCAAGTGGTATTGCGTCCAACGCCGGCAACGCCGGCAACGTTGCAGCGAGCGTCGCGTCCGCGCCCTCCGGTTCGATTGCAGGGTCGTCGCCGAGTGCGATCGTGTCCGGCATCGGCAACGTTGCGGCGAGCGTCGTGTCCGCGCCCGCCGCTTCGATCGCAGGGTCCGCCCCAAGCGGTATCGCGTCCAACGCCGGCAACGTTGCGGCGAGCGTCGCGTCCGCGCCTTCGGCTTCGATCGGCGGCGCCGCGCCAAGTGAGAGCGCGCCCAGCCTTGTCAACGTTGCGGCGAGCGTCGTCGTCGCTCCCTCGGCTTCGATCGCCGGCGTCGCGCCAAATGAGGTCGCGCCCAACGTTAGCAACGTTGCGGCAAGCATCGCCGCCGCGCCCTCCGTTTCGATCGCCGCCGTTGCGGCGAGCGTCGCGTCCTCGAGCAGCGATTCCATCGGCGGCGCGCCGGCGTCGACCCCCGACATGGGGATGGCGGTGCGCTCGCTGTCCGATCCGGCATTACCGCAAGGATCGACGGTCGTGGCGAGTGTTCCCCGCGAACTTTCGCAAGCGGCGCGCCTTGCGGTCGCCATGCTCGAAAGAAGCCTCAGCGCTGCAGGCGTCAGCAGTAGCTCGGCCTTGCGCTCGCCGGCAAACCTGCGGGCGCTCGCTGCACTCTCTCAACAATCGCTCGCCGTGCTTCTCGCCGCCCCGCAAAGCTCGGGTAAAGCGACGCTCCTTCAGCTGGCGAGTGTGCTTCGCGCGCTGCTCAGCTCGGGCGGACCGAGCGAGGCGGCGATCGGAAACCTGCGCGGGTTTTTGGCGCAGCATCCGACCGGCGCCGTCCTCGCATTACTCGCCGCTCCGGCGCAGACCGCGGGGCCCGCGCTCCCGGCGATCGGCTTGCCGACCGTGCTTGCCGCGCACGCTGCACGCAGTCAGGAGAAGGAGGCGGCGGAGGAGAGCGACCGCGACGGGTCGCGCAAACGGAACGAGCGCCCTGCCTCAGCGCGAGAGCGGCGACTTGCGGAGCTGGCCCTCGATCCGCGCCGCGGCGTCGCGCCGGAAGGCGTCGCTGCGTACGAGGCCGAGTGTCAGGAGGGGTTGTGCTTGCAGCGTTGCCCGACCGGCGAGCACGACTTCGTCGATGAGACCGGCGCAGCGTGGGACGTCGTGGCGCCGACTTCTCCCCTTGGACTCGAAGCGACGCTGCGCGCGCTCCAAGCGCATGCGAACCTTATCCTATCGCTGCAGAAGTTGAACGCGGGGGAATGCCGCGGCGCCGTTGCGCTGGCGCGGCGCGTGAGTGCGGCGCCTGGCGCCCGGCGGCTGATCGCCCTCGAGGCAGACGCGCAGGGAGGGCTTTGATGGCTTGGATCGTTAGCGGCTCGCACGGGCGACTCTGGCACGGCGCGGATTGGATCGCGCGCAACGCGTTCGCGTTTCTGATCCCGGCCCTCGAGCGCGGCGGCGCGGTGCCGCTTGCCGAGCGCTGCCAAGATGCGCTTCTGGCGGGGACGCACTATCTCGACCTTTCCGACTTGCTGGACCGAGAAATGAATTGCCAAGACTGGTTGAAGGCGCTCAACGCGAGCCTGGTTGCGATCGGAAAGGAGGGTTGCGGACAATGGAATGAGCCGCAACGATTCTCCGTCTTCGTCGGCGCAGTCCAGCGCCTCGCGACCCTCGTGCGAGCGGACGGAAATCAACTCGTCGTCGCGCTTGCCGACGCCCATCGCAAAGATTCGCTGAAGCGCTCGCGATGATTAGGGCCTTTTCGAAGCCGCCGAGGAGCACGACGCAAAACGGTTCGGCAGCTACGGCGGAACGTGCCGCGAAACTTGCGCACGTGCGGCGGACGCGAGATATTCTCGAAGCGTGGCGGCAGCCGGAACATGTGGTCGCCGCATGGGTCCTTGCAGGCGCATCCCACGAACGTGCAGAGGTCAGGGCCATGGTCGGCGAACGGGCCGAACGCGTCGCGTACTCGTTCGGCGCGCTCTCGCGTGCGACGCTGTTCGCGATTGCTTCTGCACGAACGATTGCGCGCGACCGCGTGTATTCGCTCGTCGACCGGTTCACCAAAGAGCCCTTGTCGATCGACGGCGAGACGCTCGCGGAGCTCGTCGTTGTCCACCTGGCATCCGACGCCGATCTTCGCTCGGGTCCCGGGCGCCGGCCCGCAGAGTTGCTGGCTTGGGCCTCGGAGCTTGCCGCGGGAATTCGCGACGTCATCGGCCACGTTCCGCCGATCTTCGAGGGTTGCCGCGCGGTCCTGGAGGCCGCCGACGAGCGCCGCCTACTGTCGGCTTACGAGCAGAGTTGGTGGGGCGGGAGTCTCGATAGCGTCCTTGTGCCGCACTCGCGCGAGCGCGTGCCGGTCGCTGAGCC
>PMHP01000189.1:7898-18573 GCA_003158195.1 Vulcanimicrobiota bacterium | reverse complement strand
GTCGACGCGCAGCGCGCGCAGCAGCGGGTTGGCGCGCAACCGCGCAATCGCGGCGGCACCGCCGGCGAGAATGCCGGCCTGCGGACCTCCGAGCAGCTTGTCGCCCGAAAATGCGACCAGGTCGATGCCGTCGGCGACGGCTTCGGCGACCGTTCGCTCGTGCGGCAACCCGAAGGCCTCCAGTCCAACAAGCGCCCCGCTACCGAGATCCTCGAGCGTCGGCAGGCCGGCGCGTTTTCCAAGCGCCGCGATATCGGCGGCGCGGACCCCGGAGGTAAAGCCCGACATCTGAAAATTCGACCGATGGGTGCGCATCAAAAGCGCCGTGCGCGGCGTCAGCGCGCGTTCGTAGTCGCGCAGGTAGACTTTGTTCGTGGTGCCGGCCTCGACCAAGGTCGCGCCGCTGCGCGCGAGCACGTCGGGTAAACGAAATCCGCCGCCGATCTCGATCAGTTCCCCGCGGGCCACGACGACCTCGCGACCCTTCGCGAACGTGTCGAGCACGAGGAGCACCGCGGCGGCGCAATTGTTGACGACGAGCGCGTCGGCCGCACCGCTCAGCGCGCAGAGCAGCGGGGCGACCCGAGCGTAGCGCGAGCCGCGCGTTCCGCTTTCAAGATCGAACTCGAGATTCGTATAACCTTCCGCGACTGCAGCGGCCGCCTCGAGCGCTTCCGGTGCGAGCGGGGCGCGTCCGAGGTTCGTGTGCAGCAGGACGCCGGTCGCATTTAATACGGGAACGAGTTCGCCGTCCTCGCGAGCCGCTAGGCGTCCGCGTACGCGCGCGACGAGTTCATCGAAATCCGGCGCGCTCTCGCCGCGGCGTCCGATCCCGGCGCGCGCCTCCGCCAAAACGTCGTCGACCGTCGCTTTCACGACGGTCGCTCCCAGGCTTGCCGCGTACGCCGCGATTTCCGGCTCGTCGAGGAACCGGTGCATCGGCGGCACGTGCCGCAGCGACGTCAGGCTACGGCGAGATGCTTTTGCAGCATCGACGAAATCTGCTTCTCCGGGACGAATCCAACGATGCGGTCGACCGGTTTGCCGCCCTTGAAGAGGATCAGGCAAGGAATACCTTGGACCTGATACTCACCCGAGAGGCTCGGGTTCTCGTCCGTGTTGAGTTTTACGAACTTGACCCGGCCGTCGTGCGCCGCGGCGACTTTCTCGACGACGGGCGCGAGCATCTTGCAAGGACCGCACCAGGGAGCCCAAAAGTCGACCAGCACGGGCTGGTCGCTCGAGAGAACGTCGCGCTGGAAGGTCGCCTGCGAGACATCGGGGAGTGAACTCATGAATCTACCAAATCCTCCAGCCCGTACGACCGCCCGGCACTCCCGGCGGTTGCGGCTCCCCTTCGCGACCGCCGCGCTCCTGGCCCTTGCCGCGTTCGCCGGCCCGGCGCACGCGCGTCAGCCGCCGCTCAAGGTTCTCGCCGGGAGCGCGGTAGCCGACAACGCGCTCGGCACGATCGCGCCGGCGCTCTGGCATAAATACGTTCTCGCCTCACTCGGGGGCTATCAGGTTCTGCCGTTTGAGGGTCCGGCCGAGCCGACGCTCGACGACTGTCGCCGTGCCGGAGCCGAGTACGTGCTGCAAGCGCTGTTCGAATTGCGCCCGCAGCTCCCGGGACTGTCGAACGCCGCAAGCGGCCGCATTGCCGCGCGCGCCCGCGAGCGCGTCATCGACTGCGTCTCGGGCGACGTCGTCGCTGACAAGATCGTCGACTTCGAGAGCGATCCGCCGGCGGGTGCTCCGGATCCCGACGCAACCCCGATCGGCCCGTGGGATCGCGAGATCCCGGCCACGCTCGCCCGGCGTCGCATCGTTTTGGAACGCCCGGCGCGCATCGTGTTCGTGGCGGAACCGCTCGCGCACGTAAATTTTCGCGGCGCGACCCTGCACCCGGGCGACATCCTCCAAGACGTCGCGAACGCCAAGAACGTGCATCGCGCGCAACCGATCGTCCTCACCGTCACGCAAGTCTACGAAGACTACGTCGAGGTGATCTTCGACACGGCAGACCATCCGAACGTTGGAGATCTGGTCGAGCGCTGAACGGGGAAACGGCGCATGAACGCACGCAGGGATAGCACGGAGCGGCGAAATAGGGCACCCCTACAGGAGGTGCGGTCATGATCCTTCGAGTCGTGGGTTTTTCGGCAGCGATGCTCTCGATTGGGCTCTTGGTGTTCCCGTCGGACGCCGCCGGCGGCGGCTTTACCAGCGCACAGGTTGCGAGCGGCGCGAGCACCTATGCTGCGCGGTGCTCGCAATGTCACGGCGCGCAACTCCAGGGCGGTGCGGGTCCTGCGCTTGCCGGCCCAAGCTTTCGGGCGTCGATCAACGCCTCGTATACGGACGCGGGCAAACTCTACGACTTCACCCGCAAACAGATGCCGGCAAACGCACCCGGCAGCCTCACGCCCAAACAGTACGCCGAGGTCGTCGCATTCGTCCTGGCGCACAACGGTTTTTCACCGGGCGGCACGACGCTGACTGCGCAAAATGCGAGTGCGCTGCACCTTGCCGGCATGGCCGCAGCGACGCCGGCGAACGGGGTGAGCCTTGAAATCCAGCGCGCCGCGCCGCCGACGCATCAAGTTTTCGGTCCGATGCCAAACAATGCGAACGTCACGATCACCGACGACATGCTGGCGGGCGCGGCAAGCGACGCAAACAACTGGCTGATGGGCGGTCACACGTTCGCGAACGACCGCTATTCGCCGCTGACCCAGGTTACGAGCGACAACGTCGGGTCGCTGACCCCGGTCGCGATCGTACAAACCGGGATGACGGCGAGCTTCGAAGCGACGCCCGTCGTCGTAAACGGCGTGATGTATCTTTCCACGCCGGTCGTCAACAGTCAGATGAAAATCCTCGCGCTCAACGCGGCGACGGGCGCTCGCATCTGGGAGACGACCTACAATCTGACCCCGTTCAAAATCTGCTGCGGACCGGTGAATCGCGGGGTCGCGGTCGCGTACGGCAAGGTGTATTTCCTTACGCTCGACGACCATCTCGTCGCGCTCGACGCGGCGACCGGTGAGGTGACGTGGGAGACGAAGGTCGCCGACGCGACAACCGGATATTCGGAGACGATGACGCCGACGATTTATAAAGGCAGCGTCATCATCGGAAGCGCGGGCGGCGAGTGGGCAATCCGCGGTTTCGTCGCAGCGTACGACGCGGCGACCGGCAAACAACGCTGGCGCTGGTGGTCGACCGACCCGGCCACGTATTCCGGAACCTCGTGGAAGAGCGGCGGCGCCTTCGTGTGGACCACGCCGGCCATCGATCCGCAACTGGGACTCCTCATCTTTTCTTCCGGGAATCCAAATCCGGACCTCAGCGGCATTCACCGTCTCGGGGACAATCTGTACAGCGATTCGATCGTCGCGCTCGACGTCGATACGGGAAAGCTCAAGTGGTATTACCAGGAAGTCAAGCACGACGTTTGGGATTATGACGCGACGAGCCCGGTCGTACTCTTCGACGTCACCGCGAACGGCGCGACGATTCCGGCCGCGGGCGAAGCGGGCAAGGTCGGCTGGTTCTTTATCGTCGACCGCCGCACGGGCCAACTGATCCGTAAATCGGATCCGTACGTCGCATTTTCGAAAAACGTGTTCTCGATGCCGACGAAGACGGGCGTCGAGATGCTTCCCGGCGCGAACGGCGGCGCCGAATGGTCGCCGCCCGCCTGGTCGCCCAAAACACACTTCGCGTACGTCCTCGCGATGGATCAGTTAATGAACTTCACGACCCAGCCCGAGAAAAACGAGCCGGGGCAATTGCGCTTGGGAAGTGCCTTTATTAACGTAAAGAAAAATGGACTGCAAGACGGCCGATTCGTCGCGATCGACACCGACACGGGCAAGGTCGCGTGGACCGCGATGACCGCCCAGCCGCTCATTGGCGGCGCGCTCGTGACCGGCGGGAACGTCGCCTTCATGGGTGAAGGCGACGGCGATTTCGATGCGTTCGACGCGACCACGGGCAAGAAGCTGTGGAGTTACAACCTCGGCGCCGGCGTCAACGCACCGCCCGTGACCTATCAAGTCGACGGACAGCAGTACGTCGCCGTCGCCGCCGGCGGCAACTTCCAGCTCACCTATCCTCTCGGCGACGCCGTAGCGATCTTCAAGCTACCGTCCGCAGCGCCAAAATAGCCGTTGTCACGCTGAGCTTGTCGAAGCGCCAGACGGGATTTTCGCCATGCGCCGTCGGCCCCTCGACAAGCTCGGGGTGACACCCGGGTTTAGATCGGCTCGCCCGTGATGCTTTCGATACGTTTGGTTTGTTGGCCGAGGTTGGTGATAGCGATGACTTCGTCGCCTTCCTCGAGCTTTTGCAGCCGCACGCCTTTGGCGCGGCGCCCGATCTTACGGATGTCCGCGGCGCGTATTCGGATCACCTGATTGCTCGAGGTGATCAGCAAGATCTCATCCTCGGCTCTAACGAGGATCTGATCGACGACCGACCCGATGCCCTTCTCTTTGGCGAACGCCTTAACGCCTTTTCCGCCGCGCTGCGTGTGGCGGTAGTCGTCGATCGGCGTGCGCTTTCCGTATGCGCCCGAGGTAACGATGAGCACGTCGCGCCGATCGGGCTCCTCGACGTCCATCGCCACGACCGAGTCGCCCGGATCTAACTTGATCGCGCGGACGCCGCGGGCGTTGCGACCCATCGAGCGTACGTCCTTCTCCGAGAAGTGTACGGCCATGCCGTCCTTGGTCCCAAGGATGATGTCGTCGTCGCCTTCGGAGAGATCGACCGCGAGCAACTCGTCGTTCTCGTCGAGACCGACGGCGTTGAGCCCGTTTTTGCGGATGTTGGCGAACTCGCGCACCGCCGTCTTCTTGATGACGCCGCGCCGCGTGACCATGACCAGATACTCGTTCTCGGCGAACTCCCCGATCGGAAACACGGCGGTGACGTTCTCGCCTGGCGGGAGCGTCAACAGGTTCACGAGAGCGGTGCCGCGCGCTTGCCGGCTCGAGTCGGGGATCTCGTAGGCACGCAAGCGGTACGCGCGGCCCTTGTTCGTGAAGAACAGTACGTACTGGTGCGTGGTGGCCTTGAAGAAGCTCGCGACCACGTCCTCGCGTTTGGTCGCGATCCCGATCACGCCGCGGCCGCCGCGGTTCTGCGCCTTAAACGTGTCTTCCGATACGCGCTTGATGTAACCACCCAAGGTCATCGTTACGACCACCGGCACGTCCGGGATCACGTCAAGCATGTTCAGCTCGTCCTCGAGCGGCACGATCGTCGTGCGGCGCGGGTCGCCGAAGCGCTTCTTGATGTCGGCGCAGTCGCTCGCGATCAGCCTGGCGACGCGGCGCGGGTTGGCCAAAATGTCCTCGAGCTCGGCGATCGCTTTGAGCAGCCCGAGATACTCTTCCTCGATCTTCTGGCGCTCGAGTCCGGTGAGCGTGCGCAGCCGCATATCGAGGATCGCATTGGCCTGCAGAATCGTGAGTTTAAAGCGTTCGACCAGCGCCTCGCGCGCGATCTCGGTCGAATCGCTCTCGCGAATGAGCCGTATAACCTCGTCGATGTTGTCGAGGGCGATCCGGAAGCCTTCGAGGATGTGGGCGCGCTCGCGCGCCTTGTTGAGATCGTATTCCGTGCGGCGGCGGATGACGACTTTGCGGTGCTCGATGAAGTGCACGAGCATCTGGCGCAGCGAGAGCACCTGCGGCTCGAGCGTCTGCACGATGCCCGGCACGGTGGAGGGCGCCGGAACGAGCGCCAGCATGTTAAAGCCGAAACTGGACTGGAGCGGCGTGTGCTTGTAGAGCTGATTGAGGACGACGTTTGGAGTCGCGGAGCGCTGCAGTTCGACGATGATGCGGATGCCCTTGCGATCCGACTCGTTCTTGAGATCCGAGATCCCGGCGATCGTCTTCTCGGAATGGGCCTCGGCAATCGCCTCGACGATGCGCGCCGTCGTCACCTGAAACGGCACCTCGGTGATGATAATGCGGTGGCGGCCGTGCTCTTCGACGATCTCGGCCTTCCCGCGCATCGCGACCGATCCGCGCCCCGTCAGGTAGGCGTTACGGATGATTTGATTGCCTAAGAGCGTCCCGCCGGTCGGAAAGTCGGGCCCGTGCACGATGTCGAGCAATCCCTGGTCGAGCGTATCCGGCGACTCGTCGTCGTTATCGAGCAGATACACGATCGCGTCGCAGATTTCAGCGACGTTATGCGGCGGAATGTTGGTCGCCATCCCGACGGCAATCCCGGAGGAACCGTTGACGAGCAGTTGCGGCAGCCGCGCCGGGAGGACGACCGGCTCGGTCCCCTGATTGTCGAAGTTGGGGATGAAATCGACCGTGTCTTTTTCGATGTCGGCGAGCATTTCGAGCGCGATGCGGGCCAGCCGCGCCTCGGTGTAGCGGTAGGCCGCCGGCGGGTCGCCGTCGATCGAGCCAAAGTTTCCGTGGCCGTCGACGAGCGGATAGCGCAGGGTAAAGGCTTGGGCCATCCGCACGAGCGCGTCGTACACCGAGCTATCGCCGTGCGGGTGGTAGCTCTTGAGGACCTCGCCGATGACGCCCGCGCACTTGCGATGCTGTTTGTCCGGCGTCAGGTTCATCTCGCGCATTGCGTAGAGGATGCGGCGCTGCACCGGTTTGAAACCGTCCCGGACGTCGGGAAGCGCGCGCGACACGATGACCGACATCGCATACGAGAGGTAGCTCTCGCGCATTTCGTCTTCGACGTTGACTTGGGAAGTCCGATCTCTATCCAATACTCAACCTAGCAGTGCGGGCACGCCTGGGGCGGACGGCGAAAAACGAACGGATGATTATCGCGTCTGCGTGCGCGGCTTGATGACGGCGCTCACGAAGAATCCGACGATGCCGCCGACGATCGCCCCGACGATCGCGATGAAGAAGATCTTGCTCCCGAGCCCGCCGCCATGCTGGCCGAGCGAAAGGAAACGCGCCGTCACAAAGAAGGCCTCGAAAAGAGCCGCCACGACGGCCGAAAAGACGCCGGTTACCACGCCGACGAGCACGTCGTTCGCTCTCCACCACATCACGTCTGCCTTCGCGCCGAACGATTCCAGGTCTTTTTATGGGCGCCCGTAGCGCGAGCATCGTGCGGGCGCGCGCGACGGATCTCTTGGAGTTCGAAGCAGTGGCCGCCGCGTTCGCACGCGAGCTGCTTCCCGGCGACGTGGTGGCCCTGTACGGAGCCCTCGGGAGCGGGAAAACGACCTTCGTCGCGGCGGTCGCGCGCGCGCTCGGAAATCGGGCCGAAATCGCGAGCCCAACGTTCACCTTCTGGCATCGCTACGGCGGGACGCCCGCGCTCGAGCACATCGACCTCTTCCGCCTCGAAAATCCCGCCGAGGCGGCGGAGCTGGGCCTGGAAGAGGCTTTCGGTGACGATCGGATCGTGCTGGTCGAATGGCCGGAGCGCCTCCCGGGGTTGCTCCCGCCTTGGGCGATTGGGGTCCACATCGCCGGGGCAGGCGATGGGCCGCGCGAGATCGCGATCGAGCGGCCCGGCGAAGGCGGCGGACAACCCGCCTGATGCTTTGGCTCGGCCTCGACGGGGCGCTCGGCGCTTTCTCCGCGGCCCTCGCCGCAAGCGACGGCTCGATCGTCCCGCGGACGGCCGCCACCGAGGGCAAAGATGCGCTCGAACGGGGCCTCGCCGTCGTTGACGAGGTCCTTGGCGGAATCGGTCTCGAAGCCGTCGGCGCGCTTGCGGTCGGGACGGGGCCGGGCGGGTTCACCGGGCTGCGCATCGCGCTCTCCTACGCCAAGAGTCTCGCATTTGCGGCCGGCCGCCCGCTCGCCGGCGTCTCCTCGTACGATGCGCTCGAACCGCCCGGCGCCGGCGGAATCTTCGCAACGTTCGTGCACGGCCGTGCCGGCGTCGCCTGCGTTCGGCTGCACGCTCCGGGGGACGATTTCATCGCGTGCGGTTCCTACGACACCCTGGCCGAGGCCCTCGCCGCTCGCCTGCAGCCGCCGGTGGAGCTGATTTGTTACGGTTGCGCGGAGGGCGCCGCTCCCGCGCTTGGCGAACGCGGCATCATCGTGCGTGCGATGCCAATTGAAGTGGGCGTTCCGGCACTCGCCGTCGTGCGACGCGCGATCGCGCGCGGCAGCGCCGGCGACCCGCATGCGATCGTCGCCGATTACGGTGAAGGGGATTACACCCAGCGTCGAAGTGCTCCCGAACGGAGCGCCCGCCGAACGTGAAGGCCGATCTCGATCCGCGCACGGCGGATCGCCCCGAGCGCATGACGATCTCTCGCATGACGCTAGCGGACATCCGGGCGGTCATGCGCATCGAAGCGTTGTCGTTCTCGACGACGTGGCCGCCGAGCGCCTTCGCGAGCGAGCTGAGCGACAATCGCTTGGCGCACTATTTTATCGGCCGCGTCCCCGGCGGCGACATCATCGCCTATGGCGGGATTTGGGTGATTCTGGAAGACTCGCACATCACGACGATCGCGGTGCACCCCGACTGGCGCGGCAAGCGCTATGGCGAAGAGATGCTCGTGCGGATGTTGCACGAGGCGATCGAACGCGGCGCTTCGTGGATCACGCTCGAAGCGCGCGAGTCGAACACCGTCGCGCAGAACCTCTACAAGAAGTACGGCTTCACGATCGTTTCGACGCGCCGCGCGTACTACAGCGACAACGGCGAAAATGCCGTCGTCATGTGGGCCGGGAATCTGCGCGGCGAACTCTACCGCAACCGCCTTTCCGTTCTCGAGCGGGAACTCGCGACCGGCATGCGGGGAGATCCGTAGATCGGCTCGTTCGTCGAGCTAGGGCGCCGGGTGCGCGCGCATCTTGGGCAGACGCAGCGCTACGCGCATACGGTGCGGGTCGCGCGCCTTGCAGATCGGCTCGCCCAGGCTCACGCCCTGGACCCATCCCGAGCTCGGCTCGCCGGGATGCTGCACGATCTCGCGCGCCTCTACAGCGCGGAGCGGCTCGTCGCCGAATGCGAGGCGCGCGGGCTGCCGATTGATGCCTTCGAACGCCGCTATCCGATCGTCTTGCACGCCCGTCTCGGAGCCGAGCTGGCGCGCGAATCGTTCGGAATCGAAGACGCTGCGATACTGTCCGCAATCCGGCGCCACACGTTGGCCGCGCCCGGGATGTCGCAGCTCGACGCAATCGTCTATCTCGCGGACGGCCTCGAACCGGGCCGCCCGTTCGCCGAGCGCGGCCGGCTCGAAGCGCTGGCATTTCACGACCTCGACGGCGCGATGCCGGCGCTATTGCGCTCGAGCATCGCGTATCTGCGCGGACGCGGGCTTGAGGCCGCGCCGCTAACCTTGGCCGCACTTGCGACGTACGAACGTCGCGAAAGGAGTTCGCTCTCTGCCTGAATTGATCGACGTCGTGCGCGGCGCCGCGCTCGACCTCAAAGCCGAAGACGTCTTGAGCCTGCCGCTCGAAGGCCGCACGATCGTCGCCGACGCCTTTGTCCTCGCGACCGGCCGATCCAAGATTCAAACGCGTGCGATCGCAGATGCGATCGTCAAGACCGCTCGCGAGGCCGGCTACACGGTCGCGCGAACCGAAGGCTACGTCGACGGCGGCTGGATCCTGATCGACCTCGGAGCGATCGTCGCGCACGTCTTCACCCCCGAGCAGCGTGCCTTCTACAACCTCGAGCGGCTGTGGGGACCGCTCGTCGCGCAGCAGGCGCGCTCGTCTTGAGGCAGCCGATGAAGCTGCGCTCGCGACGCGAGCGCAGAATCCGTCAAAACCTCAAGCGCGCCGGTATCTTGGTCTTCCTTATCCTATTTTTTATCAGCGTCGTCGGCGTCGCGCTCATCAGCGTCGCGCACTAAGGCACGAAACTCCACTTCGTGCGCTGCCGCGCGTTGGGAGCACGATACTTTGCATCGATCGCAGGATAGCTCGGGTCGATCGTCAGCCCATACATATTGCCGTTGTTGTCCAGCACGAAAATCCACTTCCCATCGATCGTCGGCGGCATGCGAAGCGGGCCGCTGGTAACGATGATCGGGTTGCCCCCGTTGAGCACCGTGCCGGTCGAAGCATCGAGCGCCCAGAGCGCTCCGCCGCTATTACCCGCCGGGGCGCAGCAGATCAACGGCTTNNGGACCGAACGCCGCTTGCCAGACAACCGACGGGCTCCCGCAGCCTGGGCTAATCGCAATCATACCGGGCGGGTACAGCGATTGGTTGCTCGAGGATACCCCGACGTACAAAAGCCCGGTGACCGGCGAATATCCCGGGCCGCCGAGAAAGCCGTCCGCGTACGTGCTCGGGGCCAACTGATACTGCGCGATCGGACCGCTCCCGATCCGAGTCGTATCGTACAAGTACACCGTGCCCGACTTGCCTTGGATGGCGGCGATCGGATCGCATCCGGCGCCGCTCGGTTGAACGATAGCCGGCGTGCCGTCCAGATCGAGGTCGACCGAATTCGAATTCCCGTTAAAGTTGCCGACCGGAATTGGATGGTTCGTGGCTTCGACGGTCGAGAGATTCGCCGAGAGCTGCACCAGCGCGTCGCCGTTTCCGCTGTATTCCGCGGGAGCCGGCGAGAACGGCGCAACGATCGTTCCGTGCGATGTCGTTCCGTTGTCCGCATTACCGACCCCGGTCAGCACGTTGCCGCTGAAATCCAACGACACGCCGCCCCAGCCCCAGACACC
>PMHP01000189.1:0-7800 GCA_003158195.1 Vulcanimicrobiota bacterium | reverse complement strand
TGATACAAGGTGTTGGTCCCGACCGCGTTCGGCGAAGTGTTTTGGTTGCCGGCGACGTACAGCGATTTCGACCCCGGGTCGTATGCCACGGTTCCCCCGATGCCGAAGTATGCCGTCGTGCCCATCTCGCACGTATATTGTTCCTGACCGGTCGCCTGCGTCCAGAGCAGCGCGCCCGTCAGTGCGTCGTAACCATAGACGTTGCCGCTTCCCCCGCCGACGAAGAGTACGGCGGCGTGGCCCGGGATCTCGGTTGCCAAGATCGGCTGCGTTTGCGTATTGTAGTCGCCGCTCGAACCGAGGGCCGACTGCCAAGCAAGATGAAGGCTCGAAAGGCTTGCCGGGGTCATCGCGGTCGAATTTGGATTGAACGCGTCGCGCTGGTTGTCAAAACCAAAAGTCGAATAGTCATTGAACGCGATCACCGGTAGCGGAGTCGCCGCCGCTGGAACGAATTCGCGAGAGCCGCCGCATCCCGCAAGCATCAACACAAACGTCCCCAAAAGAAGACGGCCTACGATTACGGCGCGCACAGTCCTCAACCGTACCCTTGGAGGGACTATCCTCCCTGCCCGCGCGAGATCACTTTCAGTCCTTCTCGATCGGGCGCGGGAGCGGGCGCCTCTCTTCATGGTCGGAAACAATCGGGGGTTGGTGGGGTACTATGGGGCGTGACCGGCGAGGGGAGAAGCATGCGACTTTGTAGCGCAATCGTGACGATGGCCTTTGCGGCGGCAGCGCTGGCGCTGCCCGCATCGGCCCGGGACTCGTACGTCCAGGACGGCGCCGGGCTCTTTAGCGCCGGCACCGTTTCGAGCTTGAACCAGACGATCGGCGACTTCAATCGCCAGACCGGTAAGGAAGTCGTCGTCGTGACGGTGCCGTCGCTCGACGGCGCGACGCCGCAGGATGCGGCGGAAAAGGCGTTCGCGCAGCAACAGGTCAACGGCGTGCTGATCTTCTTGGCCAAAGCCGAGCAGAAAGACGGGATCGTCGGCGATCGCGCCTCGCAAGCGTTCTTCCCCGCGGGAGCATTCGATAGCATCCGCCAAGCGATGCGCGGCTACTTTCGCGACGGCGACTTCGATCAAGGCATCACGACCGGCGTTAGCCTCATCCTCTCGCAGTATCGCAGTCACGAACGCGCGCTCGGCACGCAGAGCGGCGCGCGCTCTTATGCACCGAGTTCCTCGTCGCAATCCTTTGGAGGGGGCAGCATGTCTTGGTTCTGGCTCATCTTGATTTTGATCGTCGGCTTCCTCATCATTCGCGCGGTGTTCCGCGCGCTGATGGGCGGCCCGCGCGTGATGCCTCCCGGTTACGGCGGCCCCGGCTACGGCGGTCCCGGTTACGGCGGAATGCCCGGCTACGGCGGCGGCGGAGGCGGCGGCAGCTTCTTCAGCGGGTTGCTCGGCGGCCTCGGCGGCGCGTTCATCGGCAACGAGTTGTTCGGTCACCAAAATTTCGGCGGCGGATTCGGTGGAACGAGCGCGGGGTTACCCGGCGCAGATTCCGGCGTCGCTCCCGATGCGGGCGGTTGGCAATCGGATCCTGGTCAAGCCGACATGGGCAACGCGTCCTTCGGTGACTTCGGATCTTCGGGCGGCGGCTTCGGTGACGGCGGCGGATTTGGCGGCGGCGGCGACTTCGGCGGCGGTGGAGATTCCGGGGGCGGCTGGTAGTTAGCGCGTAACCTCGACGTACGGGGCTAACGCGTCGAGTTTGCCCTGCGTCATCCCCGCGACGTCGAGCAGATCGTCGGAGCTCGCGTAGGGGCCCGCACGCTCGCGGAACGCAACGATGCGCTCCGCGAGTTCCGGGCCGACTCCGGGGAGCGTCTCGAGCTCCGATTCGTCTGCCGTGTTGAGGTTGACGACTGCGCTTGGCGCATCGGTGTTGTCCGTATCGGAAAGAGCCGGCGCGCGCTTGCGGTGGCGCTTCTTTTTATGGTGCTTCTGGTGCGAGCCGGGTTTTCTCGGCGTGGCGGGCTCGGCGCCCAACGCCGGGACCGCGACCTCGTCGCCGTCGGCAAGCGGCTGCGCCAAGTTCACGGCAACGAGGTCGGCGTTTTGCGTCGCACCGCCGGCTGCACGCAGCGCGTCGGCCGCGCGGGCGGAGGGCGGCAGTTCGTAGATACCGCCGCGCCGCACTTCACCTGCGACGTAGACGACGATGCGGGTGCCCTGCGCTCGAGCGTTTTGTGGCGGCTTCGCCGATTGCGGCGAGAGCGACCCGGGCGACGAGTCGACGCTCAGCGCCGGCGGCGGGGTTGGATGGAACGCGCGTAACGCTGCGGCTCCACCTGCGGCCAGGACCACGGCCGCAACGATCGGAGGTCGAAGATTCATGCCCTCCGATCACGCCGAAGCCCGGCGGCGGCAAGGCCCGACGAGGCCCCAAGGCCCCCGGCGACGGAACAGAGGCGGATGCTCGAAGAACGGCCGCCGGCGACCTACGACTTCGGCACGATCGAGACGCGCTGGCAAGACGAGTGGGAACGGACGCAAATTTATCGCGCGCGCGATGACGACCCGCGCGAGAAGCTTTACGTCCTCGAGATGCTGCCCTATCCGTCGGGCGATTTGCACGTCGGCCACGCCAAGAACTACACGCTCGGCGACGCCATCGCGCGCATGAGCCGCATGCAGGGCTACAACGTCATGCACCCGATGGGCTTCGACGCGTTCGGTTTGCCGGCCGAGAACGCCGCAATCGAACGGGGAATCGATCCCAACGTCTGGACGCGCGAGAACATCGCGAACATGGAACGTCAGATCCGCCTGATGGGAACCGGCTACGACTGGTCGCGTGAGTTTGCGACCTGCGACCCGAGCTACTACCGCTGGAATCAGTGGATATTCTTGCGCATGTACGAGGACGGCCTCGCGTACAAACGCGAAGCGCCGGTCAACTGGTGCCCGAAGGACATGACCGTCCTCGCCAACGAGCAGGTCGAGGACGGCCGCTGCTGGCGTTGCGGTACGCTCGTCGAACGGCGTAATCTTTCGCAGTGGTTCCTGAAGATCACCGATTACGTGGATCGCCTGCTCGCCGCAATCGACCGCCTCGACGGCTGGCCCGAAAAGATCCGCACGATGCAACGCAACTGGATCGGGCGCAGCGAAGGCGTGACGTTTTCGTTCGACGTCGAGGGACTTGCTGCCGAGATATCGGTGTACACGACGCGGACCGACACGCTCTTCGGCGTCACCTACCTCGCGCTCGCGCCGGATCATCCGCTGGTCGCGAAGATTCTCGATCGCCATCCCGCGCGGCGCGAAGCGGTCGAAGCGTTCGCAGCGAGCGTCCGCAACAAATCCGAGCTCGAGCGCACGAGCCTCATGGAGAAATCCGGGGTGTTCACCGGGGCCTACGGGCGCAATCCGCTTTCGAACGAACGCATCCCGATCTGGGTGACGAACTACGTGCTCGCCGAATACGGGACCGGCGCCGTCATGGGCGTACCGGCACACGATCAACGCGACTTCGAGTTCGCTCATCTGGCGGGCTTGCCGATCGCCCGCGTCATCGAGGACCCGCACACCCACAGCGACGCGCCGATGACGGCGGCNNGAGCGGCTCGTTGCGCTCGGACGCGGCGAACGAACGGTGAACTACCGGATCCGCGATTGGCTGATCTCGCGGCAACGCTATTGGGGGACGCCGATCCCGATCGTGTACTGTCCGAACGACGGTGAGGTCCCGGTCCCCGACGCGCAGCTGCCCGTCGTCCTGCCGCCCGACGTTCCGATCACGGGCGAAGGCTCGCCGCTCGCGCGCGACGCAGCCTTCCTCGAGGTGCCCTGCCCGCGCTGCGGCGGCCCCGCGCGGCGCGAGAGCGATACGATGGACACGTTCTTTGAATCGTCGTGGTACTTCGTCCGCTATCTCGACCCGCACAACGCGACGGCACCGTTCGAGCGGCGGCGGGTGGATCCGTGGCTCAACGTCGACCAGTACATCGGCGGCTCGGAACACGCGGTGCTCCACCTGCTCTACGCGCGCTTCTTCTACAAGTATTTCCACGACAAAGGCTGGGTCGGCGGCCCGGACGAGCCGTTCGCGCGGCTTTTTAACCAAGGCTTCGTGCTGCGTTTCGGCGAGAAAATGTCCAAGAGCCGCGGCAACGTCGTGGGCATCGACGAGACCGCGGAACGCAACGGCGTCGACGCGATGCGACTGTTTCTCCTTAAGGCGACCCCGCCCGAAGACACGATGGAATGGAGCGATGAGGGAATTGCCGGCCGCGTGCGCTTCCTCGATCGCGTTTGGCGCGTGGCCGAGCCGCTCGGCGACCGGGTTCGCGCGATCGCGCTCGACCGGCTCCCGGCAATGGCGAGCGACGAGGCGCGCGGCCTCGTGCGCGCGCTGCACGCCGCGTTCAAATCGGGCGCGGACGAGACACGGACGCGGCGTTTCCACTACAACACGACCCTCGCGCGCTTGGACGAACTCGTCAACGCACTGACGAAGTTCCCTCAGACCGGATCCGCGAGCGATCCGGCGTTCCTCTACGCGGCGCATGCGTTGCCGCTGGCGCTAGCCCCGTTCGCGCCGCACATCGCCGAAGAACTCTGGCATCGTTACGGATATACGACCTCGGTCCACCTCGAGCGTTGGATCGCCCCCGATCCCGCCGCGCTCGCGGTCGACACGATCGAACTCGTCATTCAGGTCAACGGCAAGATTCGCGCGCGCTTCCCCGTCGCGCCCGACATCGCCGAGCCCGAGGCACTAGCGCTGGCTTACGCCGACCCCAACGTCCGCGCCCATCTCGAAGGAAAGACCCTCCGCAAACAAGTCTTCGTCCCCGGCAAACTCGTAAACCTCGTCGTCGCGTAAGCTTGTCACCCTGAGCGGAGCGNNAGTCGAAGGGCCAACGGCGCTTGCCCAGATCCCGGCGGCGCTTCGACAAGCTCAGCGTGACAAGGTCGACAACCTCACCGTGACAAGTTCAGTGCGCCGACCAGCCGCCGTCTATTGATATCGGCGCGCCGTTAATCGAGCGGGCCGCGTCGCTGCAGAGGTAGACGCACAACTGGCCGACTTCTTGCGGCTCGATAAACGTCTTGCTCGGCATCGCTTCGAGGAACGCGCGTTCGAGCGCCTCGCTCTCACTGATGTTGCCGCCGTAGGACTGGACGAGCTGCGGAGCCTGGTTGCGAATGAGATCAGTCATCACGGCGCCGGGGCAGACGGCGTTGACGGTGATGCCGATCGGCGCGCCTTCCAAAGCGGCCGCACGCGTGAGACCGATCACGCCGTGCTTTGCGGCGACGTAGGCGGGTTTGAAGGGCGAAGCGACGAGTCCGTGGATGCTTGCGATGTTAACGATACGGCCGCGCTTGCGCGAGACCATGTGCGGCCACACGGCCTTGGTCGCATAGAAGACGCCGTCGAGGTTGATCGAGCGCACGAAGTCCCACTTCTCTTCGGGAAACTCCACCAGCGGCGCGACGAACTGGACGCCCGCGTTGTTGATGAGATGATCGACGCCGCCGAAGTCTTCCGCGACGGCGTCGCACATCCGGCTCAGGAGTTGCGCCTTGCGAACGTCGACGGCATAGCCGCGGGCTTTACGCCCGGTTTCGCGCGCGATCGCACCGGCGGCTGCCCCGGCTTCGTCGCCGTCGAGATCGAAGAGCGCGACGTCGGAGCCGGCACGAGCCAATTCTAACGCGGCTGCGGCGCCGATGCCCCGGCTCCCGCCCGTGACGATGCTGACGCGGCCTGTCAGATCGAGGAAGCTCGCAGCCATCAGGCCGGCAAACGCTCGCGGAAGTAGTCGACGGTTTTCTTCATGCCCTCGAGCAGCGTCGTCTTCGGCAGCCAGGAGAGTTCCTGGGCGGCCAGCGACGAATCGATCTGTGCGTCGCGAACGTCACCGGGGCGCCGGGGCAAATGCTCGATCGGCGCTTCGAACCCGGTGACGTCGACCAGCGCGCGATAGATTTCGTTGACGCTCGTCTTCTTATTCGTCCCGATTCCATAGCAAGCGCCCCCGCCGCGCTGGAGCGCGAGCACGTTGAGCGCGGCGATGTCTCCGACGTAGATGTAGTCGCGCGTTTGTTCGCCGTCCCAGTAGATCTTCACGCCCTGCTGAGCTAAAAAACGCCCGATGAAGATCGAGACGACGCCCGCTTCGCCGTTGGGATCTTGACGCGGACCGTAGACATTGCCGTAGCGCAGAGACGTAAAGTCGATGCCGTGTTGCATCCGGAAAAAACGCAAATAGTGTTCGGCGACCATCTTCGTAATCGCGTATGGTGATTCGGGCCACTGCGGCGTCCCTTCGGTAATCGGCAGCGTCTTCGGCTCGCCGAAGGTCGCTCCGCTCGACGCGAAGATCACCTTTTTTACGCCGGCCTTGACCGACGTTTCGAGGACGTTGAGCAGGCCGAGCACGTTAACTTGTGCGTCGAGTTGCGGGTCGCGAGAACTGATCGCGACGCTGTGCTGCGCGGCGTGGTGGCTCACGACCTCGGGCGCAAACTCGCGAAAGATCCGCTCGATACCCGGATCGCGAATATCGACGTGAACGAACGAGGCTCGTTCGGCGATGTTGTCGCGCCTGCCGCCGCCGTGCGCCCACAAACTGTCGATGACGACGACCTCGTGCCCGGCAGCAAGATACGCATCGGTGATATGCGACCCGATGAACCCGGCCCCGCCGGTGACGATGATCCGCATGAAACTCCTCGGAGGCGGCGCTGGCAACGCGCTAGCCCGGCGAGATTCGTGCGTCCCGTAGGCGAGCCCTAGCGGCACTCGGCAAATGGCGCGTCTCGTAGCCGCGCAGCACCCCTAGTGTGAGCGTCCCCACGTCGCGATGGTACGACCGGTGGACCGGCTACGACCGCTCTGGTGCGCGATTTCCTTTCTCTTGGGCATCGAGTCCGAAGGCCTGGGCGGCGCCGTCGCTGCGCCGTGCGTGCTGCTCGTCTTCGCGATCGGCGCTTGGCCGCGCGCGCAATGGCCGCGTGCGCGACTGATCGCAGCCGCCGCGTTTGCAATCGGTGTCCTCGATGCTACGCTCGCCGGGCACCCGCCGGTTCCTCTACCGGACGCGCACTTTGGGCGCTTTGCAGCAACGGCCATTGAAGAACGCGCCGCAGGCGACGGCGAATTCTTCCTTACCGTCCGCTTGGCGGACGGCGCGCTCGCAACGATGGAGATGCGCGGCGCGCCGATCGCGGTGGGCGAGCGTCTCTGGATTCGCGCAAAGCGTACGATCTTCGACGACGCGCGTAACCCGGGCGAACCCTCGGAGCGCGAGCTGCAGGCGGAGCGTGGCATCTCCTGGCGGCTCGCGCGTGCGACGATCCTGGCGCGCGCACCAGCGCAAACGTCCGATGCTTCGCTCTGGGTTCCGCGATTGCGCGCATGGGCATCGCAGCGTTTGCACGCAAACCTGGCCGAGCCCGGCGCGACGATTCTCGCGGGCGCGATGTGGGGCGAGCGCAGCGCCTTACCGCCGGACTTACGGGCCGATTTCCAAGATACCGGCACCGTCCACATCCTCGTGACGGCCGGACTCCATCTCGGCGTCGTCGCGGCACTTTGCCTCGGCCTGCTGCGCGCACTTTGCCTTGGGCGCGTATGGTCGTCGCTCGCAACGATCGCGCTGATCTGGTTCTATGCGGCCTTCAGCGGCGATCATTTGCCCTCGGTTCGCGCGGCCGCCATGCTGTCGTTTGGACTCGTCGCCCACGCAGCCGGACGGGAGGCGCTTTCGTGGAACGCGCTTGGAGCGGCCGCGATCGCGATCGCCGGCATCGATCCGGCATCCGTGCACACCCT
>PMHP01000180.1 GCA_003158195.1 Vulcanimicrobiota bacterium | reverse complement strand
TCACGTGTTACGGCATCACGCGTTCGATTGCGGAGATTTGGCGGCAGACCGACCTTGCGGTCGGCCCGTTTACCGGCGGCCAGCTCTTAGCGCTACCGATGATCGCGATCGGCATCGGGCTCGTCATCTGGTCGCTGCGTCGCAACCGGCGCACCGACGTCGCCCCAACCGTGACCTCGACCGGGTCGAAGGGTGTTGCGCCCGCTTAAAGGAAGACGCTACTCCCATGAAGCTGGAGGTCGGAGTTGGGCCGGATGGCGCTCCGAATTCGCTCGCGGGCCGCATCGCGTCGATGCGCGAAAGGATCGCGGCCGCGGCGCTTCGTGCCGGGCGCGAGCCGGGTGAGATCGCGCTCGTCGGCGTTACGAAGAAACAGCCGCGCGAGCGGGTCATCGCGGCGCTCGATGCCGGTTTGACCGATATCGGCGAGAACTACGCCCAGGAGGCGCGCTCCAAGTACGCGGGGTTGCCGGACGCGCGCAAGCACTTCATCGGGCACGTGCAGACGAACAAAGCGAAGGCGATCGTCGAGACCTTCGACGTCGTGCAGACGATCGACCGGCTCGACGCGGGGCGCGCGATCGCTAAAGCCGCGCGCGCGCTGGGCAAGCCGGTGCGAGCGCTCGTGCAGATCAACATCTCGCCGGCCGAGCGCTTCGGCGTCGACCCGGGCGACGCACCGGCGCTCGCCGCGCGGTTGCGCGCGGACGAGGGCCTCCCGGTCGACGGGGTCATGGCGATCGGTCCGAACACGAACGATCGCGGCGAGATCGGGCGCGCCTTCCGGCGCGCGGCGGAAACCTTCGCGGCGGTCGGCGGGACGACGCTCTCGATAGGGATGTCAGGCGATTGGGAAGAGGCGGTCGACTGCGGTTCGACGATGGTACGCATCGGGACCGCGATCTTTGGAGAACGTGAATGAACGGATCGGCAGACGAAGACGAGCTGCGCGAGCAGCGGGCAAGCAGGGCGAGCGTCCTGCACCGGATTGGATCGTTCTTCTCTCTTCACGAGGAAGACGAAGACGGGGAGTTCTACGAGGACGAACCGCAGGCGGCGAAGCGCAACGTGGTGGCTTTCTCGGCGCGCGAGCGCCGGGTCACGGGCCAGGTCAGCCTGTTCGCGCCGCGGACCTTCGGCGACGTGACCTTCATCGCCGACGCTTTACGCTCGAGGCAGGTCGTGATCGTCAACCTCCAGGGCGTCGATCGCGGCCTCTTGCAGCGGGTCGTCGATTTCACGAGCGGCGTCGCGTACACGCTCGACGGCAAGATCCAAAAACTGGCGGATGCGATGTATCTGGTCGTGCCGCCGGGAACGCACGTCAACTCGGACGGAATTCGCGAGACGCTCGCCGCCGATCCGTCGTTCGACTTCATGACGAATCGAGGCTGAAGGCATGGCCAAGATCACGATCGTCGACATTCAGCACAAGCAGTTCAAGAAGAAGCTGAACGGCTACGAACCCTCCGACGTCGACCAGTTTCTCGACGAGATCATCGAAACGCTCGAGGACGAGGCGCAACAGCGTGCGGCGCTGGACGCCGAGATCAGCGACATGCGCGAGCGGATCAGCCATTTCAAAGCGATGGAAGAGTCGCTGCAGAACACGCTCTTGCTCGCCCAGCGCACGGCCGACGAGGTCAAGGCGAACGCCCACAAGGAGGCGGACTTGATCCGTCACGAGGCGCGCGTCAACGTCGAAAAAGAGATCGCTTCGCTCGCCGACCGAGCCAACGATGCGCGCCGCGAGCACCAGCGCGCGGTCGAAACGGCGGAGAAAGCCAAGGGTGAACTGCGCAGCCTGTTGATGACGCATCTGTCGTTGCTCGACCGAACGCCCGGCCCCGTGTCGGCTGCCGCGCCGCCGGCAAACGGCACGAAGACGGAGCCGCTCGAGGTCTAGTCGCAGGGCTCGCGCCAACCGAGTGTGAAGCGCGTTTGGGATGGCGAACGGAGCAGCCTCGGGTCACGTTCCAGCCGTTCGGCCGCGCGTCTACCCTGCCGGACGCGCCGTCCTATTGCTCGCTGTTTGCGCGCCCGAGCTTGCGGGCCGCCGCTTGAAGATCGAAGGACGCCGCGTCCAGGCCGTCAGATTCGGACGGCTTGCGCTGCTTCTCTCGTTCGTCGACTCGACCGCGTACGCGACCGCCGAACTCGAGCGCAAACGTAGCGACGCAGGCTGGCTCGCGGCCGAAGCGCGCGTGCTCGAGGGCGCGGTGGAGCGCGCGCGGTCGAGCGTCGCCGTGCTGCCGATGCGCTTGTTGACGGTCTTTCCGCACTCCGGGGCGCTCGAGGAGAGCGCGAAAGAGCAGTACGCGCGGTGGTGCCGCGCGCTGACGCGGCTTGGGCCCAAGCGCGAATGCGTCGTGCATCTCTATTCGGGTCCGCATGCGCCGCCGGGTGGAGAACCGTATCTCGTGCGCATCTCGCAACGCTCGTCGCGCAGCGCGCGGGCGCCGGCACTTAAGGGCGAAGCGGCGGTGGTCGCTCATGCGCAACAGGTTTGGCTTGCTTGCTCGCGGATTGCGACGGCGACGCGCCGCGTGCAGGCCGGCGACCGGCGTGGCGCGCTCTGGTCGGCGGCGCTGCTCGTCAACGAGCGCGACGTGAGCGCGCTGTCGGCGCTGCTGGCAGCCTCGGCGGAGAACGGCTCCCCGCTTGGCGTTAGCGCGTATCTCGAGATGCCGCGCGCACCCTTCACGTTCGTCTGAACGTGCCGCCGGTCATCGCGGTCCTGCCGGGCGACGGAATCGGCGTCGAGGTCACGGCCGTCGCCGAGCGCGTGCTGCGGTCCGTGCGTCCGGACGTGGACTACGTGCGCGGCGACGTCGGCGTCGGCCCGCTCGAGCGCGACGGAACCGCCTATCCGCCGGCAACCCACGCGCTCTGCGAACGCAGCGCCGCGATCCTCTTCGGAGCCGTCGGCGATCCGAAGTACGATGCGGCGCCGTCCGACAAGCGCCCCGAGTATGCGATCTTCCAGCTCCGCAAGCGGTTCGATCTGTTCGCGAACTTACGGCCGGTCAAGACGATCGCGGGCCTCGAAGACGCTTCGAGCTTGCGGCCCGAGTTCGTCCGCGGGTTGGATCTCGTCGTCGTTCGCGAAACGACCTCGGGCCTCTACTTCGGCAAACCCAAAGAGACGCGCCACATCGACGGCGTCGAGACCGCAACCGACACGCTCGTGTACCGCCGTCCCGAAATCGAGCGGATTGCTCGCGTCGCCTTCGACCTCGCACGCAGACGGCGCGGAAACGTGACGTCGGTCGACAAGGCCAACGTGCTTGAAAGCGGCAGGCTCTGGCGCAAGGTCGTGACGGAGTTGCACGGCAGTGCATATCCCGACATCCGCCTGACGCACGTCTTGGTCGACAACGCGGCAATGCAGCTCCTGCGCGACCCGCAAGGCTTCGACGTGATCCTGACCGAG
>PMHP01000133.1:29716-41208 GCA_003158195.1 Vulcanimicrobiota bacterium | reverse complement strand
CCAAGAAATACCAGGACATCGTGAACTTCAATTGGGAAGGCCCGCATCGCCGCGCGCTCTGGGAAGCCTTGCGCGACGTCGCGCTCTTTTGGATCGAACGTGGCGTCCACACGTTCCGGGTCGACAACCCGCACACGAAGCCGTTCGCATTCTGGGAATGGATGATCGCCGAGGTCCGGGCGAGGCACTCCGAAACAATCTTCCTCGCCGAAGCGTTCACTCGCCCAAAGGTGATGCAACAACTCGCGAAGCTGGGATTCACGCAATCCTACACCTACTTTACTTGGCGCACGACCAAAGCCGAGCTCACGGAGTATTCCGAGGAACTCTCCGGGCCCGTCCTGTCGGAGTTCTACCGGCCGAACTTCTGGCCCAACACGCCGGACATTCTCTCGCCGGTCCTGCAAACGGGCGGCCGCCCGGCTTTTCTGAGTCGCCTCGTCCTCGCCGCGACACTCTCGAGCCTCTACGGCATCTACAGCGGATACGAGCTGTGCGAGAACGCCGCACTGCCCGAACGCGAAGAGTACTTGGATTCGGAAAAGTACGAAATACGCGTTCGCGATTGGGACGCACCAGGCAACATCAAACCCCAGATCGCCCAGATCAACCGGATCCGGCGCGAGAACGCAGCCCTGCAGGATTGGCGCAACGTTACCTTCTATCGCGCCGACGACGAGCAGGTCATCTTCTACGGCAAACAGACGGAAGAGAGCGTGCTCCTCGTCGCCGTCAACCTCGACCCGTTCGCCGCCCGCGACCCCGTGCTCTGGGTGCCGACCGGCGACTTCAAGATCGCCGACGACGAGCCGTACGAACTCGAAGAGCTGCTCGGCGAAACCCGGCACGTCTGGCGCGGCTCGCCGCATCGCTGGCGCCTCGACCCGCAGCTCAACCCGGCAGCAATCTTTCGACTGAATCTCAGAAAGACGACGTGATCGACAACGACCCGCTTTGGTACAAGGACGCGATTATCTATCAGGTGCATGTTAAGGCGTTCTTCGATGCGAACGACGACGGCATCGGCGATTTTCCCGGCCTGACGGCGAAACTCGACTACATCAAGAACCTCGGCGTAACGTGCTTGTGGATTCTGCCCTTCTTCCCCTCACCGATGCGCGACGACGGTTACGACATCGCGGACTACCGCAACGTCAACCCCGCCTTCGGCACGATGCACGACTTCCGCGCGTTCGTCAAAGCGGCGCACGACCGCGGCATCCGGGTCCTGATCGAACTCGTCGTCAATCACACCTCGGACCAGCACGCGTGGTTCCAGCGGGCCCGTAACGCCAAGAAAGGATCCGTCTGGCGCGACTTCTACGTCTGGAGCGACACGGACAAGAAGTATGCGGGCACTCGCATTATCTTCACCGACACCGAAACGTCGAACTGGACGTGGGATCCGGTTGCCGGCGAGTACTACTGGCACCGCTTCTTCTCGCACCAGCCCGATCTCAACTACGACAATCCGCGCGTGATCGAGGCGATCATGAACGTGATGCGCTATTGGCTCGATACCGGCGTCGATGGGCTGCGCCTCGATGCCGTCCCGTACCTGTGCGAACGCGAGGGTACCTCGAACGAGAATCTGCCCGAAACGCACGGGGTCATCAAGATCATGCGGGCGGTGCTCGACCACGAATACAAAGACAAAGTCTTCCTGGCCGAAGCGAACCAGTGGCCCGAGGACGTGCGTCAGTATTTCGGCGACGGCGACGAATGTCACATGGCCTTCCACTTCCCGCTCATGCCCCGGATGTTCATGGCGATCGCCGAGGAGGATCGCTACCCCATCATCGACATCATGCGTCAGACGCCGGAGATCCCACCGACGTGTCAGTGGGCGATCTTCCTGCGGAACCACGACGAGATGACCCTCGAGATGGTGACCGATCGCGAACGCGAGAACATGTACCGCGTCTACGCGACCGAGCCGCGCGCGCGCGTCAACGTCGGCATCCGCAGGCGCCTCGCGCCGCTGATGGAGAACGATCGCCGGCGGATCGAGCTGCTCGCCGCCCTTCTGCTGTCGATGCCCGGGACGCCGATCGTGTACTACGGCGACGAGATCGGGATGGGCGACAACATCTACCTGAGCGATCGCGACGGCGTCCGTACGCCGATGCAATGGTCGATCGACCGCAACGGCGGCTTCTCACGCGCCGACCCCGCGCGACTGTACTTGCCGCCGATCCAGGATCCGGTCTACGGCTACCAAGCGATCAACGTCGAATCGCAAAGCCGCAGCCCCTCCTCGCTGATCAACTGGCTGCGCAAGCTGATCGCGGTGCGGCAAGGCTACAAGGCGTTCGGGCGCGGGACGCTCACGTTCCTCAAACCGACGAACCGCAAGGTGATCGCCTACATGCGCGAATACGAGGACGAAAAGATTCTCTGCGTCAATAATCTCGCGCACACGGCCCAGCAAGTCGTCCTCGACCTCAGCCCGTATAAAGGCCGCGTCCCGGTCGAGATGAGCAGTTGGAGCCCGTTTCACGCGATCGCGGCCGACCGTTACGCGGTCTCTCTGCCCGGTCACGCCTTCTATTGGTTCTTGCTTTCCGAATCGGCACGTGCGCCGAAATGGTCTGCGGAAGGGCCCGGTCAGCTGCCCGAACTGCTCACGCTCGTGCTTCCGCGCGACGTCGAGACGACGCAACTTGGGGGCAAAGCGCTCGAACTCTTCGAGGGCGAGGTGGTCCCGTCGTACCTACCCAAGCAACGCTGGTTTTCGGACAAAGATGCGGATCTGCGCGCGGTCAAACTGGTCGACACGGTGCGGCTCGACCGCGACGACGTGCGCGCCTACCTCACGATGGTCGAGGCGAACCATCGCTACTTCGTTCCGCTCGTGATCGGGGACGATACGCCGGAGGAACGGACGCCGGCCCAGATTCGGGCAACGCTCGCGCGCACGCGCACGGGCGCGCACAGCGGTTACCTGCTCGACGCGTTCGGGGTCGACGAATTTTCGATCGGCCTGCTCGACGACATCCGCAACGACCGTCAACTACCCGGCTTGCAAGGCGGAACCTACGTCGCGAAATCGACCGAAAAACTCGCCGCCGCCTCGTTCTCGCAACAACCGCACGTGCGGCGCATGGACGTCGAGCAGAGTAATACGTCGGTCGTCGTCGACGAGCGCGCGATCCTCAAGGGTTACCGGCGCATTCATCCCGGCCCGCAGCCGGAACTCGAAATCGCACGCTTTCTGGCATCGGTCGATTACCGCAATACTCCAGCCTTTTACGGCTCGCTCGAATATCTCGACCGCTCGGGAGAGTCGACCGCGCTGTGCATCGTTCAGGAATTCGTCGAGTCACAAGGCGACGGCTGGACGGCGACGCTCGCCTACCTCGAGCGCTTCTTCGATCACCGCCGGAACATGGCGGTACCGCACGACGCCGCACCCGCTTCCGCTGCGGATGGCGCTCCCGGTCCCGACACCGATTCCCATCAGATCTTCGTGCAGCGCGCGCGGAAGCTCGGCGTCCGTACGGCCGAGGTCCATCGGGCGTTCGCGTCGGCCAAGAACGACCCGGCGTTCCAGCCGGAACCGGTAACGCAGGCCGATCTCGAGAGGTGGAGCGCGGACGCTCGCGCGAGCGCCGGCGACGCACTGGCGTCGCTCGAGCGTGGTCTCGAACGCGTTCCAAGCGACGTGCGCGATTTCGCGCAGTCGTTGCTGGGTCTGCGTGGCGAGCTGGAAGCGCGGCTGACGGTGTCGCCACAGACCGACCTTGGGGGTCTCGTGAAGACGCGTTATCACGGCGATTTCCATCTCGGTCAGGTGCTCGTCGTGGCCGACGACTTCATGCTCGTCGATTTCGAGGGCGAACCCGGACGGCCGCTCGAGCAGCGGCGCAGAAAGTCTTCGCCGCTGCGCGACGTCGCCGGTATGCTCCGTTCGATCAACTACGCGGCCGTCGCGGCGATGCGCGGCGTCACCGCCGATCGCGCCGAGGACACGAGCGCCCTCGAGCCGCTCGCGCGCGAATGGGAACGCCGCAGCGTTGAAGCGTTCCTCGCCGGATACCGGGAAACGATTGCGGGCTGCCCTTCGTATCCGAACGACCCCGTCTTAGCGCAACGATTCCTCGAACTCTTCATGCTCGAGAAGGCGTTTTACGAGGTGTCGTACGAGCTGGCCAACCGCCCGGCGTGGGTGCGCATCCCGCTCGAGGGCATTCGCAGCATCCTCTACCCCGAGCAAACCCCGGTCGCCGCTGCCCAGATTGCCGAGCCGGCCGTTGCCGGATAGCGGGGCCGTCGAATCGGTCGTTCGCGGCGATCACGGCGACCCGTTCGCCGTGCTCGGCATGCATCGCGAGGCCGGCGCCCTCGCGGTTCGCGCTTTTCTCCCGCACGCATCGCGCGTCGACCTCATCGATGCGACGACCGGTGCAACCGTCGCCGAATTGGAACGGACTCATGCTGCCGGTTTTTTCGCGGGGATCGTGCCGAAGCGCGTCGAGCCGTTCCCCTATCGCCTGCGGCTGACGATCGGCGACACGCGCACCGAGATCGAAGACCCGTATCGCTTCGGTAACGTGCTCGGCGAAATCGACGTCTATCTCATCGCCGAAGGGCGGCACCGCCGGCTGTACGAGAAATTTGGCGCGCATGCCGCGCACATGCAGGGCGTCGCGGGAACGTCGTTTGCGCTCTGGGCGCCGAACGCACGACGCGTCTCGGTCGTCGGCGACTTCAACGACTGGGACGGGCGGCGCCACCCGATGCGCTTCCGGCACGAAGTCGGCGTTTGGGAGATCTTCTTGCCGGGGATCGCTACCGGGGCGGTCTACAAATACGAATTGCTTGGCCCAAGCGGCAACCTGCTTCCGCTCAAAGCCGATCCGTACGCGTTCTGGTGCGAGCGGCCGCCCGCGACCGCCTCGATCGTCGCAACCGCGGGAGGCGATACGTGGCACGACAGCGCGTGGCTCGCCCGGCGCGAGGACGCGAACCGGCGTGACGCCCCGATCGCGGTCTACGAAGTCCACCTCGGCTCGTGGAAGCGCGCCGAGGGGAACCGTTACCTCACGTATCGCGAGCTCGCGAGCGATCTCGTACCCTACGCCGCGTCGCTCGGCTTCACGCATCTCGAGCTGATGCCCGTTTCGGAGTATCCGTTCGACGGCTCGTGGGGTTACCAGCCGATCGGATTGTTCGCCCCGACGAGCCGCTTTGGGACCCCGCAAGACTTTGCAGCCTTCGTCGACGCCGCGCACCAAGCGGGACTCGGCGTCCTGCTCGATTGGGTCCCCGGTCATTTCCCAACCGATCCGCACGGCCTGGGATACTTCGACGGAACGCACCTTTACGAGCATGCGGATCCGCGCCAAGGCTTCCAGCCGGACTGGAATACCTTGATCTACAACTTCGGCCGGAACGAAGTCGCGAACTTCCTCCTCGGCAACGCACTGTTCTGGCTCGATCGCTATCATGTCGACGGGCTGCGCGTCGACGCGGTCGCTTCGATGCTTTATCTCGACTATAGCCGCAAGCCCGGCGAATGGATTCCAAACCGCATGGGCGGCCGCGAGAACCTTGCCGCGATCGCGTTTCTGCAAAACACCAATGAAGTCGTCTACGCCGAGCACCCCGGCACCGCGACCGCCGCCGAGGAGTCAACCGACTGGCCCAAGGTCTCGCAACCGGTGTATCTCGGCGGTCTTGGCTTCGGTTACAAGTGGAACATGGGCTGGATGCACGACACGCTCGCCTACATGCGCGAAGATCCGATCAATCGCAAGTATCATCAGGATCAGTTGACGTTCGGTTTCATGTACGCGTTCAGCGAGAACTTCGTGCTCCCGCTCTCGCACGACGAGGTCGTGCACCTCAAGGGATCGCTTGTGGGAAAGATGCCGGGCGATCGTTGGCAGCGCTTTGCAAATTTGCGCGCCTATTTCGGCTTCATGTACGCGCACCCGGGCAAGAAGCTGCTCTTCATGGGCGGCGAGTTCGCTCAGGAGCGCGAGTGGAACCACGACCGCAGCCTCGACTGGCACGTGCTGGCCGATCCGGCCCACGCGGCCGTCCAGCGGCTGATCGGCGACTTGAACCGGACCTACCGCGGCCTCCCTGCCCTTTACGAACTCGACGCGGAGCCTGCCGGCCTCGAGTGGATCGTCTCGGACCGCGAGCAATCGATCCTCGCGTTCGTGCGCCGCGCGCGCGACTCGAACGACGTCGTCGTGTCGATCACGAACTTCACGCCGGTCGTCCGGCACGGCTACCGGATCGGCGTCCCCGCTTCGGGGACGTACGTCGAAGCGATGAACACCGACTACGAACACTACGGCGGCAGCGGCGTCAGCAACGGTCCGCTCGAAGCGCAACCGTTCGGCGCGCACGACAAACCCTATTCCCTCGTGCTCAAGCTCCCGCCGCTTGCCACCCTGCTCCTCAAGCGCTCCGGCGCGCCGTAGCGCGAGCGCTCAATCTCGGGGGGCTCGCTACCGAATCTCTTAGAGCATGACTTCTCTAGCGCGGGCCGGCCTTTTGATCTGCTGTCTTCTTGGAACGGCGCACGCGCCCGCCGGCGCTGCGCCGGTGCTGACGGCTGCCGACATCCTCGCGCGCGAGAAGGCTGCGGACAAGGCCGCGCTCCCCGGGAGCGAGGTTGAGGATTGGGCCGTCTCGCGGATGGGGCTTAGCGGCACGGAGCACGTCATCCGTCGCGGCGAAGACGAAAGCACCACCCTCATCGAGGGCCCCTTTACGACGCGCAGCGGCAAACTCGCGGGCCAAGCGTGGCACCAGAACGAGAACGGATACACGATCCTCGACATCGCCGAGCCGTCACAAACCGCGCACGCCGTTTCGCAAACCCTGCGGCTGCTGGCCGCGCCGGCCAACCGCTACGTCGTCACCCAAGTGATGTCGAACGGCCTTCTCGAGCGCACGACCTACGACGCGACCGACTTCGTCCCGGTGCACCGCGAATTCGAGCGCAGCCATCACGTTTTTCGCCTCGACTATTCGGATTTTCGCGCCGGACCGCGCGGGCGGCGCAAAGCCTGGCTCGAACGCGGCGCGGACGATCGCGGCAACACTTATGAGGCCAGGCTCACCGGCGACCAAGTCAACGTCGCGCTCGACGACGCTCTGCTGGCGATTCCCGCCGACCGCCGGACGCTCGTCGAGTTTCCCGCCGGGCAAGACGAGGTTCGCCTGCCGGCGACCGTCGACAACGGGCGCATCCACGTCACCGTCGACGTCAACGGTTACCCGCTGACGTTCTTGCTCGATTCGGGCGCCTCGGGAATCTTCATCAATCCCCAAGCGGCCAAAGAGCTCAAGCTTAAAACGTACGGCTCCTCGGCGATGACGGTCGCCGGCACGTTCGCGTTCTCACGCGTCGTCGCGCCGATCGTGCAAGTCGGCTCGATCACGATGCACGATGTGGTCATGGGCACGGCTCCCCTCGATAGCCAGGAGGGGCCGAACGATCGCGTTGTCGGCCTGCTGGGATACGATTTTATCGCCGGAACCGCGCTGCGCGTCACCTATGGTGACGACTGGACCTCGGGGCACGTCGATGCAATCCGGCCCGATTCGTTCTCGCCCCCGCCGCTTGCGACCACATCGATGCCGATCCGCCTCAATCAGCAGGTTCCGGTCGTTCACGTCGGCATCGGCAACGCGGCGAGCGACGATTTTATCGTCGACACGGGGGCCGAGGCGCCGATCATCCTGTTCGACCGCTTCGCGAAGGCCCACCCCGCGGCCGTTACCGACCAGGGCATCGGGACGGGATTCGACCCGGATCAGAGCGTCGTCTTCGGCGTCGGCGGCCGGGTCGCGATCGTGCCGCTGCGCCTCTCAAGCTTCCGCTTCGCCGACCTCAACTTCGAGAATTTCCTCGTCCTCCGAGCCCGTGACCCGGGCGCCTTCGGCGACTACCGGGACGACGGGCTACTCGGTGCGCTCTTTCTACGGTACTTCACCGTCTACATCGACTACCCGCACGAGAAGCTCTATTTCGAGCCCAACGAGAACCACCAACAGGCCGTCGGGCACGGTTTTTAGTGGGGGACAGCCGCCGCGCGTGCGGCGCTTTGCGGCGCGCACAGAGGTCCTTCTAACCCGACTATGCGCCGGGTCACAGCTCGCTTCTTAAAGGGTGCATCGGCCCTGGACGATGTGCCGGATATGGCGGTTTCTACGCCAAGCCCAGAAGTCGTTCGGCCCCGGTCCTTTTTACGCGTTTCGCTGCCGCTGCGGCTCGTGCTGCTGTCGCTTATTTTTGCCGTGCCGATCGTCAGCGTTGCCGTCGTCGCGTACATGAACGTTACGGCCGACGTGCGCACGATCGACACCGAAAAGCAAGGCGTGATTTTCAACGTGACGGCGATCCGGCTCGGCGAGGAGGCGGCCGCACTTCCGCCCGGCCGGCCGGTCAGTGCCGAACAACGCATGGACTTCGAGATATCCCTCAAAGAACTCGACGACAGCGCACGCGTCTTCAAAAAGACATCGCTCGAAGCCGACGTGCTCTCACCCGTGCGACTGGCCTGGCCGAGCGTCGCGCGCGGGCCCACGGGTAAGAACCTCGACCGCTTTGAGAATGCGCTGCTGCACTCGATCGATCTTATCTCTGAAGCGGCGAAGCTTTCGTACGAATCTCACGTGATCGAAGGCAACCTGCAGGACGCCCAGTTCACCGGCGTTCCGCTCGTGGTTCAGCATCTCGGCGTCGCCGGGGCGATCGCGGAACTCGCCCCGCACGCGCGCGCGATCCCGGTCAACGACCGTGTCAAGATCGCCGGTTTGCTCGCCCAAGCGGACGCCGGCCGGGAGGATCTTTCGACCGACATGCTCGGTGCTTTCCGCGCGGATTCAGAACTGCGAACCGGACTCGAGCCGCTCTGGAACGAGTTTACAAGCGCGGCCGACGCGCTGGAGAATCCGGTTAGCGGGGCGATCTACGGCGAGCCGACCGCTGCGTCGTTCGCGGCCCTGCGGAGCCGTCTGGTCGGCGCAAGCGCCAACTTCACCGCGTCACTGCACGACGAGCTTCTGACCCGCTTCGAGGCGCGCCTCGAGGACGACCAACTCCAGCACCGCCTCATCGTCCTGCTCGATCTCTTCGGATTGCTCGCGAGCTCGGGATTACTTCTGCTGGTCGGCCGCTCGATTGCCCGGCGCGACCGGCGCGAGTTGTTGCGCGCGCGGGCCGAAGCGCGAACCCTGGCGGCCGAGCTCACGGCGCAGCAGGCCGAACGTGCGCGCATGCTTACCGAAGCACAATTTCGCGCGATCCTCGCGCGCTCGAACATGGGTATCGCTCTCCTCGATGAAAACGGCGCGACGATCGAATGCAACGACGCGGTGGTCGAGTTACTCGGTGAGGGCGCGAGCGTCATTTCCCCGAGCGATCCGCAATTTCAGGCACTCATCGATGGTGTCGAGACGTCCTACGTCGTCGAACGGAACGTCCAACGCCCCGAGGGTTCGAGGCGCTGGACCGAGGTGAGCGTCTCCGTCGTTTCAATCGGGCATCCTTCGTCGGTCGCCGCGCTCGCGACCGTTCGCGACATCACCGAGCGCAAAGCGATCGACGAGCGGCTGGTCTATGCGGCGACGCACGACCAGGTTACCTCGCTGCCGAACCGTCCCGAGTTCCTCCGCCACCTCGAGCGCGTCGTCGCGGAGCGGATCGCGACCGGACGGAACTTCGCCGTACTGTTCATCGATCTCGACGGCTTCAAGGTCATCAACGACCGGCTCGGCCACCACGCCGGCGATCGTTTGTTGATCGTGACCGCGCGCCGGCTCCTTTCGCTCAGTCGCGAGGGCGACGTCGTGGCGCGCTTCCACGGCGACGAGTTCGCGGTCCTCTTGCGCGACATCCGCGATCTCGATACGGCGCGCGCGATCGCCGAACGCGTCCAGGCCGAACTGCGCGCGCCGGTAACAATCGACGGCAGCACGGCGACCGTAACCTCAAGCATCGGGATCGTCATGGGTAACGAGGCGTACGTTCGCGCGGAGGACGTGATCCGCAACGCGGATGCCGCAATGTACCACGCAAAGTCGCTCGGACGCTCGACCGCGGTCGTCTTCGACGACGCGATGCAGCACCGGCTCGCGAGCCGCATGCGCATGATGACCGACCTGCAGGCCGGCATCGAGCGCGGCGAATTTCGAATCGCCTACCAGCCGGTCGTCGATCTCGCCAGCGGTTACGCGGTTGGGTTCGAAGCGCTTCTGCGCTGGGACCACCCGATCTATGGGAACGTCCCGCCGGCGACGTTCATTCCGCTCGCCGAAGAATCCGGCGCAATCATCGAACTCGGCCGCTTCGTGCTGCGAAAATCGTGCATCATGCTCGCAAGCCGAACGCGCGGTCGGCTCCTCGGTCACGCTCCGGCGATGAACGTCAATCTGTCGGTCACCCAGTTGATGGAGCCGAACATCGTCAAGGAGGTCGAGCGCGCGCTCGTCGAGAGCGGGCTGCGACCGGATCTCTTGATGCTTGAGATTACCGAGAGCGCCTTACTCGAAGACGGACCGCGCGCAATTGAAGTCCTCTCGCGCCTCAAAGCCCTCGGCGTTCGTCTCTGCATCGACGATTTTGGTACCGGCTACTCCTCGCTGCGGTACCTGCATCAATTCCCGATCGACGCGCTCAAGATCGACCAGTCGTTTGTCCGCCAGATCACCACCGCTCCCGACGAGACGACCATCGTGACCGCGGTAATCAGCATGGGACGCAGCCTTAAGCTGCGGGTCGTTGCTGAGGGCGTGGAGACGCAAGAGGAGTTGGCGTTTCTTCAGGCTCACCAATGTGATGAGGCGCAAGGATACTTTTTCAGCCGGCCGTTGCCTCCCGAACNNGTCGCCGAAGGCATCGAGAGCCGTTTGCAGCGCGAGAAGCTGATCGCTGCAGGCTGCGCCACGGGGCAGGGCTTCTACTTCGCGCGCCCCCTCGACCGCCTCGAGGACGTCGACAACTGGCTCGGCGGTTCACTCGCGGAGAGCGGGTAGTTCGAACGTAACGGCGCGTAGCGCAGACGCAAGCTCGGCGCGTTCGGGCGGGCTGCCGACGGAGATGCGGACGTAACGGTCGAGCGGTGGGTGCGGCGGTTTGCGAACGTGGATGCCGCGCTGCAAGAGATCGTCGACCGCGCGCTTCGCGCGCACCGGNNGTTGGGTTGGAATGCCGAGTTGCGCCCCGAGAGCGGCGTAGTCCGCGCGGCCGGCGGCGACCTGCGCGACGACATCTTCGATGAAATCTTGGTCGTCGAGGGCGGCCAGCGCCGCGGCTTGGGCTGGGCGGCTCACGCCGTAGAGCAGGCGGACCGCGTCGAGCGCAGCGATCGTCTCCGGCGNNTCGCGTACGCCTCGTCGTGGATGACGAGCGAGTCGTCGGGGAGCGCGTCGAGAAACGCAACGAGCTCGGGCCAGGAGTAGTTCGTGCCGCTTGGATTGTCCGGATTCGGCAGAAAAATAAGGGCGCCGCTCGCGCGCTGCGCCGC